>CAYRCM010000009.1:0-72060 GCA_964422715.1 uncultured Myxococcales bacterium | reverse complement strand
GGCGGCGCGGGCGAGCCCGCAGCGTGGCGCAAACGCGCAGCCGGGTGGCAGGGCGTCGGGGGGCGGCGGCCACCCCGCAATGGGCCGCGGCGCGCTCCGCCGGCGCGGATCGGGCACGGCCGCGAGCAGCTGCGCCGTGTACGGGTGGGCGGGGCGCGCGAACACCGCCGCGGCCGGTCCTTCCTCGGCCGCCCGCCCCGCGTAGAGGACCAGGACGCGGTCGGCGAGCCCCGCCACGACGCCGAGGTCGTGGCTGATGAGCAACATGCCGAAACGGCGTTGGCGTTGCAGGCGCACGAGCAGGGCGGCGATCTGCGCCTGCACCGTGACATCGAGCGCGGAGGTCGGCTCGTCGGCGATGAGCAGCGCGGGCTCCGGCACGAGCGCCAGGGCCAGCGCCACGCGCTGCGCCATGCCGCCCGAGAGTTCGTGCGGGTAGAGCCGGGCCACGCGAGCGCCGGCGGTGAGCCCGACTTGGGCCAGCGCCTGCAACGTCGGCACGGCCAGGGCCCGGCGCCCGGACAACCCGGCCAGGGTCAGGGCCTCCCGGACGTGCTGGCCCACGGTGCGGTAGGGATTCAAGGCGCCGTGCGGATCCTGGAACACCAGCCCGAGTCCCCGGCCACGCAGGCGGCGGAAGCCGGCTGGCGCGGCCCCGACGAGGTCGACGGCGCCGAAACGCCAGCGCTCGGCCGTGACCGTCGCCCGCGGCGGGCCGACGAGCCCCATCAACGCCAGCGCCGTGGCGCTCTTGCCGCTGCCGCTTTCCCCGACGAGCGCAAGCGTTTCGGCCGGTTCGATGCGCAGGTCGAGGCCGTCGACGGCCACTGCCGGCGGGCGGCCGGCAAACGCCACCCGCAGGTTGGCGACATCGAGCAGCGGGGCGGGGGCCGGAGCGCTCATGGGCGCCGCTCCGTGCGCGGGTCGAGCGCGTCACGCAAGCCCTCGGCGAGAAAGTTGAGGGCGTACAAGGTCACGAGGAGCGCCACGGCGGGCCACACGATGAGCCAGGGGTGGGTTTCCATGCGGGCGGCGCCTTCGGCGATGAGCACGCCCCATGAGGCGTGCGGCGGGGCAACGCCGAGACCCAGAAACGACAGGAAGGCCTCCTCGACGATGACGCCCGGCACCATGAGCGCCGCGTAGGCCAGCACCGGGCCGAGTGCGTTCGGCACCAGATGGCGGAACACGATGGTCCGGCGCGGCAGTCCCAGGCTCTCGGCGGCCAGGATGAAGGCCCGCCGGCGCAGCGCCAGCACCTGCCCCCGCACGACGCGGGCCATGGTCAGCCACTGAACCAGGCCGAGCGCCAGGAAAAGATGGACGAGGTTGCGGCCCACCACGACGAGCAGCAGGATGAGCAGAAACATGAACGGCAGGCCGTACAGGACGTCGACCGCGCGCATCATGACGCCGTCGATGCGCCCTCCCGCGTAGCCGGCGATGGCCCCGTAGCTGACCCCCACGAGAAACGCCACGAAGGTGGCGCACAGCGCGACCAAGAGCGAGATGCGGGCACCGTAGAGGAGGCGCGTCAGCACGTCGCGGCCCTGGGCGTCGGTGCCGAGCCAGAAGGTTTCGAGCCGGGGGGCGCCCGGGTATTCGGCGCGCGAGACGCACAGATCACCGTCGCGGTCGGCGGCCGCCACCAGGGCCTCCGCCGTGTGACGCAGCGGGCGTGTGGCCCGCACGACTTCGGCGGGGCTCACGTACCCGTCGCGGTCGGCGTCGAGCCGCGCGAAGGCCGTCGGCCCGGACAGACCGAGGGCCTGGAGCGCGGCCTGCGCGTCGGCCTGCCCCAGCGGAAACTCGGCAGCGCTGATGCGCCCGTCGCCCGCGGGCGTGAAGGCGAACCCCGGCCCCGTCGCGCCGCCCGGCCGGCCGTCGTGGCGCGCGAACAGGAACTCGAAGAAGCGCTCGGCCGCGGCGAGCCGTTCGACGTCGGGGCAGCGCAGCGGGCCGAGCGTGGCGCTCAGGAAGTCGCGCACGTCGAGGCCCGCCGCGGCGCAGGCGTCGAGTCGAGCCTCGACGTCGTCTGCCAGCGGGGGCGCGAAGCGGCGCAGAAACGGCAGCCCCGGCACCGGAGCCGGTTGCAGGGGCTCTCGGGCGCAGCAGACGAGCCCGTCGCCGTCACCGTCGAGCAGCGCGAACGAGCTCCGGTCGCCGTCGTAGCGCGGAAAGTCACGGCTCACGTCCTTGGTGCCGGCCGGCATGAGCCGCAGCGCCGTGTGCTGCTCGCTTTCGGAGAAATGGGTGACGTGGCGCGCGAGAAGCGGTGCCAGGAGTCCCGCCAGCGCGATGAGGGCGAGGATGACGCCGCTGGCGACGGCCGTGCGGTGCGCCCGGAAGCGCCGCCAAGCCGCGCGCGTGGGCCCCGCGGGCCGGTGTGCGTCAGGCTGCATGGGCGTGCCGCTGGCGTGGGTCGAGCCACGCGTAGGCCAGGTCGACGACGAGGTGCAGCCCGACGAGCAGCGCGCTGTAGAGCAGAACGACCCCCACGACCATCGGGTAGTCGCGCGCTTCGGCCGCGTCGATGAAATAGACCGAGATTCCCGGGATGTTGAAGATGCGTTCGACCACCACCGACCCGGTCAGCAGCGAGGCGAGCGCCGGCCCGAGGTAGGTGACGACCGGCAGCAGCCCTCCGCGCAGTGCGTGGCGTGTCAGCACCTGCCATTCCGAGAGGCCGCGGGCCCGCGCGGCGCGAATGTAGTCCTGGTTCAGCACGTCGAGCATGCCGCCTCGCGAAAGCCGAGCGATGACGGCGGCATATACGAGCCCGAGCGAGATCGTCGGCAGAACCCGCGCCTGCCAACCCTCCCAACCGCCGACCGGCAGCCAGCGCAGTTCGACGCCAAAAACGACGATGAGCAGCGGCGCCAGCACGATGCTCGGGACGCCCACCCCGAGCAGCGAGAAGCCGGTCAGCACGCGGTCAGGCCAGCGATTGTGATGCGCTGCCCCGAGCACGCCGCAGGGGATGCCGACGAGCAACGCAAACAGGAGCGCGTAGAGCCCGAGCTCGGCCGACACCGGAAAACTGGCCGCGATGTTCTCGGCCACGGTGCGCTGCCCGGCGCTCGCATACGTGACGCCGAAGTCGAGCCGCAGCACGCTCGCGAGCATGCGACCGTACTGGACGTGCAACGGCGCGTCGAGACCGTAGACCCGTTCGAGGTTGGCGCGCACCTCGGGCGGCAGGGGTCGTTCGCGGTCGAATGGCCCGCCGGGCGCCGCGTGCATGAGCAGGAAGGTCAGCGTGAAGATGGCCCACAGCACGAGGAGGGCGGCAGCCAGCCTGCGGAGCGCGAAGACGAGCACGGCGAGCGCCCCCGCTGCCCGAGCGGCCTCAGGGCAGCCGCTGCAGGGTCTTCAGGGGGTGCAGGGCGCGCAAGTTGGTTTGCCAGCCCCGCACCGTTGGATGCACGAGGTGCGCGCGCACCCCGTAGAACAGCGGGGCCGCGGGCAGATCGGCCAGCAGCCGCGCCTCGGCCTCGGCAAGGCCACGCAGCCTGGCGGCCGGCTCGGCCTCGTGCGTGGCGCGCGTAAACGCATCGTCAAATGCGGGGCTGCGGTAGCCCGCGTGGTTGTTCTCGGACGTCGAGACGAACGGGTCGAGCAGCGATTCGGGCGCCAGGTACTCGGCACACCAGAGAAAGGCCGTGAGTTGGAAATCCCCGCGGCGGGCCGCGGCGTTGACCGTGGCCCACTCCTGCAAGTCGACGGTGACGGCGACGTGCAGGTGCTTCTGCCACTGGTCGATGAGGAACTCGGCGATCTCGCGGTTGCCCGCCTGTGACGCCACGCGCAGCGTCACGCCTGGGAAGCCCGCGCCGGCGCCGAAGCCGGCCTGGGCCAACGCCGCCGCGGCAGCCGGCGGGTCGAAGCGCAGGCCCGCCGGCGCGGCGTAGCCCCGACTCGCGAATCCGGGCACCGTGAAGTGGGCCGCGGCCTGCTGCCCCATGCCGAGGACGTGCGCCACCAGGCGTTCGCGGTCGACGGCCAGGGCGAACGCGCGCCGGACGTTGACGTCGTCGAACGGCGTGCGATCCAGGCGGAAGTACAACTGGTACACGCAGGCCGTGGGGTCGACGCGCAACTGCGGTGAGCCGGCGGCCAGCGCCTCGATGACGCGCTCGCGAGGAATGGCGCGGACGAGCCAGTCGACTTCGCCCCGCTCGTACCAGCGGTGGCCCATGTTCGGGTCGGTGAGGAAGCGCACGGTCACACCGGACAATTGCACCGCGGCGCGGTCCCAGTAGGTGTCGTTCGGGACGAGCCGTAGGCCGGTCTGCGGGTCGAACGCCGCGAGCCGGAACGGACCATTCGAGACGATGAATTCGGGGCGCGTCCAGCGCGCGCCCTGCGCTTCGACGACGTGGCGCGGCACCGGCGCATACGGCGGCGTCGCGACCCAATCCGGGAAGTGGGGGGCCGGGGCCGCGAGCACGATGCGTACCGTCCGGGCATCGGGCGCCGTGACGCCGAACGGGGGTGCATCGGCCGGAGACGCACCGGCAACCTGCGGCACGCCCTGGATGGGGCGCAGTGATGCGGCGGTCTCGGCGCCCGCGCCACCCGTGGCCACGCGCGTGAGGCTGTAGACGAAGTCGGCCGCCGTGAGTGCCTGTCCGTCGCTCCAGCGCAGGTTGGGCCGCAAATGGAAGGTGTACGTGAGCCCGTCGGGTGACACGTCGTAGCGTTCGGCGGCGCCGGGTAGCGGCGGCCCGTCGCCCGCTGCCGGCACGAGCAGGCCCTCGAAGAGCGCCAGCACGAACGGGGCATCGGTTTCGGAGCGGAAACGGCCGGGGTCGAGGTCGACCACCGCGGACGTTGCCACGCGCAACTCGGCCGCCGTCGGCGGCGTCGCGGAGGCACCTGGCGGTGCCGTCCGTGCTTGCGCCGCCGGCGGAGCGGCCCCGCCTTGCGTCAGGTCGGGATGCGGCGCCTTTTCCGCAGGGGCGCGCGAGCAGGCGGCGGGCAGGCCGCCCGTGAGCATCATCCCGGCAAGCGCGCAGAGCGCGGCGAACCGGCGCCACGCCGTGGCCGGCCGCCGGGCCGCGCGCCTACTGCCGAACACGGCGCTGCTCCACGGCCAGGGCGGCAAACGTGTCGAGTCCGAGGTCGACCTGGCCGCGCACGAACTCGTCGAGCGGCCGCAGCACCTTCCATGCGAGACCGTCGCGGGAGGCCAACCGGTCGGCCAACTCGGCGTCGGCCTGGCGTTGCACGTCGGTGCCGACCAGCAGCCGCACTTTCAGCGGGCCCTCGATTTTCTCATCGTAGTTCAATTCGAGGCGCGGCTCGGTCGGCGCTTCGAACCGCGCGCTCTCGGTGCCGCCTTCGTTGCCCTGTTTGCGCGATTCGCCGGCCTCGATGAAGCGCGGCGCGTAGAGCAGGAGCCAGCGGAACACGGCATCGCGGTCGGAGGGCAATCCTTCGGGCGAGCGCGCCGCCGTGAGGTCGGCCAGCATGCCTTCGAGGTCGGTTTCTTCGAGCGTGCGGTACATCGTGGCCATGGTCTTGGCGGTCAGGGTGCGCTCGGCGGCCGCCTTCAGGGCCTCGTGGTCGAGCCGGGTCAGCAGCCGACCATCGAAGCCGAATTCGCGAATGGGCTTGAGTTCGAAGTCGACGATGGTTTGCTCGGTCGAGACCGTGGCCTGCCGCGTATCGCCGGCGTTGGAGCGCAGCGAGAGCGAGGCCTGGCTGCGCACGCGGGCGAGCCGGCGCTTGCCGCGCACGGCGGCCTGGAAGGTGACGGGCTGCTCGGCGATCTGGCGGCGCAACTCGACGGCTTCTTCGGCCAGGCTGTCGTGCCGGTCGCGCAACTCGGCCACCTTGCGCCGCCGCAGCGTCATGAACCGGCCGTTCGGGTCGACGCCGCGCAGTTCGCCCGCCCGCACGTCTTCTTCGGCCTTCTGCAGGGCGCGCGCGGCGGCGGCAACGCGGCCGTCGACGACGGCGAGGGCGGCTTCCAACTGTGGCCGACGCGGGTTGGGGGTGGCCCGGTCGACGGTGAGCGGGGTGACCTGCTCTTCGACGACCGGTGGGGTGGCCAAACGCGCCGCGATTTGCCAGGTTTCGACGTCGTCGCCGGGCTTCGGGTCGGGATACACGCGCGCCGGCCGCACCTGTTCGAGGATTTCGGCCTGCGCCGGGGTCAGGCCGGGCTCACTGCGGAAAAACGCCGCGTACTTGAGCTGGCGCCCGCGCGCCGCCAGCACGGCGTCGAGCGCCTGGCGCAGCAGCGGCCCGAGCCCCCAGGCTTCGGGGGCCAGATCCCAGACCGACAGCATGAGTGCCGCCGCCATGCCATGGCGCTTCTCGCGTACGTGCCCCTCGTAGTCGGCCGTGAGTCCGTTGCGGACCCGCTCGAGGAGTGCCGGGCGCAGCTCGGTCGGCAGGCGCAGCACGAGGCTGAGCGCCAGGCGCCAGCGGCGCAATTCGAGCGCGGCCGTGATGCGCTGTTCGAACTTGGTGACGCCCTCGGGCGAGAGCGTTGCGCCGAATTCGACCCCCGACTCGTCGGTGGGGAAGGGCCGCCCCGGCCGGAAGTCGCCCCGCGCCGGTGCCGCAAACGTGCGCGTGGGCGCCTCATCAGGCGGCACGAGCAGGTTGCGGGTGGCGAGCCGCGCCGCGTCGATCGCCACGAGCTCGGCCGCGAGTTCGCCGCCAAGCACGTTCGCTTCGAGTTCGATGCGGGCCCGCAGGCCGTCGAGCACGTCGTCGTCGCCCGCGAACGCGACGTCGCGCGTCTCGGGGCCGTTCAGGGCGATGGTGCAGTGTTCGATGCGCAGCGCCGGGCCGGGCGCGAAGCCTTCGAACAGCACCCCCGCCTTGCCGTTGGCCGCGATGAGGGTGCGTTCGAGCCGCAACCCGCCGGACACGCTGATGCCGCCACCCAGATTGCCCGTGATCTCGCTGTCGACGATGAGGAGCCGTCCACCCCCCGGGCCCCGGGCCGTGACCCCGGCACCGCGGGCGCCCACGACGTGGGTCGCTTCGAGGCGCAGCTCGGCCACGTCGGCGTCGATGACCGACAGCGCCGTAGCGCTCTCGGCGGCCGCCAGCGTGATGCCGCGCAGCACGACGCGCTCGCCGCCCGCCGCCGTCACGACCGGTGCCGGCCCTTCGACGCGCGTCACGTCGGCCCCCATGCCTTCGAGGGTCAGCGAACGGCCCGACAGCACCACGGACCCGCGGTAGGTGCCTGTGCCGAGCCGGATGACGTCTCCGTCGCGGGCCGCTGCAGCGGCTTCGGCCAGGGACGCGAAGCGGGCCCCCGGCTGGCTCATGACGACGATGGGGCCGGCCGTGTGCGGGGTGGTGCGCGGTGGGATGCGCGCGCGCTCGTACGCCCCCCATACGGCCTCGGCGACGCCGCGCGGACGTGGTTGGGCCTCGGGCGTGGCTTCGGCCACCTGCGTGCGCGGACCGCCGCAGGCGCCGAAACTCAGGAGGAGTGCCCCGGCCAGAAGGACTGCCGCTGTGCGTCCCATTGTCTCTCCCCTCGTGAGGGGCCGTTCGAGGCGCCGGCCACGCCCTGTCGGACCGGCCTGCCGGGACGGCCCGCCGTTCACTGAGCGACCCGATGTTACCACCCGGACGCTGTGATGCAATTGGTGCGCCACGCCCCCGATCCCCTGCGCCTTCCGTTTCGCGAGCGGATTCGCGCCTCCAAGCGGCGTCGGCCGCGGCGGGAACATTTCCTGGGCGTGCGCTGTCTCGTGGACGTTGGGGGGCTGCCACCGAGGCCGGCCCCGGCGCAGCGCCCCGGCGCGTGACAGCCGCAGGGGCGCCGCGTACAGTGTGTTTCGACCCGAGGAGGCCGCTTTCGAGATGACCCGCATCTTCGCCGCCCTCCGGCTCTCCGGCTACGAATGGTTGGCTCGTCGCTGGCCGCATCATGGCGGACTCGCCGCCGGCGCCGGAGAGGCCTGCGTGGCGCTCGAACGCTACGACGACGCCTACCGCTACTACCTGCTTGCTGCGCTGCAGCGCCCCGAATCGGCCGAGGTGCTTCATGGCCTCGGTCGCGTGCTCGCGGCGCTCGGGCTGCCGGGTGCCGCGGCGCTCGCGCTCGAACGGGCACGTACCCTGGCCCCCCACGACGCCCGCATCCGCCTGGCGCTCGGCAATGCCTTTCTCGACCAGAACGAGTACCCGCTGGCCGTTCGCGAGCTGCGCACGGCCCGGGCGCTCGACCGGCGCAACCCGCGCGTGGCGTTCAATCTGGGCCACGCCTACAAGGGGCTTGGCGACCACGAGCAGGCGCTCACGGCGTTCGACGCGGCCTACGCCCTCGATCGGCACTTCTTCAAGGCGCGTTTCATGGTGGCCTACTGTCTCGCGGCGCTCGGCCAGGTGGCCGAGGCCGTGCAACACTACGAACAGGTCATCGAACAGGCGCCCGAGTACGTGAAGGCCTACTACAACCTCGGCAACTGCCTGTTGCGGCTTGGTCAATTCGACCGCGCGGCCCACTACTACCTGGAAGTGCTGCACCGCGAACCGCATCACGCGCTGGCCCTCTTCGCCATGGGCCAGATCTACCATTCGGGTGGGGTGCTCGCCCCCGCCATCCGCTCGTTTTCGATGGCGCTCGCCGAAGACCCGCATCTGCACGAGTGCCGCTACCAACTGGCCCGCGTGCTCGAGCGGCTCGGCCGCAGCGGCGAGGCCGCCGTGCACTACCGCGCGCTCGTTGCCGACCGGCGCGTGCAGGCCGAACCCATCGGGCGCCGGGCCGCCACGCGCCTCGAGGTGCTCGCCGCCTCCGCCGACCCCAGCCTGCGGAGGCGCTCGCCATGAGCGGCGCGCGGCGGCTGTTGCTCGCCCTGACCGCCGTGGCCGCGGCCTGTGCGTCCGCGCCTGGGCCGCGGCCCCCCGCGCAGGACGTGGCCCTGGCCCCGCTTCTCGGGGGCTCCGACGGGGTGCGCCAGAAGGACCTGCCCGTCCTCAGCGATCCCCAGACCCTGCTCGCCGAGGGCGCGGCCCTTTTTCGCGCCGAACACTACGCCGAGGCTGCCGAACTCTTCGAGCAACTGGCCGGTGAGGGCCCCGACCAACCGCTGCGGGGCATCGCCCTCTTCAACGCCGGCCTCGCCCGGGAACGTCTCGGCGACTTCGCCCGGGCCCGCACCCACTACGGCTCGGCCTTGCTCGCCGAGCCGAGTGGTCCGAACGCCCGCGACGCCCGCTTTCGCCTCGCGGAGTGCCTCGAACGCCTCGGCGACTGGGGGCCTGCCCAGGACAACTTGCTCGTGCTCCTCGCCGGGCCTCTCACCGTGGCCGACCGCCTCGAGGTGTTCACCCGGCTTGGCGACGTCCTGCGCCAGGCGGGCATGGCGCACGAAGCCGAACGTCACTACGAAAGCGCCCTGCAGCTGCTCCGCGACTACCCCCACGACCCCCGCCTCAAGCGGCATTTCTTCGCCGCCAAGGCCCAGTTCGAACTGGCCGAATTGGAGCGCACGCGGTTTGCCGACATCCCCCTCTTGATGCCGCTCGCGCGCATGCAGCGCGACCTCGACCGCAAGGCCCGCCACTTCCTGCGCGCACAACGGGCCTACCTGCGCGTCGTACAGCACGGCTCGGTCTACTGGGGCCTCGCAGCCGGTTACCGCCTCGGCGACATGTACGAGGCGTTCTCGGCGAGCCTCCTCCAAGCCGAGGCGCCGGCCGACCTCGATGCCGACCACGGCGCGCTCTACCGCGCCGAACTCCACGCCGCCGTCCGCCCCTACCTCGACCGAGCGCTGGCCCTCTACGAGGAGAACCTCAAGCGTTCGCAGACCGTTTCGGCGCACAACGAATGGGTCGAACGCACAGCGGCCGGCATCGCCAAACTGCGCCGCTGGCTCGCCGAAGGCGGTGCCCCGGCCGTCCCGGCCCCTCCGGCCGCGCCACGTTGACATCCACGCCCCTCAGGTTCAGGCTCACCGCCGGCAATTGGGGGAGTTGCGCATGGCCGCTCGTCTCATCACCGGGGTACTGCTCGCTGCCGGCGTGATCGCGCTCGTCGGTTGGGGCCCGCTGTGGGGCATCTTTCTCCTCGTGCAGGCCGCCAGTGTCGTGGCGCTTGTCGAATGGTACCGCTTCCGCGGAGCCGAGCAGGGCTGGCGCGACGTTGCGGTGGCGCTCGGGCTGTCCGCGCTGTTGCCGGTGCTCGGCTACCTGGCGCCCGAGTACCTGAGCGAGGCCCTCGGGCTCGCGGTCGTGCTCGTGCTGACCGACGGTGTGCTCCGCCCCGAACCCATCGCCGGAGCCTGGCAGCGCATGTGCTTCGCGCTGACCGGGCTGATCTACCCGGGCCTGCCGCTCGCCCTGCTCGCGTTCCTCGCCACGGGCTACGGCGAGGCCAGCCGCTACATCCTGCTGTTGCTCTTCGCCGGCGTCTGGATGGGCGACACGGGCGCCTACTTCGCGGGCCGGGCTCTCGGCCGCCACAAGTTGCACCCCAAGGTGAGCCCCAAGAAAACGTGGGAGGGGGCCGTCGGTGGGCTTGCCGGCAGCATCGCCGGGGTCTTCGCCATCCGCGCCATCTTCCCGTTCGTACACGATCTTTCGGCGCTTGACGCGCTCGCCATCGGCGCCGGCTGCGCGATTTTCGAACAGGTCGGCGACCTCGCCGAGAGCCTTTTCAAGCGTAGCTTCGGCGTCAAGGATTCGGGTGCGATTCTGCCGGGCCACGGCGGCATGCTCGACCGCATCGATGGTCTCCTCTTCGCGGCTCCGTTCATGCTCGGCTACCTGCAGTTGCGGCCTGGCCTCCTCTAGCCGCGGCTGGCTGGTCCCGAGCCTGGCCGCCGGGGTGCCCGCGGTACCCGCAATGGCCCCCCGCCGCACCCGCCCGGCCTCCGTCCGCGGGCATTCCGTGCCCCTCAAAAAATCCCCACCTGCTCCGGTTTTGTGAATGGATCCGGGCCCCACTGCGGTGTCGGCCGCACCCATTGGGTGCTCGACGCGGCGCGGCCACGCCTCCGCCCCAATGGCCCTGCCTCCTTGCCCTTGGGCCCGCCTTCACTCGCCCGGACCCGGTCGCAGTTGGGGAATTGGGGCCCCGGGCCGGCCTTGACTCGGCGCCGACCGAGCCTACAATGAAAAACTTGCATCGCTCGGGGGTGTTCGCCTCGGCCCAGGGCCGCCCCCCGGCGCCGGGCCGCGGCGACGACATGCAGTCCGCGGCCCCCGCAGAGACCATTCGGCCCGCGGCCGCGCGTGCCGTCCGCCCTGCAGCCGGACGGTCGACTGGCTGGGCGCGCCTGGAGGATTCGATGAGCGCTAGCGGCGACGACGGCAAGTTCAGCTTTGCACACGGCTCGGTCGTCGATGAAGGCGGCGGCGGTCACGAGCCCGGCGGCTCCGGCCATTTGCCCGAGCTCATGCCCCGGCGGGGCCAGGACCCCCTCGACCCGGGGGCCACCCGCATGCTCGAATCCCCGCAGGGACTGCCGTCGAAGCCCGTCGGCCCCCCCCCGGCCTACCTCAAGATCGTGGCCGGCAACGAGATTGGGCGCACGTTCCGGCTGCTCGGCGGCACCACGCTCGTGGGCCGCGGCCTCGACTGCGCCATGATCGTCAACGACCCGTCGGTGTCGCGCAAGCACTTCAACATCATCGCCACGGCCCACGGCTACAAGATGATCGACCTCGGCAGTGGCAACGGCACGCGGGTCAACGGCGAGCGCGTCCACGAAGTCGAACTGCGCGATGGCATGCAGATTTCCGTCGGCGTCACCACGCTCGAGTTCCGTCAGGAAGGGGCGGGCGCTCCGGCCATGGTCGCGGTGCCCCCGCCGCAGCCCGGCGCAGCGCCGGTCGTGATGGGTCCGAGCGGCCTGCTGCCCGGCGAAGTCCTGCCGCTTCGGCCCGACGCGCAGAACATGATGGTCATGCAGCCCGTCCAGCCCGAGGCGGTGCCGCAGGTCGTGGCGCCCATGGGCATGGAAGTCGGCGAAGGCCTGCCGCCAGACGGGGCGGTGCCCGCGTCGAAGAGCGGCTCGTCGGCCCTCAAGTGGGTCGTCATCGGTCTCGCCGCGATGGTCGTCGTAGCACTCGTGCTGCTGATCGGGGCCCGCTGGGGCGGCTGGTTCGGCGGCGGCTCCAGCGCGACACCGTCTACCGCCAGCGTGCCCACCCTTGGCGGCACCGACAGCGCCAAGCAGCTCGCCGAAGCGCGCGATCTCATGAACGAGCGCAAGTGGGACGATGCGCTCAAGGTCCTGCGCAAACTCCGCACCCTCGACCGCTCGGTCAAGGGCGTCGACGAACTCATCGAGCGCGCTTCCGCCGAGGCCGACCGCGGCCTGCGCGTGGCCGATGCCAACGACGCGCTGGCCGGCGGCCGCCGCGAAGAGGCCAAGCGTCTGCTCGAACAGATTCCGAAAGAGAGCGACTACTACAAGGAAGCGCAGGCCAAACTGAAGACACTGCTCGACGGGGCGCCCGTGGCCGCGGCCGACGCGCAGAGTCCGCCGCGCGCGGCCGATGGCGGCGCAAACGACGTGCCCGCGCCGCCGCCCATGAACGCCGATGCCGCGGCGGCTGTCGCCTCGGCGGCCGTGTCCAGCGCGGCCATGGCCGAAGCGGTAGGGCTGTTCAACGCCGGTTCGTTCGACTCGGCCATCGAGAGTCTCAAGAAATTCCTCACCACCGACGCCACCGAAGCGGACAGACAGCGCGCGCGCCAGATGGCCGACGACATCACGCTGTTTTCGCAGACCTATCGCGCCGGGCTCGACCAACTGAGGGCCGGCAACGACGAGGCCGCGCTCGCCGCGCTCGACAAGGCCCGGCAACTCAACCAGAAGATTGGCGGCCAGTTCGAAGCTGAAATCCAACGTCGTACCGTCGAGATGCACGCCAGTGCCGCCATCCGCGCAGCCGACAAGAAAGACTGGCTCAAGGCCGCCGCCGCGCTCAAGGCCGCCGCGGCCATCGACGACAAGCACGCCAAGGTCGCCGCCGCGCGCCAGACCCTCGAGGCCCGCGTCGAAGCCATCATGGCCGCGGCCCAGAAAGCCCTGAACGACATGCGCAACGCCGAGGCCAAGAGCCTCTACGAGTTGGTCACCCAACTGCTCAAGCCCGGCGACGCCCTCTACGAAGAGGCGAAGGGCATGGTCACGGGCCTCGACGGCATGGCCACGCCCTGACACCCGACCCCCATTCGCTGTCCCGTCGCACCCCGCCGCCGCGTTGCCCGGCGCTCCTCGCCGCCAGCCGCGGTGCGGCCCACGGTTTGGCCCGCGCGGGGGGCGTCCGTCGCGTCGGTGCCCCCGATCCGGCGCGCCTGGGCCGCCGACCGACGAGCGGGCGGCGGGCTACTTCCTGCTTTCGAGCAGCCGGGCGATGTGTTCGCGCAGTTCGGGCAGCCTCACGGGCTTGTCGAGGTAGTCGTCGGCGCCGTAGAGCGGTGAGGTGAGTTCGTTGAGGTTCGGTCCGATGCCGGTGAGCATGATGACGGGGATGGTGGCGAGTTCGGGGTCGCTGCGCAGGATGCGGCACACCTCCCAGCCGTTCTTGACGGGCATCATCACGTCGAGCACGAGCAATTGTGGCCGCTTTTCGCGTACGACGTCGAGGGCTTCGGCACCGTCGTAGGCCTCGCAGACGTCATAGCCGTGCTTTTCGAGGTCGCGGCGCAGCATGCGCGTGAGTTCCATGTCGTCGTCGGCGAGCAGGATTCGAGGCCGCACAGCTTCGGGAGCCACCATTGGTTCGGTCCTTTCGAGGGGCCGCCTCCGGGCCGGAATGGACGTTTTGGACGGGGCGACTTCCCGGCCGGGGGGCTCTGCCGCGGCGCCGGGAGCGCCCGGGGGGACGGCGCCGCGCGCGGCTTCGGCGCCGCGGCTGAGGAAGCGCGTCGGCTGCCGCCTGCCGGAGCCTTTGCGCCGTCCCGACAGGGCCGCAGAATGACCCGATCCGCGTTTTCCGTCAAGGCGCGCGCCGGGCCCCCATTGCCCACCTGCTGCGGTTGCGCGAATGGATCCGGGCCCCATTGCGGTGTCGGCCGCACCCATGGGGCGCTCGACGTGGCGCTGCCACGCCTCCGCCCAAATGGCCGTGCCTCCTTGCACTTGGGCCCGCCCCCCCTCGCTCGGACCTGGTCGCAGTTGGGGAATGCGGGCAAGGCCGTCAGAGATTTGACACCCGTTCGTGCGCTGTGGTATCCATCCCCGGCGCGAACCTTTGAAACTCTTTTGATTCCGCATGTTTTTCGGCGCACGGGGTCCGTTTCCGGGGGGCGCGTCGGGAATGGCTACCCCCGGGTTGCGCGTTTGGGCCCGATGGGACCGATGCACGGGGCCAGCCCCAGGGACGGAGGCCGATGAACGTCTGCCTAACCTTGGCCGTCGCGCAGGCGGAAGGCGAATTCAGCATCAACGTCTTCGAGGAGATCCTGGCCTCGCGCGGGGTCGTCCTCGCCGTGTTGGTCATCCTCGTGCTCATGTCGCTCGCGAGCTGGCTCATCGTCATGCTCAAAGGGCTCCAGCTCGCCCGCGTGCGGCGTCAATCGGCGCGCTTCATGAAGCAGTTCTGGGAAAGCCCCGACCTCGACCGGCTCGAGGGGGAGGCGAGCCACCTCAAGGCGAGCCCGCTTGCGCGGCTGTTCGCGGCCGGGCAGGCCGAACTGGCCAAACTGCGGTCGTCGGGCAACGGCAAGAAAATCGACGGCGACACGCTCGAAAACGTCGAACGCGCGCTGCGTCGGACGGCCAACGGCGAGGTCAGCCGCCTGGAACGTCTCGTGCCGTTTCTGGCCACAACGGGCAGCACGGCCCCCTTCATCGGCCTGTTCGGCACGGTGTGGGGCATCATGAAGGCGTTTGCCTACATCGACCCGCAGCGCTCGCTGCTCGCCACGGTCACGCCCCACATCGCGCAGGCGTTGGTCGCCACGGCCATCGGCCTGCTGGCGGCCATTCCCGCGGTCATGGCGTACAACTACTTCGTGGCACGCATCAAGCGCAACGTGACCGACATGGACAACTTCGCGGCGGACCTCATCAATTTGCTGCGCCGGCAGCACCTGTAGGGGCGGGCCATGGGCATTTCCACGCCGGGCGGCGGCGGCGGACGTACGTCCACGGTGCTGTCCGAGATCAACGTGACCCCGCTCGTCGACGTCATGTTGGTGCTGCTCATCATCTTCATGATCACGTCGTCCGTCGAGACCATCAAAGCCGAGCAGGAACGCGAGCGCATGCGCCGCCAGCAGCAGGAAGAGGAACAACTCAAGACCGCCGCGGAGGTCAAGCAGCAGGTGCCCATCCAGCTGCCCAAAGTCAATTCCGAGGCCATCAACCTCAGCGAGGAAAAGAAACTCGTGCTGAGCCTCGACGACCAGATGCGCTTCTTTCTCGGCGACACGCTCATCGCCGACTGCGGGCCGGCGCGAGCCGCTGCGCCCCCCGAACCGACCCCGGTGACGGCTCCGGGCGAAGCCGCCGCTGCCGGCGTGGCCGTGCCGCAGTGGTTTCGCAGTTGCGTCACGACGGTCGAAGAGAAACTCGTGGCCAACGCCAAGCTGCGCGAAGACCAGGAACTGTACCTGCGGGCCGACCATGGCATCGACTACGGCATGGTGCTGATGGTCATGGCGCGCGTGCGTAAGGCCGGCATTACCAAGTTCGGGCTCGTGGCCGAACCCGAACTCGAGCAATAGGGGCCACCCGATCGCGGGGCGACACGGCATGGAACAGGCCGGCGCACAAGCCTACTCGTTCGTGCGGGAACCCCGCCCCCGCAAGTACTGGCTCTATGCCGTCTGCGGCTCGCTCGTCGTCCACGCGGCGCTGGCGGCCCTGTTCGCCTACGCCGACGAGAACGTGGCCCCGCCGCGCGGTCGCGTGCAGGTGCTGTGCGCCAAGGGCCGCCGTTGCCCCATGGAAGAGAGCTACGCGCGCCGGCGCAACCTCGACGACTTGCCGTTGCCGCCCGCGGGGCTCATCCAGGCGCGCGTCATCCCGCGCCTCGGGCTCGCGGAGCAGAACCCCAAAGCGCTGCCCGAACTGCAGAAATACGAGCAGCCCGAGTACGTCGAGGACGGCATCAACATCGCGAACGACATCGACAAACCGTATCGCTTCGACCGCCGGGCCTTCGAGAAGAAGCAGGCCCAACTCGACCGCGACCAGCGCAAGAAGCGCCGCTCGCTGGCCGATTTGCTCGACTCGCCCGACGACGGCGACCCGCGGCGCCGGGCGCGCCACCTTTCGCGCATCATCGGCGACCCCGACGGGGCCACGTGGGGCACGGGCACCGAGGCCGCCGAGGGCGATGCCTACCTCGCCGAAATCCAGATCGAGATCTACAAGAACTTCCAGATCCCGAGCCACCTGTCCGACGACGCGGTCGGCAAACTGCGCATGGTGGCCATCATTTCCAAGATGTCCGCCGGCGGCGAAATCCTCGAATACCGCATCCAGTACCCGAGCGCCAACAAGGACTACGATCTTGCCGCCGAGGCAGCGCTCAAGCGTTTCAAGCCCTCCGAAGGCGGCACCTATCGCCTGCCGGCCGCCAAACCCGAAATGCTGCAGCGCATCAACACGTATGGCCTCAACGTCGACTTCGATGGACGCCTCTTCCGCCGCTAGCCACGCGTGCGCCACCCGGCGCCGCGTTTCCGTGCCGTGCCTGCTCGTGGCGCTCGCGCTTCTCGCGGCGGCCGAGGCCGTGGCCGCCCCGCCCGCGGCGAGTTTGCCCACCGTCTGTGAGCCGGGCGGCTCATGCCCAAACGGCACGGCCTGTCTGCTCGGCCTGTGCGTGCTGACGCCGCTGCCGCCGGGACCGCCCCTCTTCGCGGTCGGCGTCGCCCCCTGGACCGTGCCCGCGGGCGCCGCCGCCGATACCGCGCTCGCCTCGCGCACGGCCGAAAGCCTGCGCGTGAGCCTGCGGGGCACGGGGCTCTTCGGCGTCGTCGGGGCGCCGCCGGGCAGCGAACTCGGCGGCCCGCCCGCCACGCCGGCCGGTCTCAGCCGCGCACAGTGGCGCGCCGCCGGGGCCTTTGCCGTCGTCGCCGGACGGTTCAGCCCCGCGCCGTCCGGGACGGGCGGACTTGTCGCCGATGTGTTCGTACTCGAAACGGAATCGGGCCGCACGCTGCGCCTGGGGCCGCCCGCCGAGCCCGTTCCGCAGGAAGCGCTCGCGAGCCTGGTCGACCTCATCTCGAATCGCCTCGTGCGCCTCTACACGGGGCGGCCGGGGCTCATCGGCACGCGCATCGCGTTCACGCGGCGAACGGCGCCGGGCGTCAAAGAGATTTTTCGCATCCCAGCCGGGGGCGGGGGCGCCGAGGCCGTCACCGCCAACGGTTCGCTCAACCTGCTGCCCGCCTGGGGGCCCGACGGCGCGTTGGCGTGGACCTCCTACGTCGCCGGCAATCCCGACCTGTATCTCGACGGGCAGAAGTTCGCCTCGTACGGCAACCTCAACACGGGCGCGGCCTTTTCGCCCGACGGCACGCTCGTCGCCGCGAGCCTGCAGGCCGACGACGTCAACGCCGACATCTATCTGCTCGACCGCCGGAGCGGTCAGATCGTGCGCCGCCTCACCACGGCCCGCAGCATCGAGGTGAGCCCGGCCTTTTCGCCCGACGGCCGGCGCCTGGCGTTCGTCAGCGACCGCACCGGCCAGCCGCAGATCTACGTGCTCGACCTCGAAAACGGCGCCGAGCGCCGCCTGACGAACTCCGGCTCTTACAACACGAACCCGGCCTGGTCGCCGACCGCCGATGTGGTGGCCTACAACAGCATGCTCGCCGGTGGCCGTTTCTCCATCTACACGGTCGACGTCGCAACCGGAGCGGTGCGCCGCCTCACGAGCGGGTCCGGCAGCCAGGAAGACCCCGCCTACTCGCCCGACGGCCGACGCATCGTGTACGCCCAGCGCAACGGCGACCACATGCGGCTCATGATCATGGCGGCCGACGGCTCCGCGCCTGAGGCCCTCACCGAGGGCGCCGTGTACGACGGGGCCCCGGCCTGGTCGTGGCCGCCCGTGGCCGCCAAGCCCGTGCCTTGACCCCCGCGTCCCTGCCGCGCTATCGTCCGGCGTAGGTCAAATGCCAGCCTTGCTGCCGCGGGCGGAGGACACGACACCATGGCGGCCCGTTGCACGTTGTGGGCACTCGCTGCATTCTTCGTGGCCTGGCCGCTCGCCCGGGCCGGCAACTACAACACCTACATCATCGGCGCCAAGGCCGCCGGCATGGCCGGCGCCTACACCGCGTTTGCCGACGACCCTTCGGCGGCCTACTACAACCCGGCCGGTCTCGCGACGAGCGACCGGCACAGCATCGATCTCAGCGCCACCTCGTACGGCCTGCAAATCCTCTCGGCCTCGGGCCTCGTCGAGACGCAGTTGCCGGGCGGCTCCTTCAAGACCGATTTCTCGGCGGTGGCGCTGCAAATCGCCCCGAACGTCTCGCTCAACAGCGTCTGGCGCCTCTCGAAGCCGGGCGCCCCCGTGCGCCACGCGTTGTCGCTCGGCATCTACGTGCCCGAGGCGTCGAAGCTCACCCAGACCTTCGAGTTGCACCGCGGCATCGACGCGCGCGGGCTCGGCGGGGCCTACGACGGGCTCTACGAATACAACCAGCGCTTCACGCTCGAAGAGCAGCGCACGACCTACGCCATCTCGTTCGCCTACGGGGTCTGGCTCAACGAGTACGTGAGCCTCGGCGTCGCGCTCGGCGCGCTCTATGTGCAGTCGAGTGCCGCGCGCACGCTCTACCTGAACCTCGAACCCCAGGAAAGCCCCGACCCCGACCAACGCGACGAGTCGTTCACGCAACTCGATTTTCGCTATGACGCCATGCGGTTCGGATTCGGCGGGCACGTCGGGGCCCTGGTCCGGCTTGGCGGCTGGCGATTGGGCGCCGCGCTGCGCCTGCCCGTGTGGCAGTTCTACGAAACCGAAGATGCGACGGGCGTGCAGGCCACGGGCCGGCCGGCCGGCTCAGGCGTCAACCGCTTCGCCGATGACCTGCAGCAGGCGTCCGGTGCGGGCCTGAGCCAGGTGCGTCCCTGGGCCCTCTCGCTCGCCGCCGGTTACGAAGCCGCCGGGCGGTTTCGGGTCGGCGCGCAGCTCGACTACCGCGTGGCCTTCCGCAACGAGGCGCTCGGCATCGACCACCGCCATCTCGTCAATGCCTCGGCCGGCGCCGAGATCTACGTCAACGAAGGCGATTCGGTGTGCTTCGGGCTGTTCACGGATTTCCATCCGTCCAACCGCCTGCTCGATTTCGGCCAAACCCGCATGGACTACTACGGCGCCGCCGTGGCCTACACCATGACCAAACTGTTCAACGTGCGCGACAACGACACCACGAGCGGCGTTCGTTTCGTCACCACCATCGGGCTGCACTACGCCTTTGGCATCGGCGACATGGCCGGCCTGCGGCTCGACCCGCTCGGTCTCGACGCCGCCACGCGCGGGGGGCTCGAAGTGCCGGAACGCCGCGTCCTCGGACACGACATCTTCGTATTCCTCGGCTCGGGGGTCTCGCTGTGAGCCGGAGCAACGCCGTGCGTGGGTTCTTGGGCACCCTGGCCCTCGTCGCACTCCTCGGCGCGTGCAGCGACGAGCAGCCGGGGCTTTTCGCCCACTGCAGCAGCGCCGCCAACACCTGCACCGAGGGGGTCTGCATCTGCTGCGACGCCGCCGCCGGACTGTGCTGCGATGTCGCGCGCGGCATCTGCTTCGACGGCGACCTATCGCTCACCTGCCGGGCCGCCGACCGCTGCCCGTACGACGCGGCCACGGGCCAGGCGTGCGACTCGACCACCGGCCGGTGCATCCGCCCTTGCGCCGTCGATCCGGCCACGGGCTACTGCTGCAACGTCGACGCGCAGGTCTGTCGCGGCCTACGGCGCGTGACCGGCACAAACCCCGACGGCACGCCCGGCCCGGTGAGCCTGCGCGGCGACTGGTGCCGCCCGGGCGAAGCCGATTGTGCCTTGCGGCCGGCCTGCACGACCGGCGACAGTGCGCGCTGCATGGCGGCCTGCGACCCCGCTGGGGCGGGTTGCCCGGGCGATTCGCCGGCCGGCGGGCCCCGGCGCTGCGCCGCGTTTCCCGCCGTGGGGCTCGCGCTGTGCACCTGGGACTGCACCTACGACGGCGACTGCGGCCCGGTCAACTGCGGCAGCCAGGCCGCCGTGGCGGACGGCGACCGCGTCTGCTATCCGTATTTTCCCTGAAAAACGGCGCGTTGCGGTGGGTGGCTAGCCGCGGTAGGCCGCCGCAAAGGCGGCCGCGGTGGGCGCGATGCCGACCGGTTCGCCGGCCACGCGGATGGCCGCCTTCACGTCCTTGAGCCCGTTGCCGGTGACGACGCACACGACCGAGGCCGTCGGGTCGATGAGGCCCGCGGCCGCGGCCGCCCGCACGCCCGTGACGGAGGCGACCCCCGCCGGTTCGCCGAACACGCCCTGGGCCCGCGCCAGAAGCGGGATGGTCTGCAGGATGTCGTCGTCGGACACCTCGATGGCGAACCCTTCGGATTCGACAACGGCCCGAACAGCGGCGAGCCCGTCGCGCGGCAGATCGACGCTGATGGAGTCGGCCACGGTGGTCGCCTGGACGGTGGCCACCTGGACCCGCGTCCAGTCGGGCTTGGCGCCGCCGGCCCCAGCGGCTCTGAGCGCCTGCACCGAGCGCGCAACGGCGTTCGACAGTTGCGACTGCACGGCGATGAGGCGCGGCCGCCGCTCGATGAGCCCGAGCTCGTAGAGGTCGGAGAAGCCCTTCCAGAGCCCCGAGATGATATTGCCGTCGCCGACGGACACGGCCACGTAGTCGGGCACCTGCCAGCCGAGCTGCTCGACGATCTCGAGCGCGCAGGTCTTCTTGCCCTCGCGCGTGAACGGATTGATGCCCGTGGAGCGGGACAGCCAGCCCCGTTCGCGCGCGACCTCGAGGCAGAGATCGAAGGCCTGGTCGTAGCTGCCGTCGACGGCGAAGACCTGGGCGCCAAAGGCGAGCAACTGCGCGATCTTGGCCTGCGGCGCCGTACGCGGCACGAACAGCATGGCGCGCACGCCGAGGCTGGCCGCGAGACACGCGAGCGAAGAGCCCGCGTTGCCCGTGGAGGCCCCGACGACGAGCGCATGGCCGTCGGCCACCGCCCGCGCCAGCACGACCGCCGTGGCGCGGTCTTTGAAGGAGGCCGACGGGTTCAGCCCGTCGTCCTTGACGTACAGGGTCTGCAGGCCGAAGTGCGCGCCGAGCCGTTCGGCGCGGTAGAGCGGCGTCCAGCCCACGCGCACGCGCGCGAGGCCCGCATCGTCGGTGGGGGCCACCGGCAGCAGCGGCCGGTAGCGCCAGATGTCGGGGCGGCCGTTCGCGTGCGGCCCGCCCCGCATCCAGAGCCGCCGGACGCGCGCGAGCTCGTAGCGCACTTCGGTGTTGCCTCCGCAGCGCGGGCAGACATGCGCCGGCGTGGGCCACGCGATTTCGTGGTCGCACGCGACGCAGCGAAGTCCGGCAACGTGATCCATCGGCGCCACCTCCGCTCGTCAGGGCACGATGTGCGTGCCGGTCTCGCCCTTGAGCGCGGCTTCGATTTTCTCGGGCAGCGTGATGATGACGCGCTTGCCGCCGTTGCGCAGGAAGGTGAGCGCGGCCTCGACCTTCGGGCCCATGGAGCCGGGCTTGAAGTGCCCTTCCTTCAGGTACTGCGCGGCCTCGGCAGCCGTGATCTCGCGCAGCGACTGTTCGTTGGGCTTGCCGAAGTTCAACTTGACGAACTCGATGGCCGTCGAGATGAGGAACACGTCGGCGTTGACGCGGGTCGCCAGGATGGCCGAGGCGCGGTCCTTGTCGATGACGGCCGGGACGCCCACGATGTCGCCCTGCTCGTTGCGGATGACCGGGATGCCGCCGCCGCCGGCCGCCACCACGATGAACCCGGCGTCCATGAGCGCCTTGATGGCCGGCCATTCGAGGATTTCGATCGGCTCGGGCGAGGCCACGACGCGCCGCCAGCCGCGGCCGGCGTCTTCGACCACGTCCCAGCCCTCGTTGGCCTTGCGTTCGAGCGCTTCGGCTTCGGAGTAGAAGGGCCCGATGGGCTTGTTGGGGTTCTGGAAGGCCGGGTCGGCCCGGTCGACGAGCGTTTGCGTGACGAGGGTGACCACCATGCGGTCGTGGATGCCGCGCCGGCTGAGCCAGTTGTCGAGCGCCATCTGGATGTTCCAGCCGATGGCCCCCTGCGTGTCGGCGCCGCAGGCTTCGAGCGGAACGGGGTGCAACTTGGCGCGCGAGAGTTCGGAGCGCAGCAGGATGAAGCCCACCTGCGGCCCGTTGCCGTGCGTGATGAGCACCTCGTACCCCTCGGCGATGAGGTTGGCGATGTGGTCGGCCGTTTCGGCCGCGGCGGCCATCTGGTCGGGGACGCTCTGATGATTCTTGTCTTTGATCAGCGAATTGCCGCCAACGGCGATGAGCACGCGCTTTGCCTGCATGGGTTCGTAAACTCCGTGTGAGGGGGAAACGGCCGGCCGGGGCTGGCCCGGCCGGCCATGAGCGTTCGCTCAGACCATGGTGAGGGCCATGATGGCCTTCTGCACGTGCAGCCGGTTTTCGGCGACATCGTAGATGATGGAGTTCGGGCCGCTCGCGACCTCGTCGGTCACTTCGTGGCCGCGGTCGATGGGCATCGGGTGAATGTAGAGGCCCTTGCCGTTCTTCGTGAACGCCATCTTGCGGGCGTCGCAGATCCACTGGGTGAAGGGCAGCGCCTTGTCGATTTCTTCCTGCTTGTGGAATTCGCCGCCGTAGTACGCGTTGGGGCTCATCCAGTTGCGGGAGTAGACGACGTCGGCCTGGTCGTAGCCGGCCTCGGGATCGTTCGTGATCTCGAATTTCTGGCCGTTCTCGGCGCAGTGCGCCTTCGTGCGCGCGATGACCTCGGGGTCGAGGTCGTAGCCGACCGGGTTGGCGATGGTGACCTGCATGCCGAGGCGCGCGTAGAGCAGCGCCGCTTCCTGAACCGAGCACCAGGAGCGCGCGAGGGCGCCGTGGCCCCACGTGAGCAGCAGTTTCTTGCCGCGCAGATTCTCGCCGAGGTGCATGCGCAGCCCCATGGCGTCGGCGAAGCCCTGGCAAGGATGGAACTTGTCGTGCGCCATGCTGATGATGGGCACGTCGGAATGCTGCACGTATTCCTGAAGCAGTTCGTGCCCCTTGCCGTAGGCGGCGACCTGGTCTTCGAGGATGCGGATGCCGATGCCGGCGGCGTAGCGGCTCATGACCTTGGCGGCGTCTTCGACGGTTTCGCCGGCCGACTTGGCGGTCTTGAGGCGCATGCTCTTCGGTTCGAGGAACTGGGCGTGGCCGCCGAGTTCGGTGGCCGCGCATTCGAACGACTGCCGGGTGCGCACCGACGGATTGTAGAAGAACATGAAAAACGTGCGGTTGCGCAACACCGAGGCGTAGGTGTCGTCGAACCGATGCTTCTTCATGTCCACGGCCAGCCGCAAGGTCTCCTCGACCTCTTCACGGGTCCAGTCTTCCGTGCACAACAGGTGTTTGCCCTTGAGACCCTGACGGATTTCTTCTGCCTTCGCCATTGCTGCCTCCGTTGCGGACCTGAGGTCCAACCTACACTCGGCGCCCGCGCGCCGAAACGCGCACTATGTCTTGCGTTTTTGGGGCTGTCAACGGTCTTGCGACACGCGGTCCGCTCGGCGTGCGTCCGACGGCTCGACCGTTCGCACCGGTCCCGCTACGCTCGGAGCGCGGCCTGTCCGGAGTGTGCCGGCCAGCCCGCGGAGAGGACTCCAGCATGCGCATGTTCTTCTGCACGGCGCCGCCCGACCGGGCGCGCGACATCGCTCGCACGCTCGTCGAAGAGCGGCTCGTGGCCTGCGTCAACGTGGTGCCGCGGGTGGTGAGCCACTACCGCTGGCGTGAGGCCCTGTGCGAGGACGAGGAAGCCCTGCTCATCATCAAGGCGCCCGCCGAGGCGTTTGCGGCGCTCGAAACGCGGCTGCGGCAGCTCCATCCGTACGAGGTGTTCGAACTGCTCGGCGTCGACGTGGCGGCGGCGCACGAACCGTACGCGCGTTGGGTGGCTGCGGAAACGGCGCCCGGCGCGCGCACGCCCGAGGGCGGCGAGGCGCGGCGCTGAGCGGCTCGCCTGGCGCTCCGGGATGCGTCGTACGTCCCGGCGCGGCATCCGGGCCCGCCACACGGTCTCCTGCGCGCCCCACCGCCACCGGCGGCTAGTCCTGATGCTGGTCGTCGCGCAGGCTTTCGGGCAGTTCGAAATCGACTTGCGTGATGTCGTGCTTGGAGCCCGGTCCCTCATCGGCCGCGCTCGGCTCGTCGGGGAAGAGCGGCAGGTCGTCGACGGTCGCGAGCTCGGCGTCGGGGGCAGCGATGTGGGGGTCGGTGTCCTGGCCCACCCACTCCTCGGCCTCCGGGCTGGGCCGGTGGGCCACGAGGCCGCGGGCGAGCAGGCGGTGCACGCCGGCCACGACCGCATCTTCGTCGTGGCCCGTGCGTTCGACGAGCGCCTGTGTGCTGAGGTCATCGTCGAGGGCCGCCAGGATGGCGCTTTCGAGCGCGTCGAGCGGCTCGACCGGGCCGTCGCTCACGGCGGTTCGGGTGAGCACCAGATCTTCCGCCGGTTCGGCCGCCAAGACGTTGTCTGCGTTCATGTCTCCACTCGCAAGCCAGGGATTCGGTTGTTCCGCCCCCGCGGCGGGCGGCGCTATTTTGATCGGAATGGCGGCGCGCTACAAGCCGCCTTCGAGGATGGGGCGGATCTCGCTGTCTCCGAACCGGTCGAGGTAGTCGGCCCGCACGCCCATGCAGCGTGGGCGGTGCACGCAGCGTTCGCACTGCGGCGCAAAGCGGTTCGCGGTGATGCGCGAGGCGTGCAGGTGAAAACTGCCGTCGGGGGTGACGATCCAGACGTTGTCGATCTGCCGTACGTCCCACAAATGTTCTTCAAGGCCGATGAGTTGGCAGCGCGGGATGTGGCGCGACAGCACGCTCACGCCGTGCGCGCGGCCCCGCCGACAAGCGTCCTCGATGAAGGGGCGCAGGGTGGCGACCGGGACCAGGCTGCGTGCGTTGCCGGCGTTCTGGTCGGTGAGGCTGACGAGCCACAGCACGAAGCGGCGCAGCCCGCGCTCGGCGTAGAAGTCGACGAGGCCCGGCAGGTGCTCGTAGGTGTCGCGTTTCATGATGACGTCGGCGACGACGTCCTGGCCGCGCGCGACGAGTTCGCCAAGCCCCGCCAAGACCCGGTCGAGCGCGTGCGGATAGCCCGTAATTTTCTCATAGAGATCGGGAAGATGGCTCATGACGGAGACGGCAAAGACGTTGACGCCGGCGCGGATGAGCCGGTCGACGTAGGCCGGGTCGGCGTAGCGCAGGCCGTGCGACTGGACCTTGATGGTCTCGAAGCCGAGCCGTCGCGCCTGCTCGGCCAGGGCCGCCAGGTCGGCGCGCAGCGTGGGCTCGCCGCCGCCGAACTGCACCTCGCGGTGGCCGTCGGCGCGGCCCCGCGCGAGCTCCGTGCGAATCTGCGCCGTGGTCAACGAATGCGGACGCATTTCGTCGGTAATGGTGCAGTAGTCGCACTTGATGTCGCAGTCGTAGCCCATGATGATGTCGATCATGGTCGTTCGTCCGGGGCCGGGAGAGGGGGACCGATGGGGTCCGAATCGGCGGGGTCGAAGTGATAGACGCCACCGCACACGAGCGCGTACGGACAGGCCGCGCAGGCCGGCACGCGCCGACGCCGTTCGGCCAGGTACGCAAAGAGATTCACTTGCTCGCGGTCGACGAAAATCATGTCGCGCCCGACTTTGCCAACGTCCTGCGCCACGTGCTTCTCGAAGCCCGGCAGCGTGCAGAACGGCGCGTTGATGACCGTGATGCCGAGAGGCTCGGCCCATTGCCGTAGGATGTCGGAGAGTACCGCCGTCGTGCGTTCGGGGTCGGGGACGAACTCGCCGCGGGCCCGCCCGAAGGGCGTCAGCAGTTGCAGCGTCCAGTGGGTCACGCCGGCCGCCTGAAGCAGCCTGGCGAGATCGGCCAGCCGCTCGAGGTTGGGCCGCACCACCGTCGTGTTCACGCCGAAGCCGACCGTGTCGGGCCGCAGCCGCAGCACGTTGCGGATGCCGCCGAGCGTTTGCGCAAAACTCCCGGGGGCGGCCGTGAGACCCTCGTGCGCGGCCGCGTCGGGCCCGTGGAGCGAGATGAGCAGGTTCGTGAGCCCGCTGCGGAGCAGCCGCGCCGCGGCCGTGTCGTAGGAGAGCAGGCGACCGTTGGTCGTGAGGTTGATCTCGCGGTAGCCGAGGGCCCGCGCGTGCCGGATGAGCCGCAGGTGACCCGGGTGGAGCGTGGGCTCGCCGCCGTCGAAGTCGACAAGCCGCACGCCGGCCGCGTAGTGCGTGTCGAGGTAGCGGCGCACGTCGGCCTCGGCGGCGTCGCGCACGAGGCGGTTGCCGACCGCGCAAAACGCACAGTGGTTGTTGCAGCGGTAGGTGAGGTTGATGATGACCTTGCGGGTGTTCGCCGTCGCCTGGCGCAGCGCAAACATGCGCAGCGCGGTCTCGAGCGGCTCGTCGCCCGGACCGAGGGCGCGGGGGGGCGCGGCGTCGAGGCTGGCCTCGAAGGGCACGTTGGCGGGCCGCCACGGCGTGTGGAACAGCACCCGCGCGCCCGTGCTGGCGGAAAGTTCCGCGGCCTCACCGAGCGTCGCGTTGCGCGCCCGCGGATCGTCGTCCGTGAGCGCCGCGTGCACGTCGCACCCGAGTCCGCCCTGGCGCGCCGCGTGGACCAGTTCCGTGAACCCCGCGAGCGCCGGGGCGGCGCCGAACGCCGCCCGCAGCGGCAGGCGGCCCACGCGCCCCTGCAGCCGACGCACGAGGTCGGCCGTAAGCCGAGCGGGGTCGAGGGCGTTGGCGAAGTCGAACGCCAGGCCGGCCTGCGCGTAGAGGTCGAGCGTCGCTGCGAACTCGGGGTGGGCGTTTGCGCAGGCATCGAGAATGACGAGGTGGGCCGCCCGCTGCGTCGTGCGCAGCGTCTCGACGGCTGCGGCGATGGCCGGCAGCCCGAGCGGGGCAACGCCCCCGGCCGTTGCGTGGGCCGTGAGCAGGGGCCGCGAATCGGGGGCCACCCGCCACGGGTTTTCGAGCCCCCGGCGATCGAACACCGCGACGAGGAAGGCTGCGCAGTCGGCGGCCGGCACGAGGTCCCAGGCCGGCGGCGCCGCGGCGGCGGCGCTCGTCGGCGCCGGCAGCCCGAGTTGGCTCGCGAGCCAGGCAAGCGGGCTGAGGCGAGCGGGCGGCCCGAACGCATCGACGCCGAGCTCCTGGGGTCCGGGGACGGGCCCGGACCGCACCGCCGGCGGCGGGCCCAGTGCCGCCACGTCGGCCGCCACGATGGGCGTGTTTGCCAGGCCCGCCCGCAGCCCGGCAACGAGCCGCAGCCATTCGCGGTAGTTGGGCTCGTCGAGGCTCAGCGGGGCCGGCAGCACGACGAGCGTGGGGCGTGCGACTGTGGGGCCTGCCCCGGCCTCGCCGCCGGGGCCGCCGTCGGCCACGCCCGCGAGCAGGCGCGGTACCGGCGTGCCCAGGAGGCGCGTGCCGGGGCCGTACGGGTAGAGGCCCGAGCCGCGCCGCGAAAAGGCATCGACGAGCCGCACGGCCGCGCCGCAGGCGCGCAGTTGCCCGGCGAGGGCGATGAGGGCCAGCGAGCGAAACCAGGGCTGGCCGCCCTCGGCAGCGCCGAGGATCAGCGGCGGATGGATGAGCAGAACCGTGGGCACCTCGGCCATGGACCCCCCTGGCGCACAACGAAGACAGCCTGCCACGCCGGGGCCCCCCCGCGCAATCGGACCCCGGCGCCGTCCTGCCCTTGCGGCGCGGGCGGCGCGCGGCTTGACGGCCGGCCGGCGGCCGGCATACTCGCCCGGACGCATGCCGGCGTCCACGGCGCGCGACGCCCGCGGAAAGGCGGCCTTTGCCCCCCTACGTTCGAGAAGCCCGGCAACGGCTCGTCGACCGCGAACGCGGCACGCTGCGCCGCGAAGGGCGCCGGCGCATCGGGCTGCTCTTCCCGAACAACTACGCGGTGGCGCACGCTTCGCTCGGCTTCCAGGTCGTCTACCGCTGGCTCAACACGTTGCCCGACACGGTCTGCGAGCGTTTCGTGCTCCCCGACCGGCCGCTCGACGTCGTCCACCTGCCCGGGGGCCCGCGCTCGCTTGAAACGGGGCGCACACTCGGGGAGATGGACGCCGTCGGGTTGAGCATCGCCGACGAACTCGATCTGCCGCACCTGAGCCTGGCGCTCGCCGCGGGCGGACTCGCCCCGCTTGTGGCCGAGCGCGAGCGCACGAGCCCGGCGCTGTTCGCGGGCGGGCCGCTGACCCTCGCGAACCCGCGCCCGCTCGGCGAATTCGTCGACGCCGTGGTGGTGGGCGACGGCGAGGGGTTGCTGCCCGCTCTCGACGAGGCGCTCGCGGCCCCCGACCGGGTCGCGTTCGCCGCGCGGCTGGCCGCCGAGCCCGGCGTCTACGTGCCGCGGCTGCACGGTCCGACCCCGCCGCCGCCCCGCTTGGCGCCGCTCACCGACCTGCCCGCGGCCGGCCAAATTCTGAGCCCGGACGCGCAGTTCCCTGACATGTTCCTCATCGAGGTGGCGCGTGGCTGTCCGCGTGCCTGCGCGTTCTGCCTGAGCGGGCGGCCGAACGGGCCCCTGCGGGCGGTGCCGTTCGAGCGCATCGTCGCCGCCGTGCCCGACGACGTGCGGCGTGTGGGCTTCGTGGGCTCGGCCGTCAGCGACCACCCCGATTTCCGTGCCCTGCTCGGCTGGGCGGCCGAGCGCGGGCTCGAAGTGGGCGTCAGCAGCCTGCGCGTCGATCGGCTCGACGGGCCGCTCCTCGACCTCCTGCGGCGCGTGGGCTACCGCACGTTGACCGTGGCGGCCGACGCGCCGAGCGAGCGCCTGCGGGCCGCTGTGCACAAAGGGGTACGCGCCGAGCAACTGCTGCAGGTCGCCGAGCAGGCGCGCGGCGCGGGTTTCGCCTCGCTCAAGGTCTACGTCATCATTGGTCTGCCGGGCGAAGACGACGCCGACATCGACGAACTCGTGGCGCTGGCGCTCGAACTCGCGGCGGTCGGTCCGCCCCTCGTACTCTCGGTCAACCCCTTCGTGCCCAAACTGCGCACGCCGCTGGCCGGCGCACCACAGGCCCCGCTCGCGATCCTGCGCCAACGCCTCGCCCGGCTCGAACGCGGGTTGCACGGCCGGGCCCGGCTGCGGGCCCTGTCGCCGCGTTGGGCCCTCGTGCAGGCTTACCTGGCAGAGGCGGGCGGCGACGCGGCTCCCCGCATCGTCGCGGCGGCGACGGGGGGCGCCACCCTGGCCGCCTGGCGCCGGGCTCTCCCCGCCGAACTCTTCGAACCCGCTTGCATCCGGGCCCACCGATTCGGTTGATTCGCGCGCCGTCTCGCGTCTAGAATGCCTGCCCGTCGGGCGTATCCGACTCGCCCGGCAGCGCCACGCGGGGTGCCCGGCCGGCCTCGTACAACGGGGGCGCGCTCGCGCTCAGGGGTGCAGCAAGGAGGGTCACAATGGGGAATCGCGGCAGCATCAACGGTCGGCGGCTTCTCGCCCTGGCGCTGAGCCTCGGCCTCGTCGTCGTGGGCAGCGGCATCGCGTCCGCTTTCAGTCTGGGCGGAGTGACCAAGGCCGCCAAGGGCGCGGCCGCCTCGCAGGCCGAGACGTTGCTCTACAGTCGGCTCGAGGGGGTCGTCGGTCAGGTCGGCATCAGCGACGCCAAGACGTTCGTCGAGGGGCTGCGGCTCTTCAAGGCCGGCGACCGCCAGGGCGCGCTGCAGAAGGTCGCCCAGTCGTTCAGCCAGAGCGGCATCGCCATGGCACGCGTGCAGCAGACGGTCCAGAGCCTCGACCAGTACCGGCCGCTTGCCGACACGCTCGTCGGTCCCGGCAACGTCTACAGCCAGTTCGTCGACTTCCTGAAGCAGAACCTGGCGGCGCTCAACGCCCAGGTCAGCGCGGCGCCCGTGGCTGCCAGCGCTTCGGTCGGCGGGGCCGCTGCGCTCGTCGAGCCGGCCAACCTCTACGACCGGCTCTATTCCGAAGGCGAGAGAAAAGACCAGGATACCGGGGTCGCGCGCGTGGGCAGCAATGGCTTCGCCTTCGTGCAGACGCAGCCTTCCGGCGCCGAGGTCATTCTCGATGGCCGTAGCGCCGGTACCACCCCCGTGCTGCTCCAGGCTTTGAAGCCGGGCTTCCACCGGCTCGACGTGCGCATGCCGCCCTACAAGAAGGAATCGGGCTACGTCCTCATTGCCGAGAAGCAGGTTTCGCGCATTTCGCTCAACCTGAAGCCCGGCACGGGCAACCTCACCGTGCTTTCCGACCAGCCCGACAGCAGCATCACGCTCAACGGCAGTTCGGCGGGCAACACGCCGGTCACGTTGCGCGATCTCCAGCCCGGCACCTACGCGCTCGCCGTCCAGTGGCAGGGTTTCAGCTGGAGTGGCCAGGTCAACGTGCAGGTCGACGACACCACCGTCGTCAATGCGCCGCTCAACGTCAATCGCTACGCGGCCCAGCCCGCCCCCGTGCCCATGGTGCAGCCGATGGTGGCGCCCCAGCCGATGGTGGCGCCGCAGCCGATGGTGGCGCCGCAGCCCATGGTGGCGCCGCAGCCCATGGTGCAGCCGATGGTGGCGCCGCAGCCGATGGTGGCGCCACAGCCCATGGTGGCGCCGCAACCCGCGGCCCAAGTGCCCGACTGCAAGACGTTCTGCGGCAAGTACGCCGGCATCCTCATGGCCGGTGGCAAGTCGCGCGCCATTCTCACGGCCGTCCACAGCCAGTGCATGTCGCGTTGTTCGGCCGGCGACGGCGCGTTCCTCGGCTGCGCGCTCCAGGCCCGCAGCGAGCAGGACGTGGCCCGCTGCAACGCTCAGTAGGCGGCGTGGGCCGCCCCGCGCGGCCCACGCGCGAGGTTTTCGCGGTGCAAGGCGTCCCTCCCCGCCCCGTCCTGCGTGCTGCACGCGCGCTCCTTGCGCTCGGCGCACTGCTGTGCGCCGCGGCCCCCCTCCACGCCACACTGCTGCCGTCCTTCGACCTCGCGCAGCTCACCGCGCGTGCCGACCGCATCGTGCGGGGTCGCGTGGTCGCGCAGACGGGCCTGCTCGTCGCGCCGGCGGGACGCGTGGTCACCGACACGCGCGTCGAGGTCCACGAAGTGCTGAAAGGCGCTCCCGTGCCGGCTCAGATCGTGGTCCGTCGGCCTGGCGGCAAGGTCGGCGACACCGAGGTGCACGTCGTCGGGGCGCCCACCTTCGCCATCGGCGAAGACGTCGTCCTGTTCCTGCGGGTCGGGGCCGCGGGCCACGCGCTCGTGGGTCTCGCGCAGGGCAAGTTCGCGGTGCGCAGTGTGGGCGGCGAATGGCGCGTCTTCCCGGCGCCGCGCGCTGCCCGCGCCGCACCGGCCGAGACGGCACTGCCCGTCGTGCGCCCGGCGGGCGTTGGCCCGCGCGATGTCGGCGAGCCGTACGCAGGCTGGCGCGACCGCATCCAGTCGCTCGTCCGGTCATCGGCCGCGCCCGCCGTCGGGGCTCCGCTTGCCCCGGGCGCCGCCCCGGCGCCGCTCGCCACCCCCACCGTCCCCGTTCCCTGACCCCGATTGCGTTGGGCGCGCCGCGTGCAGCGGCCCGGGCTATGCGCCAAACGCCAGCGCAGCAGCCGCCGAGCCGAGCAGATTGGCCTGCGCGATGCGCAGCACCGCCACAGGCGCCGCGTCCGGCCCGCGCAGTCGCCCGAGCACGGTCTCGACCCGCGCCGCGAAGCCCGGCAGGTGGTGGTAGACGGTGCCCTCGGCCACGACGGCGGCCGGCCCCGCGCCGCCCATGGCCAGCACGGCGAACAGGCTGGCCGCCACGAGGTCGGCCGCGCGGTCGCGCACGAGCGCGAGGACGGCCTGCACGGCCGGGTCGGGCTCGCCCGCATGCGCCAGAGGGCCCGCGTCGGCCACGCGCCCGGCCAGGTAGGCGGCCAGGCATTCGCTCGCGAGCCCCTCCCCGGCGGGCAGCCGGGCGAGGCGCTCGCGGCCGACGAGCCCGGCGCCGGCGGCGGCGTGCAGCACGAGCCCGCCAAGCGGGCCGAGGTAGCGCCCCGAGACCATCTTCTCGAAGCGCTGCCGGCCGGGATCGGCACTGTCTCGGTCGATGCGGGCATCGAAGACCGTGGCCGGAACCCCGGAGAAATTGCCGGATTCGAGGTTGACGGCTTGCACGGCCGGCCCGGGCGAGGTGCCGATCTTCGCGATGCTCGCGGCCTGCGCGAAGTAGGCCACGTTGGTCCCGGTCCCGACGACGAGCCCCACCGTGCTCGGCCCGTGGGCGGCAACGAGCGTGCCGGCCGCGGCGGCGGCCACCGTGTCGTTCAGCACCACGACAGGCGGGCGCGGCAGGCCGCGTCGTTCGACAGCGTCGGCCAGCCCCGAACCGACGGCGGTGCCGACGACCTCGGGGGCCTGCACCTCCTTGGTCCAGCGCAGCAACACCCCGTCGCCGCTCGGCAAGATGCGGGCCGGGTACGAGAAACAGAAGCCGATGGGCGCCGGCGGCCCACCGACCTGGACGACGAGTTCGGCGAGCCGGTCGAAGAACGCCGCGCGCCCGTGCGTGTCGCCGCGGCTGCCGGGCAGCGGCGCCGTCGCGGCCGGCCCGACCGCAACCTCACCCGCGCCGGAAACGTGCACGCGCGCGGCGCGCACGTTGGTGCCGCCCGCGTCGAGCGCCACGACGTCGCCCCGCAGCCCCGGGTGGGCCGGCGGCACGTAGGTGGGAATCATGGAAAGCTCGGCGCCGTCCCGCGCGAGCCCCTCGGCCATCGCGCCGCGCAAGGCCGCGGCCACGGCCCGCAGCCCATCATCGGCGATGCAAAGACCGGTCACGCGGCCAAATTCTGCCACCGCGTCGTTCATCCTTGGCCCCTCTCTCGCCAGCCCCGGCGTGTCACCCACCCGCGGCGCACTGTGCGGCCGCCGGAGCCCTCCGAATAGCACAGCGCGGGCTGCCTCTCCAGCGCGTCCGGCACGGCGGGGCCGGGGCGGCCGCGGCCCGGCGACGGGGCCAACGAGTGGCCTGGACCGGCGCGGACCTCTGTTCGTCGGGCGTCGTTTGCGGCGCGGCTTGATCGCGGGAGGCCAGCGCATCCATACTTTTTCGGCCGGCCGCCCGCGGGCGCCGGTCACAACTCGCTGCGCCACCCCCGTGGGCGGCCGCAGCTCGGGAGGTTCGCCCATGCATTCCTTCGCCGCGCACCAACGGGAGCGCGCCTGCGTCTCAGGGCGGCGCGTCGCCGGCGGGTTGGCCCTCGCCGTCCTTTGGGCCGTCGCCACCGGCGCCGCCGCCCCCGCGCCGGCCGGCCCGGCCGAGCCGGGCTTCGCCATCGTCACCGACGTCCAGGCCGACGGCTTCCACGTGCGCAGCGCCAGTCTCTTCCGGCGCGGCGCGGCGGGCATCCTGCCGGTCGAGGCCGTGTGTACGCGCGTGCTCAAGGTGCCCGAGACCCTCGGGGGGTGCGCCCTCGCGCTGAAGGCGGGCGACTCCCGGGTCCCCGCATCGGCGGCCGGTTCGCCCGAGGCGCGGCCGCACCTGCTCTTCAACGTGCTGCCCGTCGCCGAGCGGCTCGTGGCGCAGGCGCTCCTGCGGCTCGGCCCGGCCACCGTCTCGTGTCCCGACCGGCCGGTCGAAAACGTCGCCGAGCTCGCGCTCTTCCTGCTGGCACCGGAGCCGCTCGACGCTGCCGGGGCGCTCGCCATCTACAAGTCTCCGCGCCGCGAGCGCCTCGTCTACCTGTCGGACAAGACGTTCAAAGGCCGTCGCGCCGCCTTTGCGCTGCCGCCGCCCTTCGAGCGCAACGCGGGCCCGGTGCCGCGCGTCAACGTCGGCCGCCTCGGCCTCGACGTGCGACCGAGCCCCGACCTGCGTACCGTCGACCGCGCCGCGCTCGCCCGTCTCTGCGAACAGCGCTGAAGGAGGCGCGCATGACCGTCCGTCGCGAAACCCCGGCCCCGCTCCCGCGCTCGCATGCTGCGCGGTTCGGCGGGCCGAGCCTGGCTATCGGTCTGCTCGCGTCAGCGGCGATCTGCGCGTGCGGCCCGCGCCCCGGTGCGTCCCCGGCTGCTGAAGTCCCCGCCGCGGCTTGTAGCCCCGGCGAAGACGAGCGGCCGACGTTCACACCCCAGGCCTTCGCCTCGTTCTGGCAACTCGGCCCCCCGGCGGTCGACGCTAAGGTCGCCGGCGAACACCTCATCGTCTTTCTGCACGTCGCGCCCGATCTTGACGACGCGGCGCTCGAACGGCGCCTCATGCAGACCGTTGTGCGCACGGTCGAGCACTTCGGTTTCCGCTGTGTACAGGAGACGTTCGTCGACATCGGCATCCAGACCCTGCGCGGCGGCCAGAAGGCCTACAAGGTGTGGCTCATGCCTGTTGCCGAACTCGTGCGCTTCGAGCGGGGCGAGCTGGCTTTCGAAGCCCTCGTCGAACGCTTCGACTTCCGCCAGAAGCCGTAGCGCTCGATCGGACGCCGGGCGGTTGCAGGCGGTTCGCGCCCGGGTCGCGCGGGCCCGGCGCGTCGGCGCGGGTTGACAGGTCGGCCACCTCGGCTAGCTATTGGGGGTCGCCGGGCTTCCGGCGTTGCGTCCCATGACGCGGGGCTCTAGGACGGCGGGCGGGCGGTCGGCGCCGCGCGGGGCGCCCTTTCGAGGAGGGATCATGCTGGTGGACGACTTGCGGGTCGTGGTGCTCGTGCACGACCTGAAGGCGGCGGCGCGGTTCTACGGCGAGGCGCTCGACTGGCCCTGTGTCGTGCGCCCGAGCGCCGGACGCGACCCGCAGTGCACGCAGTTGCCGACCCTCGTCGTGCGGCGCGCCGAGGGGCTCGAAGAAGGCCAGCGCGTCGGGCGTCTCTGCGGCGTCACCCTGCGCACGTCGCGGGCCGCACCGCTCCAGGTCGTGCGCGAGCGCATGATTTCACTCGGTTTTCCAGCTCCGGCGCTGCGCGGCACCGGCATCCTGTACGTGCAGGACATCGTCGGCAATCGCATCGGCATCACCGAAGAACCCTGCTTGCCGTCCTTGCAGCCGCTCGATTCGGTCTCGTTCTTCGTGTCCGACCTCGGGCGCGCGCTGCCGTTCTACACCCGCCTGTTCGGCGCGCCGGCGCAGCGCGGGGCGCCGTCCATGTATCTCGCGGGGGCCACCTTCTGCGTCGGCGACGTCACGGTGTTCGTTGCCGAGCCCGACAACGAGGCCCAGGCCGCGCTCGTCGGTCGCGACACCGGCCTCGTCGCAGGCTACGGCGACCTCGACGCCGTGGTGCGGGAAGTCGCGAGCGGCGGCGGCTACGTCACCCCGCCCTACGTCGGGCCGGCCGGTGTCGTGGCGGTCGCCATGGACCCCGACGGCAACCGGCTGCACCTCGAAGCCCGCTAACCCCGCGCCGGTCCGGTGCGTGCCAGGAGCGTTGTCATGGGCCGTTCGAAGGCCGCTGCCGCGCGTTACTACGACCGTCACGCGGCGTCGTACGACCAGGCCTACGACTCGCCCTACTGGCGGCTCGTGCGCCGCCTCATCCGGCGCGAGGCGCAGACGCTGCTCGGCCCCCGCGTCGCCGCGGACGTCGTCGATCTTGGCGCCGGCACCGGGGTCTGGGGTGTCGAATTCGCGCGCGCCGGGCATCGCGCGACCCTCGTCGACATCTCGGCGGCCATGTTGGCGCGGGCCCAGGACCGGGCCGCGGCCCTCGCCGTGACCGAGCGCGTGACCACCCAGGTTGCCGACGTCTGCGACCTCGCGGCACTGCCCGATACCGGCTTCGACCTCGCGGTGGCCGTCGGCGACGTGTACTCGTTCTGCAGCGATGCGCGTCGCGCCTTGCGCGAGACGGCGCGCATCCTGCGCCCCGGGGCGGGGTTCGTGGCCACCGTCGACAACCGCGCGGCGGGTTACGAGGCTCACCTCGAACGCGGCGACCTCGGCGGCCTCGAAGCGCTCGTCGAACGCGGCGAGAGCGAGTGGCTCGCGCACCGCACCGACGAACGCTTCGCCGCGCACGCCTTCGACCCGGACGAACTGCGGCGGTTGCTCGAACAGACCGGGTTTCGGGTCGAGCGGGTGCTCGGCCTCACCGTGCTGCCGCTGCGTGCCTACCAGAAACTGCTCGAAGACCCCGACCTGGCGAAACGGCTCGAGCGCCTCGAGGAGCGTCTGCACGCGCGGCCCGATCTGCTCGGCCGGGCGTCGCACCTGCTCGCCGTTGCCCGTCGGTCATAGCGGGGTCAATGGGCGGTCCGAGCGGCCAGGGCGGCGCGCTCAGCGCAGCAGCAGGCGGGAGATGACGAGGCGCTGCACCTCGGAGGTGCCTTCGCCGATTTCGAGCAGCCGCTGGTCGCGGTAGAACTTGGCGGCGTCGTACTCCTCCATGAGCCCGTAGCCGCCGTGCAGCTGCACGCCGTGGTCGGCAACGCGGCCCATGACTTCGGAGCAGTAGAGTTTGGCCATGGCCGCCATGCGCGAGTAGGGCTGTCCGGTGTCTTTGAGCCAGCAGGCGCGATAGAGCAGGCCCCGCGCAGCCTCGATTTCAGTGTCCATGTCGGCGAGTTTGAAGGCGTTGATCTGGAATTGCGCGATGGGCTGGCCGAACTGCTTGCGCTCTTTCGCGTACGCCAGCGCCACTTCGAAGGCGCCCTGCGCCCCGCCGAGCCCCATGGCCGCGATCGCCAACCGGCCGCGGTCGAGCGTGGACAGCATCTGGTGGAAGCCGTCGCCCTGGCGGCCGAGGATGGCCGAGTCCTTGACGCGCACGTCCTCGAAGAACAGCTCGGCCGTGTTGGAGGAACGCCAGCAGAGTTTGTGGTGCATTTCCTGGGCGGTGAAGCCCGGGGTGCCCGACTCGACGAGGAAACAGGTGTATTCCTTGCGGCCGTCGGGCCGCTTGCCGGTGAGCGCCTGCACCGTGACGCCGAGCGTCAACGGGTTGGCCGCGTTCGTGATGAAGATCTTGGAGCCGTTGATGACCCACTCGTTGCCGTCGCGCACGGCCGTGGTGCGCGTACCGCCCGCGTCGGAGCCCGCCTCGGGTTCGGTGAGGCCGAAGCCCCAGAGCGAATCGCTGCACAGCTTGGGCAGGTAGCGCTTCTTCTGTTCGGGGCTGCCGTAGTACTGCAACGGTCCGATGCCGAGGCTGTTGCCGGCGGCCACCGTGGCCGCTTGGCAGCCGTCGACGCGCGCCAGTTCTTCGACCGCGATGCCATAGGACAGGTAGTCCATACCGTAGCCGCCGTCGTCGGCCGCCACCGTAATCCCGAACAGGCCCAGGTCGAACATCTGACGCGTGAGTTCGACCGAGAAGCGTTCATGTTCGTCGAGTTCCTTCATGACGGGCCGGATCTGTTCCTCGGCGAACTTGCGAACGGTCTGGCGCAGCAGGCGTTGGTCCTCGGTCAGGTTGAAGTCCATGGGCGTCCCCTCTCGACGTGGTTGTCCGAAGCCAGGTTTCTGTGGGTTACCACAGCTTGGCGCAGCGCGGCAAGCCGTCGCCGGGCAGCGCCGGCAACGCTCAGAGGCTCAGCGGGAGCCTCCGTTCTCAGTCGTCGTCGAGCAGCGGGGCGTTTGGCCCGCTCGGGCGCACGGCTTCGACGACCAGGGTGACGCTCGGGGCGCCGTTGTCGCAGCCGGCTTCGAGGTCGGTGTCGAGGTTTCCGACGAGCGCGTAGGTGGCCAGCCGCTCGGCCATCAGGTCGTCGCGGGCCGTCGAAAACAGGTGGGGCAGGGCGGGCTGGTCGGTCGAGCCCTCGACGAGCGCACAGCGCACCCAGCGCGGGTGGCCGGCCACGGCGTCGTAGACGAGCACTTCGAAGGCCGGGCATTCGCACGACACCGGGTTGTAGCGCACGGTCTGGTAGGGAGCCTGGCGCGCCTGCTTCAGCGCGACTTGCAGTCCCTGCAGGTCACGCACGGCGCGTTGCCGCATGGCATCGCCGGGGGTCGGTGCCGTGGCACAGCCCCCCAGGGCCAGAAAACCCGCCAGCGCACTGGCGAGCGGCAGCCAGCGTTTGGCCTGCGACATGACGAGGCCTCCGTTGCCGCGGGCGCAGTCGCGTCCCCGCCGACTCTGGCGCCATTCGCGCGGACCCGTCAAGTCAGCGCGCATAGATGATCAGCGTGACCGTGATGCCCCAGGCCACGCCGTTCAGCAGGAAGGGCAGGTCGCGAATCATGGTGTCGGTGGGGCTGTCGGCTTCGCGGTGCGTTTCGAGGATCTGCAAGTAGCGCACGAGCCCAAAGACGATGAACGGCAACGAGAACACGAGGTTGTGCGTGCCAAAGACCGCGATGGTGCGCTCGGACAGCGTGTAGGCCAAGTAGGTCGAGGTGACGGCCGCGGCGGCCACGTTGAGCGCCAGATTGAGGTGCGCGAGCCGGTAGTGGCGCAGCACGCCGCGCTGGGCCGGAGCGTCGGCGCCGGCCACGAGCAGTTCGTGCTTGCGCTTGCCGAGCGCCAGAAACAGCGCCAGCAGAAACGTCACGGCAACGAGCCACGCGCTGACCGGCACCCCGACCGCGGCCCCACCGGCCAGAATGCGCAGGATGAAACCGGCCGAGATGCAGGCCACGTCTAGAAACACGACGCGTTTCAGCACGAACGAGTACGCCACGTTGAGGAGCGCGTAGCCGGCCGTGAGCAGCGCGAAGTGGGGCGACAGGGCGAGCGCGCCCGCCGCCACCCCCACCCCGAGGACGCCGAAGAGCACCTTCGCGGCCGCGACGGGCAGGGCCCCCGATGCGATGGGCCGGTGGCGCTTCGTCGGATGGATGCGGTCGAGGTTGCGGTCGACGAGGTCGTTCAGCAGGTACACCGCCCCGGACGCCAGGCAGAACAGGGCGAAGGCCGCCGCCGCATGGAGCAGCGGGGCCGCGTGCGTGAGTTGCCCGCCAAAAATCAGCGGGGCCAGCACGAAGAGATTCTTGACCCACTGGTGGGGGCGCAGCGCCCGCAGCGCGGCGCCGATGGTTGTGCGGCTGACCAGGGCCTCTCCCTTTCGGGGGGCCGGCCTGCCCGGCCCCCGCGGCGGCGCGATTGTAGACGATCGGTGCGGCGAACGGTACGCCCCGCGGTCCGGCCCGGGCGGCGCGCGCGGAATTCGTGCGGCGCGCGCGCGGCAAGGGGTGACAAGTGCGCGGGCCTCCCTTAAAAGGGGGGCATGATGGCTCCGGGCGCCCCACAACCGAGCCGCCCCGCGTCGCGAACCGGCGGCCGGGGCACGCGTGTGCGTTGGCGGCGGCCCGCGGCGCTCGGCGCCCTCACGTGGGCGCTCCTGAGCGCCATGGCGGCGCTCGCCGCCGCGGCGCCCACGCCGGGAACGGCTGCCGCCCCCGGCATTCCCGCGGGCGGCGCGGCCGAGGCGGCCGCCGACGTCTACGACGTGCAGCCGCTCTACCTCAGCCGTCCCGACATCGCCGATGCCTACGCCACGTTCCGCCTCGGCTCCGCCCGGGCCGCCGCCGAAGCCCTGCGCGCCGCGCTCCAGGCCGAGCCGCCGGGGGCCGACGCCGTGGCGCTCTCCTACTTGCTCGCCGCCATGTACGCGCGCGCCGGGCGCACCGCGGAGCGGCTACAGGCGCTTGCCGCGGCGCTCCCGTGTCTGCCGCTGGCCGACCGCGCCCACCTGCAACTCGGGCGCGCGGCCGAGGCCCGCGGGCAACGCGCCCTGGCCATCCAGCACTACCGCCAGGTGACCCCCGGAGGGCCTGAGCATCCGAAGGCGCGCCTTGCCGAAGCCGCGCTCCACGCGCTCGACGGCGCTACGGCGCTCGCCGCGCGCGCGTTGCGCGAGGTGCTCGGTTCGGGCACCCCCGACGAGCGGCTGCAGGCTACGTTCGCGCTCGCCGACCTCTCGCAGCGCAGCGGGGACGCCGACCACGCCCGGGAACTGCTCCTCGGCGCCTGGAACGGCGGCTACGCGAGCGGCGGCGGCGAACAGGCCGCGAATCGGCTGCGCGCGCTCGGGGTCGCCATCCCGTTCGAAGAACGCGTCGTGCGGCTCGTTCGCGAGGTCGCGCGGACGAACGTCACGGACGTCGCCCGCGAGCTGCGACGTCTCGTCGGGCGCAAGCCACGGCGCGCGGAACGGGTGGCGGCGTGGTTTGGCGAGGCCGAAGTCGCGCGCCAGAAAAAGGCGAGCCTGCCCGAGGCCTTGCGCCTCTACGAGCGCGCCCTCGACGCCGCACCGAGCGCCGCCATGCGCGGGCACCTGCTGCACGGCCAGGCGCGTGCGCAGCGGGCCGCAGGGCAACCCGATGCCGCGCTGAGTGGCTGGCGGCTTCTGCTGGCCGAACAGCCCGAGCACCCGGTGGCCTGGCAGGCCCGCGCCGACGCCGGCCAGCAGTTGCTGAATCTGAGCCGCTTCGAAGAGGCGTTCGCCATCCTCCAGCCGTTTGGCGACGCGCCCCCGACCGTGGCCGGGCGGGCGCACGGGCTCTGGCTGGCGGCCTGGGCGCGGTTCCGCGCCGGCGATGCGGCCGGGGCCGAGCCGTGGCTCGACAAACTCGAACGGCAGCACGGCCGTGAGCGGCTGCCGTCGGCCGGCACCTGGGGCCAGCGTGCGCGCTACTGGCGCGCGCGGGTCCTCGTCGAACGCGGGCTGGCGGACGCCGCCGAAGAGGCCTTCCGTGGCATCGTGCGCGAGGAGCCGCTCAACTACTACGCCACGCTGGCCTGTGCGCGGCTCGGCGGCTCGGCCGGGGCCGTGCGGCCTCCGCGACCGCCGGTCGGCGACCCGCCGGCGCCGCTCGGCAACCTTGCGGGGCGCCAATTTCGGCGCCACTCGGCGCTCGACACGGCCGTGCTGCTCACCCGCCTCGGGCTCTTTGGCGAAGCCATCGACGACCTCGACAGCCGACTCCGGGGCGGCACTCTGCCGCCCGACGGCAAGGTGCTGCTTGGCATCCTGCACGTGCGCGAAGGCGACTACTGGCGCGCCCACCGCGTGTTCAAGCGCTACGGCCTGCCGCGTCGCTACCCGGAGCCGGCCGATCTGCCGCTCTGGCGGCTCACCTATCCGTTTCCGTACCGCGAACTCGTCGAGGCGCAGGCCACCGAATTCCAGATCTCGCCGGCCTTCGTGGTTGCGGTCATGCGCCACGAGAGCGGCTTCCGCGCCGATGTGCGCAGCTACGCCGGGGCCGTGGGGCTGCTGCAACTCATGCCGGCGAGCGCCAAGTCGGTGGCGCGCCGCCTGCTCAACATCGCGCCGCCGAGCGCCCGCGCGCTGCGCCGGCCCGCGCTGAACGTGCTCGTCGGCGCCCGCTACCTGCGCGAGTTGCTGAGCCTGTTCCGCGGCAACGTGCCGTTGGCGATCGCCTCGTACAACGCGGGCGCCGGGCGTCTCAAGCGCTGGTGGCAGGAAAACCCCGGGCTGCCGACCGACGTGTTCATCGAAAGCCTGCCGTTCAGCGCGCTCATCGACTACACCCAGAAGATCGTCGCGTCGTACGACGTGTATCGCTACTTGTACGGGCCGCGCGACGAGACCGCCACGTGCCTGGCTCTTCCCGAACGGCTGCCCGAAACGCTCGGTCCGTACATGGTGCGCGACCCGGCCTTCGCGGGCCCGGCCGAAGTGCCCGAAACCCCGGCGCCGACGGGGGAAGACGAAGCCGGCGCAACGGCGGTGCCTGAAGACGCCTCCGCCGGCGCTGCGGCGGCCGACGAGTCGGGCGCCCCGGTCGACCCGAAGAAGCAGGTCAAACGTCCGAAGCGGGGGGGCCGCAAGGACGCGGCCAAAGACCCGAAGAAGCCGAAAAAGAAGAAAAAGAAGAAGCCCGAGCGGCGGAGGAAGCGGGGATGAGCATGTCCGCGGAGCATTCCCTCACCGGCGAGAAATTGCGGCAGGCGCAGGACATCCTGCGCGAACTCGGCATCGACCTCTGGCTCACGTTCGTGCGCGAGTCGGCGCACATGCCCGACCCGGCTCTCGAAATCGTGGTGGGCACGCACGTCACCTGGCAGACGGCCTTCCTCGTGCCGGCCCAAGGCCGGACGCACGCCATCGTCGGCAGCCTCGATGCCGCCAACGTGCGCGAGAAGACGCCGTTCGACGACGTGACGGGCTACGTGCAGTCCATTCGCGAGCCGCTGCTCGCGGCCCTGAACGCGCTTGTGCCGCGCCAGATCGCCCTCAACTACTCGAAAGACAGCGAGATTGCCGACGGGCTCAGCCACGGGCTCTTTCTGCTGCTCGAAGACTACCTGGCGCCCACCCCGTTCGCCGGGCGTTTCGTGTCGAGCGGGCCCATTCTCGCTGCGCTGCGCGGGCGCAAGACCCCGCTCGAACGCGAGCGGCTGGCCGCGGCCGTGCGCGAGACGCTCGCCATCCTCGACGAGGCGCGCGCATTCGTGCGACCGGGGTTGAGCGAGCGCGACGTGGCGCGCTTCATCCTCGAACGCGTGGCCGCCCGCGGGCTCGAAACGTCGTGGGCCGCCGAGCAGTGCCCGGCGGTGTTCACGGGGCCGCAGTCGCCCGGCGCGCACGCCGAGCCCTCCGATCGGCGCATCGAGCCCGGCCACGTCGTCAACATCGACTTCGGGGTGCGGGTCGCCGGCTACTGCGCCGACTTGCAGCGCACGTTCTACATCCTGCGCCCCGACGAGACCCGCGCGCCCGACGCGGTGCAGAGAGGCTTCGACACCATCGTCGCGGCCATCTCCAAGTCGGCGGAGGCCCTCCGCCCCGGGGTCATGGGCCATGCCGTCGATGCCGTCGCGCGCGGCCACATCGTGGCGGCCGGCTACCCGGAATATCCGCATGCGCTCGGCCACCAGATTGGCCGCCAGGCGCACGATGGCTCCGGGCTGCTGTGTCCCGAGTGGGAACGCTACGGTGGCCGGCCCTACGAGCCCGTCGAAGCCGGCCAGGTGTACACGCTCGAACCACGCCTGCCCATCCCCGATGCGGGGGTCGCCACGATCGAAGAAGAAGTGCTCGTCACCGCGGCGGGGGCCGAGTTTCTGGGCCCGCGTCAGACCGAATTGTGGCTCGTCGCCGCGCCCTGACGGCGCCCGGGAGGCCCGTGACATGCGACTCATCTCATGGAACGTCAACGGGTTGCGTGCGGCCCTGCAGAAGGGCTTTCGCGAATGGCTCGAGGCCACGGCTCCCGACGTGTTGTGCGTGCAGGAGACGAAACTGCAGGCCGACCAGATCCCGGTCGCCGTCGCCGACCTGCCGGGCTACCAGGTGTTCTGGAGCCACGCCGAACGCAAAGGCTACTCCGGGGTGGCGTTGTTTTGTCGGCGTCCGCCGCGCGCGGTGCACGTGGGTTTCGGCGAGCCGCGCTTCGACTGCGAGGGGCGCACGTTGGTCGCCGAGTACGACGCGTTCACACTCATCAACGGCTACTTTCCAAACGGCGGTCAGGGCCCGGAGCGGGTGCAGTACAAACTCGCGTACTACGAGGCGCTGCTCGCCTACATCGGCCGCCGGAGGGCCGAAGGACGGGCCGTGGTCGTGACCGGCGACCTCAACACGGCGCACATGGAACGCGACCTTGCGCGCCCCGACGACAACCGCGAGACCTCCGGCTTCCTGGACATCGAACGCGCCTGGATCGACCGCTACCTCGACACGGGGCTCATCGACACCTTCCGCATGTTCACAGGCGAGGGCGGACACTACTCGTGGTGGACGTACCGGGTGCGTGCCCGGGAGCGCAACATCGGGTGGCGCATCGACTATTTCCTGGTCACCCCCGACCTGCGCGCGCGCGTGAAGGCGGCCGAAATCTGGCCCCACGTGCAGGGCTCCGACCACTGCCCGGTCACCCTCGACCTGGACGTGTAGCGCTCTGTGGCCCGACCGGGGCGCGTGCGCGGTCGGCTTCCCGCTTCAAGTCGGTCCAGGGAATGGGGCCCACGTAGTCGAACGTCACGGTGCCGTCCGGCGCCAGGAACACGAGAGAGGGCAGGGTGTCGACCCGGAAGGCCGCATGCGTGCTGCCCGCGTCGATGGTGGCCGTGAGGCCCGTGGGGTGCCGGGCAAGGTAGGTCGCGACGACCCCCGGTTCCTCGCTCGTGACCGTCAGGATGGCCAATTCGTGCTCGGGCACCTCGCGGCGCAGGCGTTCGACGAGCGGCAGCACCTGCTTGCACGAGCGGCAGTGCGTGGCCCAGAACACGAGCAGCGCGCCGCGGCCGCGCACCTGGGCGAGCGTCCAATCGCGGCTGCCGTCGACCGCCTGGAGCGCGAAATCGGGCGCCGGTCCGCCGCGGAAGCCGTCGCGGCGTGGTCCTTGGCCGGGGGCCTGCGCAAACAGCGTGTACGCGAGCAGCGCGAGCAGGACCACGATGGCCCCGCGCTTCAGAAGCCGTTGTGCATTCTCGGTCATGTCGTCTCCGCGGCGCGTCGGGCGCGCGGCACAACGTAGGGACGCGAGCGGGCCGGGTCAACGGGCGGCGGCGCGCACCCCCGTGGAAACGAGCCGAGCGCGCGCAAGCGCCGCCAGCCGGCCGTTCGGCAGCAGGTCGAAATCGGCGACGCGTTCGGAGAGCACGGCCACGTTGTGTTCGTGCCAGAGCGGCAGCACCGGCAGGGCCGCGGCAATGCGACGTTGTGCTTCGCGGTAGAGCGGCGCCCGCGTGTCGGGCTGCATGGCCTCGCCCCAGGCGCGCATGAGCAGGCAGTCGACGCGGGCATCGGCGAAGAAGGAGCGGTTCGAGCCCTCGCTCGGCGGCGCGCCGCGCCCTCGCGCATGCAGCCAGCGCAGCAGCCCGCTGCCGAGTTCGGCGCGCGCCCAGGCGGCGCAGCGGGGTTCCCCGACGAGCAGCCGGTCGAGCCCGGGCACCCAGAAGCGCCGGTCGAGGCGGGCATACGGGGAGCCGCTCGGCCGCGGGAAGAGGTCGGGCGCGTTGCGCGAGTAGAACATCCAGCGCAGCATGTCGGGCTCGGTCGGCTCGGGCAATTTCAGCAGCGCCAGGTCGAAGTTGCCCGTGCGCACGTCGTGCAGGAACGTGCCGAGTTCGTGCGACACGAGCGTCACGTCGAGGCCGAGCCGTTGCCACTGGCGGGCCAGGTCGCGCCCCACCGAGCGGCGGAAGCGGTGGTCGGAGACCTTCAGCGTGAGGCCGAGGGTGCGCCGCCCGGTCCGCGCATCGCGTGGGAAGCCCGCGGCCGTGAGTGCCCCGTCGGCCGCGGCGAGGTCGAAGGGCGGGTTTTCGAGCGCCGGCTCGAAGCCCCAGGAGAGGTCGTTCAGCATGCTCGTCGACGGCTCGGCGTATCCCCGGTACTTGCGCCGGATGACGTCGGCGCGGTCGACGGCCAGCGCGAGGGCGCGGCGCACCCGCACGTCGGCGAGCTGCGGGTGGCGCAGGTTGAAGACGAGGTAGGTCCAGGCGACGCTGCGGGCGGCGACGACCCGCAACCGCCGGTCGGCGGCCACGACGTCGAGCAGCGTCGGGGTCAGACCGTTTTGTACGACATCGGCCGATCCCCCGAGCAGCGCCAGCAGCCGCGTGTTTTCGTCGGGGATCACCCGGAAGACGAGGTACGGGATGGGCGGTGGCCCCCCGTGGTACTGCGCGTGGCGCGCCAGCACGAGTTTGCGCCCGCCAAGTCGCTGCACGAGGCGGAACGGCCCGGCCCCGACGGTGGTGCCGACCGCCGCGCCGTCCGGCACGATGCCCGTTACGAGGTCGCTCGGGAACGTGGCGTAGGGCTCGACCAGGTCGAACCAGACGCGCAGCGGGTCGCTCGGGTCGGGGCGTACTGCCTGGATTTTGCGCGAAAATCCGCTGCGAATGGGCGAACGCAGGGCCGGGTCGAGAATGGACCGATAGGTGAAGACCACGTCACGCGCCGTGAGCGGCCGGCCGTCGTGGAAGCGCGCATCCGGGCGCAGGGTGACGCGCCAGCGGCTGACCCGGCCCGCGGCGTCGACCGCGCTCGGATCGGGGGCAACCTCGGTCGCGAGGTCGCCGCGCAGTTCGGTTTGCGGGTTGTCGACGCTCATGAGCGAGGCGAAGACGAGCCGTGAGACGTTGGCCGACTGCGAATCGACGATGAAGCGCGGGTCGAGCTCGCGCACCGGCGAGTCGAGGAGCATCGTGAGGCGCTCGGCCGGCGTGCCGGGCATGGGGGGGTCGCTGACGCACGCCGCGGCCCAAAGGCAGCAGAACAGAGCACGGGCGGGGTGAGCGGCGCGTTTCATGGGCGCAGGGTAGTACGTTTCCGGGAGCGACACGAGGGCCGCCCGCGCCACCCGGTTTGACGCCCTTCGCTGCGGTGCGTCAAAACGTCCGGCGCACTGTGGTAGAGTGGGCGGCCAGGCGCCGGGCCAGAGCGTCCGGGGCGGCGGGAGGCGGCAACGTGACGAGCGCAGAAGAACATGCGGATGTGGTGGTGGTTGGCGCGGGCTCGTCGGGGAGCGCGGCGGCAGCGTTTTTGGCCGAGAGCGGTTGGCGGGTCGTCCTCATCGACGCCCGGCCGGCTGCCGAGGCCGGCGCGCACTGGTCGAACGGCGTGCCGCCCTGGACCTTCGAGCGCGCCGGGGTCGCCGTGCCCGAGCCGCCCGAACGGCTCGAAGACGCCCGTACCATCCGGCTCTACTCGCCGTCTTCGCGGGTCGGCACGGCCGTGGCCCCGAGTCCCATTCTCAACGTCGACATGCGGCGGCTCGTGGCCCGCCTCCAAGCGCGCGCTCTCGCGGCCGGGGCGACGCTGCGCGACCGCACGAGCGTGCGCGCCATCGAATGCGACGTGCGCGGGCGGCCGACGGCCGTGCGCACCGTGCGATCCGGCGCCGCCGGCAGCACGACCCGCCTCGGGCGGGTCACGGCGCGCCTCTTCGTCGACGCGAGCGGCATGGCCGGCGTGGTGCGGCGCGCCGTGCCGCTGCTTGCGCGCGATTGCCCCGAACCCCGCGCCGGCGACTGCTGCAGCGCTGCCCAGTTCGTTTTTCCCATCCGCGACGTCGAGGCCGCCCGCGCCTTCCTCCACGCGCACGGCGCCGAGGTCGGCGATGCCCTCTGCTGGACGGGCATCGACGGGCCGTTTTCGACGCTCGGCGCCCAGGTGTCGCGCGACGTCTCGCAGATCGGCATCCTCGCGGGCGCCGCGCGCGAGGTTGGCTGCGCGTCCGGGGCCGAACTCATGCGCCGCTTTCGCCAGAACCACCCCTGGATCGGCGAAGCCTTCTTCGGCGGCGCGGGCCTCATTCCGCTGCGCGCCCCATACGCGCGCCTCGCGGCCCCCGGCGTGGCGCTCGTCGGTGACGCGGGCTGTCAGTCGTTTCCGGCCCACGCGAGCGGCGTGGGCTCCGGGCTCATCGCGGCGCGCATGCTCGCCGACGCCACCGCGGGCGCGGCCGACCCGGGTGCCGAGGCCGCGCTCTGGGCGTACGAGACCGCCTTCCAGCGCGAGATCGGCTGCATCCACGGCCCCTACGATGTCGTGCGGCGCACCATCCAGGCGCTGCCCGTGCCGCAAGTCGAGGCCATGGTGGCGCAGGGGCTCGTCACGAGCGGCGTGCTCGGGGCCGTACTGAGCCAGCGTCTGCCGTTTCGCCTGCCCAAGGACGAGGTCGCCGCGATGCTCCGGGGCAGCGCCCACGTGCCGCGCGCGGCCGCGGCCGTGGCGCCCTGGGCCGTGCGCGTGCCGCTCGTCTGGGCGGCCTACCGGCGCTACCCGCGGCGCCCCGACGCACGCAGCCTGCGGGCCTGGGCCCACGGCACCGCCCGGGCCGCCGGCTGGCCCGCCGACATCCGCTAGCGCCTGCACGAGCCGCCCCCCGCGGGCGCGGCCGCCCCGCCGTGGGCGTGCTCGCGCGGATCGGCTATCCTACCTGCTGCGCCGCGCAGGCCGCGACCGGCTCCGGCGCACCCCTTTCCGCCGTCTCGGGAGGTGCCCCATGGAAGACAGCCCACGCTTCGGCTGCCGGCCGCTCCGCGACAACGAACTCGACGCCATCGAACAACTGCTGCGTGCCGGGCCCCGCTACCAGACGCTGCTTTTCGCGACGGTGCTGCGCGAATCGCGGGCGCGCAACCCCGACGCCTGGTGGTACGGGGCGCTCGCCGACGGCTCCGCGCTCCAGGCGGTGCTCGGCATCGTCGGCCACTCGGCGCTCGTGTACGGCACGACGCCGGCGGCCATCGAGGCCATGGCGCAGGCGTTGCTCAAGGCCCAGCAGTTCACGTCGGGGGCACCCGCGCAGCGCCACCAACTGTTCGGCGACGAACGCTGCATGGCCGCGTTCTGGCGGGTCTTCAAGGCGATCGAGCGCCCGGTCATCCTCGACCGCAAGCGCCCGCTCTTCGGCTCGCCGGCCGACGGGGCGGCGGCGGGCGAGAGCCGGGCCCCGCTCATGGCGGCGACCCCCGCCGACGCACGCATCGTGAGCGAGTTCGCGGCCGAATACACGCTCGAAGCGCACGGCGTCGACCCGCGCCGCGCCTCACGCGAGGCCCACGAGCGGCGCTGTCTCGATGCCATCGCGGCCGGCCGGCAACTCATCGCCAAGGACGGCGCAAAACCGGTGCTCATCGCCGAGTGGGTCCCGCTCGACGAGCGTACGGTCATGCTCGACAAGGTCTTCGTGCCGAAACCGACGCGCGCACTGCCGAAACTGCTCGGCTCCGTGCTCGCCTCGGCCACGCGGCTGCCGGTTGCCGCGGGCCGCGAGGTCGTCTTCTTCGCCGAGGTCGACGCCCTCGCCACGGCCGCCGAAAAGGCCGGCTTCGCCGTTCGGGCCACCTACCACGTCGTGGCCATGCGCGGCTAGGCGCCCGTTCCGGGCTCGCGCCGCCGAACCGGCACTCCCGCGTCGGGCCCAACGGCCCCTCGGACCGACTCGTCCCTGCATCGCGTCCGCAGAAAAACCGGTTGCTCTGGCGAGGCCAAGAAACGCCGAAGCGGCCCCCGAGGGAGCCGCTTCAAGGCGGGAAGGCGACCTGGAATCAGTCGCAGGAGTGGAAGTAGCCGTAGGTCGTCCACGCGTAGTCGCGCCACGCCTGGATGTCGGTCACCGGAGCGTCGGCCTCGGTAACACCCGTGGGCACCGTCCACGTGAGGTTGCCGGTCTCGTAGAGCCCGCCCGTCATGGCATCGTACTCGTCGGCGGTCAGGGCCGCCTGCGCCGGCAGGCAAGGATTGGTGGCGTCCTTGGAGCGCCATTCCTTCATGCCGTTGGCCCAGGCCTGCGCGGGGTCGTCGCTCGATTTCAGGAACTTGAACTCGAGCGCGGCGCCGGCTTCGGCTTCGAGCGTGATCGAGAAGGTGCCGTCGCCGTTGTCGGTCATGGCGTTTTCGGCGAGCTGCGGGTCCCAGTTGTTGGCTTCGCCCCAGTTGCCGAACACAGGGCCGGTGCCGGTGATGTAGACCATCTCGCCCGCGAGCACTTCGGCCAGGTTGTTCGTGCCGTCGGCCGTGGTGTTGGTGTTGATGGTGAAGGTGACCTGGACCATGGCCGGCCCGGTGGTGTCGCCACCGCCCGCGGTGTCGCCGCCACTAGGCATGTCGCCGCCACCCGGCATGTCGCCGCCCGTGGTGTCGCCGCCGCCCGTGGTGTCGCCGCCGCCCGTCGTGTCGCCGGTGCCGCTGCTGCCGCTGTCGCTGTCGCAGGCCGCCACGGCCAGGCCCGCCACGAGACCCAGAACCGCCAGTACGCTCGTCAGATGCTTCATCATTCTCTCCTTAGCGCGTCGTCGTTGAAGACGCTCATTGATGGAGGCTCCCGGACAACCCCCGGGACGTCAACGGCGCGCATATCTAGCAGAACTTCGGGCGTCAAGCAAATTCGTTCGGGGCCGTGCGCGCGCCTGCGGACCGCCGGCCGAACGATCGGTCGTGCGGCCGTGTCCCGGCCGCGCGGGGCTTGACCGCTCGATGGGCCCCGGGCCATGGTTGGCCGTCGGCTACACGCAAGGCGCGGGCCGGGCCCGCGGCGGGGAGAAGTGACCATGAAACGGTTCCTGTGCGGGATGTGGCGCGTCGTGGGCGCGCTCGGATTCGTCGTTCTGGGGCTGCCGGCCTGCGGTGGCGGGGGCGGGGCAAGCGGCCCGGACGACCTCGGTGACGCCGTGGCGCCCCCGGACGGCGGTGACACGGCCGAGGCCGGCGAGGCGCAGGCCGGCGACACCGCCACCCCCACGCTGGCACTCACGTATGCGTTCACCGGCGACGGCCAGAGCGTACGCGCCACGTTTTCGGCCGCCCTCGACACGGCCTCCGTGGCGCCGGCCGCCTTCGAGGTCGAATGCACGGGCGGTGCGGCCGCGCCCGGGGTCGCCACGGCGACCGTCGCCGACCTCGAGGTGGCGCTCGAACTCGATGCGGCCCTTCCGGCCGCCGCCGACTGCCACCTCGTGGCCACCGGCGTGCGCGACAGTGCCGGGCTGCCGCTCGACCCCGCCGGCGCGCGCACGCTCATTCGCGGCACGCTGTTCCTCGCCATGGTCTGGCACCAACACCAGCCCGTGTATATCGATCCGGAAGGTGACTACCTGCGCGGACCCTGGGTGCGCAAGCACGCGACCAAGGACTACTACGACATGGCCGCCATGCTGCAGGACCACCCCGACATCCACGTGATGGTCAACCTCACGCCCGTGTTGCTGCGCCAACTCCAGCAGTACTACGTTGATCGCCTCGCGCCGTTCGTCGACGTCGAGGCCGGCACGATCGACACCGCCGGCTACTTCGCGCAGCGCGGGCCGGGCGCGGTCACGACGCCGATTACCGACCCGTGGCTCGACATGCTGCTCAGCCCCACCCCCGAGCCCGCGGCCCTCACGGAGGAACAGCGCGGCTGGTTCATGACCGACATCTGGTCCAACTTCTCGATTTCCGACGTGATGCTCGGCCGCTTCCTCGAATACCGCAACCTGCGCGACAAGCGCGACCGCTTCCCGGAAATCATCAGTCAGGACGACCTGTTGCAGATGAAGGGATGGTTTGAACTGGCCTGGTTCGACCCGGACTTCCTGCGCGGCCCGGTGGTGCTGCCCGACGGCCACGTGGTCGACCTGTCCGACCTCGTGAGCGAAGACGCGGAAGGCCGTTTCCTTTTGAAGCAGCCGTTCACCGAGGCCATCTGCCAGCGCCTCGTCGTCGAGGACTTCAAGGTGATGAGCAACGTCGTGGCCATTCACCGCGATCTCCGCTACGACGCCGCCCTGCGCACGGGCCAGATCGAGGTCATGACCACCCCGTTCTACCACCCCATCTTGCCGCTGCTCTTCGACAGCGATCTGGCCCTCCAGGGCATGCCCGACACGGCGCTGCCGGTGCAGCGCTTCGCGCAGCCCGCCGACGCCGACTACCACGTGGCCAAGGCCGTGCAGCTCTACGGCGAACTGTTTGGCCGCAACCAGGTCACGGGCATGTGGCCCGCCGAGGGCTCGGTGGCCGAGGCGGTCGTGCCCATCTTCGTCGAAAACGGCGTCCGCTGGATCGCCACCGACCGGCGCGTCCTTGAACGCTCGCTGCCCGACGGCGCCGACGTCTACACGCCCTATCGCATCGACGCCGACACCGAGCCCGGTTCCGCGGGGCGCTCCGACGATGAACTGGCCATCGTCTTTCGCGACACCGAACTGTCCGACAAGATTGGCTTCCACTACCAGGGTGGGCTGCCCGAAGACAACGTCGCCGACTTCGTCGCCACGTTGCGCCGGCATGCCCCGGGCTATGGCCACGACCGGCTGCTGACCGTCATCCTCGACGGCGAGAACGCCTGGGAGTGGTACCAACTCGACAACGACGGCAAGGGGTTCCTGCACGCGCTCTATACGATGCTCGAAAACGCCCAACAAAACGGTGAGTTCCGCACTGCGACGGTCAGCGAGTACCTGAGCGGCAACGAGGCACGGCATATCCCCGCGCATCCGCTCAGCAATTTGCCCGAACTCGAACCGCTGTTTGCCGGCTCGTGGATCGGCGGCACGTTCTCGACCTGGATCGGCGAAGAGGAAGAAAACCAGGCCTGGGACTACCTCGCCTCCGTGCGTGCCGACATGGCGCAGTTCGAAGCCGCCGGGCTCAGCCGGCCCGACCTGAACCAGCCCCCGCCCGAGGCGGGCAGCGCGGCCTACTACGCGGCGCAGGCCTGGGAGAGTCTGTTTGCGGCCGAGGGCAGCGACTGGTTCTGGTGGTACGGCTCCGACCAGACCGCGGTGGGCGGCGACCAGCCCTTCGACCGGATTTTCCGGGAGTTGCTGCGCAGCGTGTACCGCAACGTGGGGCTGGCCGGCATCCCGGTCGAAGTGCCCGAGTTTCCGCCGGTGCTGCGCCGCTGCGAGGCCCCGACGGCGGCGTTCCCGGACGCGCCGCCCGTCGTCGATGGCCGCTTCGAGCCCGACGACGGCGGCGACGCGCTTGCGCCGAGCGAGTGGACGCTCGCCGGCTCCGGCATCTGCATGGACCCGGACAGCGCCTCCGCCGTGCCGGAGCCGGCCGACGACATCGCCATCTACTACTACGGCTACACGGCCGACGCGCTGTACGTCGCGCTGCGCATGAACGACGACTTGCAGCCCAAGGACGGCACCGACTACCAGGTGCGCTTCTACTTCTCGCAGAAGCACCTGCTCTCGGTCGAGGACGAGACGTTCGAACAGGATCCGCTGCTCGCGGCGACCCGTGCGGGCGAGCCGCTCACCATGAAGGCGGGCGGCGCGGCGTACGAGGTCACCATCGACTTCGCCTCGGGCCAGGCGTTGCTGGCCACGCCCGATGGCGCGACCTGGGGCCCGGCCGTGGCCACCCCCGACATCCAGATCGCCGGCGGCGGCGCCGACGGCCCGCACACCCTCGAAATGCGCGTGCCGTTTTCGAGCATCCACTACCAGAGCGGCGATCCGCTCGAAGCCGTCATCACGGCCGTCGATGCCGGCGTCGAGTTCGACCGCGCGCCCAACGCCAACAGCCTCGTCGTCTTCGTCGACCGTTCGCGGCTCGTCGAGGTGACCTTCGTGCTCGATGCCACAGGCGATCGGGTGGCACTCGATGCCGTCAGCACCATCAACAACCCGCCGCCGCCCGCAGGCACGGGCACGGTGTTCATCGTGGGCAACCTGGCCGAACTCGGCAATTGGACGCCGAACCAAGTCGCCATGGCCGATGACGGCACGAGTTTCGGCGACGCGCAGGCCAACGACAACCGCTGGACGTTCCGCCTGCTCGTGGCCCCCATGGCCGACGTGCAGTACAAGTACACGATTGGCAGCGCCGGCGAATCGTGGGTGGCCACCGAAGAATTTCCGCTGACGAACCGAGGGTTTCTGGCCACCGACCGCAACGACGACCGCAAGATGGTCGTCGAGGACGTCTTCGCCGACCGCCCCGATCCCTCCGGCTCGCTCGCCCCCATGACCACCGTGTCGAACGACTGATCCGGCTCACCGGTCGGCAACGGCGCCGCCTGCCGGCACGACTCAGCGCGTGCGCGGCAGGCGCGCGGCCCGGGCGTTGAGCGGCACCGCCGCGGGCCCGCGCGCGAGGGCTGCGGCGACGCCCTGGCGCAGGGCCGCGATGTCTTCGGCCGTGTTGAAGAAGCCGAAGGAGGCGCGCAGCCCGTAGGGCGGGTGGTCGATGGAACGCACGACGACGCCGCTTGCCGCCAGCGCCCCCGCGAGACCGTGCAACTCGGCCGGGGCGAAGTCGGGCAGGTCGAACGTGAGCAATTGGCTCGCGCAGGGGGCGGGGGTCACGACGGCCACGCCGCCGAGGGCCGTCAGCGCCGTTCGCGCTTCGGCGGCGAGTTCGAGCGAGCGCGCGAAGGCCCGCTCGAGCCCCACTTCGTCGAGCAGCCACCCGAGGCTCGCCTCGAGCGCGGCGAGCCCCGGCCGGTACATCATGCCCGTCTCGAAACGCCGCGCATCGGGCCAAAGCGTGCAGTGGCCGTGAAAGTCGTGGTCGGCCACCGAGAAGTAGCCCGACGCCGCCACGCGCAGTGGCGTCAGGCATCCGGCGCGTACGTAGAGCGCCCCGGTGCCCTCGGGCCCGAGTGGCCATTTCTGCCCCGAAACCGTATAGAAATCGACGTCGAGCGCGTGCACGTCCACCGGCATGGCGCCCGCCGCCTGGGCCCCGTCGACGAGCACCAGCGCCCCGGCCGCATGCGCCAGCGCGGCGCACTCGGCCAGCGGCAGCCAGGCGCCCGAGGAGTAGGCCACGTGGGACAGCACCACGAGCCGGGCGCCGCCCTGCAACGCCTCGCCGAGCCCCGCGAGCGCGCGTTCGCCGAGACCGATGTCGACGTGGGTGACGACCACCCCGTGCCGCTCGGCGAGGAGCCCGAGCGGGATGACCACCGAATCGTGTTCGAGGCTCGTCGTGACCACGCGGTCGCCGGCCCGCCAGTCGAGGCCGTTCAGCACGACATTGACGCCTTCGGTCGTGTGGTGGGTGAGCGCGATTTCGTCGGGGCGCGCGCCAACGAGGCGCGCAAGCCGTGCCCGGGTGCGGTCGAGTGTGGCGAAAAACGGGCCCCAGGTCGTGAAGTTGGCCCGGCCGGTTTCGAACTCGGCCGTCGCGGCGCGCAGCAGGGCGTCGGACGCACAGCGCGGCAGCGGCCCGGCCGTGCCGCTGTTGAGGTAGTGACAGGTGCGCGCGGCGGGCAGCTCGGCCCGCGCCGCCTCGACCCATGCGGGCAGGCTCATGAGGGCGTCTCCGGAAGCGCGGGCCGACGCGGGCGCCGCGGCTCGTTGCGGCGCGCCGTGGCCGCGCGCCAGGAAACTCAGAAGTTGGTGTCGCCCTGGGCGCCCGCCGACCCCGCGAGCCCGTCGTTGCCGAGGGAGCCGCCGCCGGGGCCGCCGAGCCCGGCCCCGCCAATGGCACCGAAGCTGTTGCCCGTGCGCAAAGGCGCCAAGTTCACGCTGCCCGTGTTGTGCGCGAAGATGCCGAACGACGCGCCGCCGCAGCCGCCGCCCCCCCCGCCGCCGGAGCCGCCGTTGCCGCCGGCCCCGCCGTGGCCGCCCACGGCCGCACACCAGCAGGCGAGCGCACAGGCGGGCACGTTCTTGCCATCGAGCCCACCCGGCCGGCCGAGCCCACCGATCCCGCCGGAGCCGCCGTTGCCGCCGGAGCCGCCATAGCCGCCGTCGCCGCGATAGATCTCGTTCTGCGCGATCTGCGGAACCCCGGTGGACGCCGCGGTGTAGGTGAGGAAGATGCCGAACGAGCCGCCGCCACCCGAGCCCGGGCCGCCGCCCGTGGCGCCGCAGCCGCCGGCGCCGCCGCCACCGCCCGTGCCGCCGATGTCGTGGCCGCCGATGCCGTAGCAACTCGAATCGACGTAGACCCCGCCGCCGGCGCCGCCACCGCCGCCACCGCCGCCGTTCGTGCCGTTGCCGCCCTGGCCGCCGCCGCCGCCGAGCCACAGGCCCCCGCCCACGCTGCCGAGCCCACTCGTGCAGCCCGTGCCGGCGGCGCCGTTCTGGCCGGCGTTGCCGGGACTGCCGTTGGCACCGTTCCAGGCGTGGTCGCCCGGCGGCACGTTGCAGCTCGTTTCGCAGGAGTACCAGTCGTGGGAGAGATCCCAGCCGGCGGCGCCGCCCGAGCCGGCGCCCGAACCGCTGCCGGCGACCCCGTTCTCGGCGGTGGACGGCGCACTCGAGGCTGTCGGGCAGTAGCTGTCGCCGCCCTTGCCGCCGTGCACGGGCGTCGCGCCGCAAACGCGCTGGCCGGCGGTGCCGCCCGCCGTATTGAATGTGCCGCTCGAACACCAGCCGCCGTCGTGGGCGTCGCTGCCCTGGCCGCCGGAGCCGCCGTCGCCGCCCCCCGTGCCGTCGCCGCCGCGCGCCCCGTCGCCCGCGCCGCCCGCGTAGACGCGGTTCTGGGTCAGGGTGACGCGGTCGCCGCAGTCGCGCACGTAGACGGCGTAGCTCGAAGCGCCCGTCTGGTGGGTGGTGTGGCCGAACACGGAGAAACCGTTGACGGTGAGCGCCTGTTCGGCCCCCTGGATGCCGATGCAGTTGAGCGCGCCGGGCCGGTCGGCGCTCGGCGCCTGCCCGAAGATGACCGTCTCGTAGAGGATGCGGTTGCGTGTGCGGAAATCGGACGCAAAGCCGCCGTAGAGCGAGACGCCCGGGCGCAACGCCACCGATTCGGCGTAGACGCCCGTTGCCACGTACACGTCACGTTTGCCGGTGGACTGCGCGCGGGCGAGCGCCGCGCCAATGGTCAGCATGGGCTCGGCAAGGCTGCCGGGGTTGCTGTCGACGCCGTTTTTCGCCACGAAGATGGCGTTCTGCGTGTCGCCGTCGACGCCGTCGCAGTCGAGGTCCTGGCCGTTCGGGACGTCGTCGGCCGACACGAAGCGACATTCGCAGCCGTCGGTGGGGTTGTCGTTGACGTCGACGTAGCCGTCGCTGCACGCGACGCGGCAGGCGGGCACGGGCCCGCTCACGGCGTCGCAGATGCCATGGCCGTTCGGCCAGGGGCGCGTCGTGCAGTTGTTGTCGCACGAGCCGCACGCCGTGTCGCTGTCGTAGGTGCGCGTCACGGGGTTGAGCCAGCCCTCGTCGGTCTGGCTGTCGCAGTCGTTGTCGAGTCCATCGCAGGCTTCGGGTGGCATGACGCAGCCCGACCAGCCCGTGGCGGTGCAGAAATCGGTGCCGTCGCACGTGTAGGAGGGCAGGCCGGCCCCCGGCTCGACGGTGACCGAGCAGCCGCGCTGCAATTCGGGGTTGGAGCCGTCGCACTCGCAGGACCCGGTCGCCGGCACGCACTGGCGTACGACGGGGTCTTCAGGCACGAAGGTGCACGTGTACCCGGCCGGGCAGTCGGCCTCGGCTTCACAGGGCTGCGAGCAGAACGTGCCCTCGCCGAGCGCCACGCAGCGGGCGCCCTCGAAGAGACAGTTGTCGTCGGTGGCGCAGGGCTCGCACACGGTTGCAACGTTTGGGATGCACTGGAAATCGTTGATGCGGAAGTAGCCGGCCGCGCACTCGGCGACCTTGCAGACGGGCGGTTCGGCCGCGCCGTCGCAGTAGGCCGTGGCGTTCGGGAAGCCTTCGGCGCAGCTGCGCGTGCACGAGCCACAGTGCTCGAAGCTGGCGTAGCGGTCGCCTTCCTTGAAATCCTCGTCGGTTGCGCCATCGCAGTCGTTGTCGGCGTAGTCGCAGGCCTCGGGCACGGGGGTGGGGGCCGTGCAGACCCAGCCGGCGGTGCCGAGGCAGGTGGCGGTGCCGTCGCAGGCGCCGACGTCGGGCACCTCGTTGACGCAGGGAATGGTTGCCGGCAGGCCGTCGTCGATGGCCCCGTTGCAGTCGTTGTCGCGCCCGTCGCAGGCCTCGTCTTGGGCGCTCGGCGCGTCGCAGGGCCCCCAGCCCGAGTCCGGGGTGCAGGTCTGGAAGCCGTAGCAGGTGCCGCGGGCGTTCGTCACGGCGCAGCTTTTTCGCGCGCCGGCCGTCTCGGCGTAGCAGTCGCAACTGCCGTTTTCGGGCCAACAGACGTCGAGCCCGCTCTGCGGGTCGGCGACACAGACGTAGCCGCTCGGACACAGCGCGCCCGCGGCGGCGCAGGGCTTCGTGCAGTAGTTGGCGCCGGCGATGTCGATGCAGCGCCCGCCGTAGCAGGCGGCGTCGTCGACGCAGGGTTGGCAGAGCGCGTCGGCCGGCAGGATGCACTGGAACTCGTTGAGGCGGAAGTAGCCCTCGGCGCACGTCTCGACGACGCAGAGCGGGGTCGGGCGCGCGGTGTCGCAGACGGCCACGGCGTGCGGGATGGTCGCGTCGTCGCAGCGGTTTTCGCAGCTGCCGCAGTGTTCGTCCGTGGTGTAGCGCCCGTCGGCGTCGCGGAAGCCCTCGTCGACCGTGCCATCGCAGTTGTTGTCGAGGTGGTCGCAGCGCTCGGGCTCGGGGACGGGCGCGTCGCAGCCCGTCCAGCCGAGTTCGGGCTCGCACTCCTCGAACCCGGGGCAGCGCCCGTGCCCGTTCTCGGCGTAGCAGCCGCGGAGTTGCCCGGCCGTCTCGCTGCGGCAGGAGCAGGAGCCGGTCGGGGGCAGGCAGGCCATGAGCGGGGCCTCGCCGCTTTGCAGCGGGCCGCACGTGAAGCCCTCGGGGCAGGCCGAATCGTCCTCGCAGGCGGTCGTGCAGAACAGACCGTCGCCGAAATCCAGGCACAACCCGCCATTGCACTGGAAGTCGGCGCGGCAAGGCTGACAGGCCCGGTTGAGCTCAGGGACGCAGATGGACACGATGTCGGGGTACGTGTTGAGCACCGTCTTGCATTGGAAGCCGGCCGGACACTCCGAAATGCACGCGATGGTGCACACGAAGCCCTGGGCGCTGTCGACACACCAGCCGCTCTCGCACTCCTCGTTCTGGCCGCAAGGACAGCCGAACCCGCCCGCTTCGTCGCAGGCCAGCGTGTCCCCCGTGGGGATGTCGAGACCCGCCTCGCCGTCGGCGATACCGTCCGGCTTGCCCGGTGCCGCGTCCCCATCGGGAGAGCCCGGCAACCCGTCGAAAATCGAGCCGTCCGGGCCGGGCCCCGGGCCCCCGGGATCGGCGACCGGCGCGTCGCCCGGTCCGACTTGGTCGGGCTCGCCGCCGGAGTAGCCGACGCCCCCCGAGCCGCAGGCCCCGAGCCACAGGGCGGCCAAGAGCCCGCCCACCGTCCAAATCCCCCTCACATGCCGCATCGTCGCCCTCCCTGCTGCGTGGCGTTGGCCCCATTGTGGCGGCGGACTCGCCCCGGGTAAAGCGCGCAACGAAATCACCGCGCTACGCCTTGACCGGCGCCCGGCGCCTCCTGCACACTGCGCGCCAGATTGCCGACGCGGAGGTCGCCATCATGGAACGTTCGCACGACTGGTTGGCGCAGGCCGAAAAGGATCTCGATTGGGCGCGTCACTCGGCGCGCGGCGGCTTCCACAACGGGGCCTGCTTCGCTGCCCAGCAGGCGGCCGAAAAAGCCGTGCAGGCGCTCATCGAGCGCCACCACATCCTCGCGAGCGGCCCGTCGGTGCTCTACCTCATTCGCAATCTGCCGGCCACCGTCTCGGTGCCCGACGAAGTGGTCGGCGGTGCGGCCGAGCTCGACCAGTTCTACATCCCCACGCGCTACCCCGACGGCTTCGCCTCGGGTGCGCCCTTCGAATTCTTCACGGTCTCGCAGTCCGACCGCGCCATCATGCACGCCGAACGTGTGGTCGAGTTCGCCCGCGGAAATCTCATTTAGTTCTCAGCGGCTGCGGCGGCACTAGCGGCCGCCGCGCAACAGCCGCTCGATGACGGAGCCGGCGGGGCCCTCCGCCCACGTCGCGCCTGGCGGCGCGGCGGCGCCCCAGGGGGCGAGCGCCGGGCCCGCGGCGGGGAAGCCCGCCGGCATGGTACCCGGGGCCTCGGCGCCGCCCGGCCGGGCGGCGCCGGCGGGCCCGAGCTGCATCAGGGCCTGCTGCGCCCAGTGCGCCTCGGCAAACCGTCCCTGGGCCCGGAACAGTTCGAGAAGCGCCCCATACGCGCGTGGTTCGCGCGGATTGAGCTGCTGCGCCTGGCGCAACCGTTGCTCGGCCGGACCGAACGCGTTGGCCTGCAAGTACAGCAGGCCGGCAAGCAGGAAGGCGCGTGCATCCTGCGGCGCGGCCTGCAACAGCGCGTGGATTTCGCGCTCGGCGCGCGCGTAGTCGCCGACGGCCGCGTACACCTGACACAGTTGCCCGCGGAGATCGGTCGAGCCCGGTTCGCGTGTCACGGCCGTTTCGAGGTGGGGCCTTGCAAGATCGGGGCGTTGCGCATTGAGATAGGCCTGCGCGGCACCGACCCGGAATGTGAGACTGGCGGGGTCGAGCGCCACGGCGCGCTCGAAGGCCTGGAACGCGTCTTCGCTGCGCAGCAGATGGGTCAGCACCATGCCGCGGCGGAAGTGCAGCACCGGGTCGTTCGGGTCGAGGGCCACCGCCCGCTCGTGCGCGTCGAGCGCCTCGGAGGCGAGCCCGCGCCGTTCGAGAACGTTGGCGCGCAGCAGGTGGAACTTCGCGCGGTGCGGCTCTTCCTGCACGAGCCGGTCGGCCTCGGCCTGCGCGGCGCCGAGCTGGCTGTCTTCGAGAAGCAGGTAGGTCAGGGTTTCGCGCAGGGGGCGGTCGCCCGGCACCCGGGCCACGAGCGCGCGGCCGATTTCGATGGCGTCGCGCACGCGGCGGCGCCGCGCCAGGAACTCGAACAGCCGATAGCGCGGCGGCAGGGCGTCGGGCGCGGCTTCGATGGCCTGGGCCCAGGCGCGCGTCGCCTCGCCGGCCAGGCGGTCGTCGCCTTGGGCGTCGGCGAGCAGAGCCAGCGCCTCGCCGCGCACGGTGAGGGCCGCCGCGTGGCCCGGCTGCCGCGCGAGCAGCGCGTCGGCGGCCGTGAGCGCGGCCGCGGCGTCGCGCCGGCCGAGCGCGAGCTGCCCCTGGAGGAGCGTGAGTTCGTCTTCGTTCGCGGCTTGGGCCCAGGGGGCTTCGAGAGCCCCGGCCACGGTCTGCGCGTAGTGCGTGAGCAGCTCGCCCTGCGGCTGCGCGGGGTCGGAACCCCGGAGCAGGCGCTCGAAGCGCGCCCGCAGCGCCTCGTAGGGGCGCAGCACGGAGGCCGGCAGCTCCAGGCCGCGCGCCGCGTGCAGCGCGGCCATGAAACGGTCGAAGTCGGCGCACTCGAACAGACGGAAATGCTCGGGATGGCGCTCGGCGAGTTGCTGCACGCGCGGGGCGAGCCGCGTGTCCCCCGGGCGCACCCCCCAGTACACGCCGTGGTCGCGGAACCCGCGGGCGGCATCGCCCGCAAGCAAGTCCGAGAGGATGTCCATGATCGACTGGTCGCCGCCCGAGTAGCCGATCGCGATGAGGCCCTGGTGGCCGGCGAACTCCTCGACCTTGGAGCGCATGTTGCGACTGAGCGCCCGCAACTCGCTCGTCGTGTTGCGCAGCCGATCGAACAGGAAGTCACCGTGCAACTTGAGGATTTTGGCGCGCTCGGACGTGAGGCTGATGTTCTCGACCTCGGCATCCCAGGCGCAGACGACCGCGTTGTAGCCGAAGAAGTACGTGAGCGCATCGTTCAGCAAGTCGTCGAAGTTCGTCGTGAGGCAGACGTTGAAAACGCCCTCGCGCATGAGGTTGCCGAGCAGCAGGTAGCCCCAGCCGGGATAGACCCCGCGGGCCTCGATCTTTTCGGTGAGGTAGCGCTGGCGGTCGACGGGTTTCGGAAAGAGCGCCTCGAAGAGTCGCGAATACTCGTCGGGTGCGCCGTACCAGGGCTGCGCGCGGCAGAATGCCTCGAAGTCGCCAGTACCGGCTCCGCTCTCGCGATGGGCCATGGTGCGCCATTCGGCGATCATGTGACTCGCGAGCGGAATGCCCGAAGAGTACGAGGCGCCGGCCCCAAGAAAGACCATGTAGGAGCGCCGCTCAGCCTGCTTCACGAGCCGAACGACGGAGGACTCGCTGAGGTGGGTGCTCATCGCGGTCGACTCCTGCGGGGCCGGGCACTCGGTTGGTTTGCGCCCCGTCGCCCGGGCGTGGCGTGCGCCCCGCTGCGCCCCGTGCGCCGGAATGGGCCCCCACCGTAGCACGCCGGCCTCGGGCGCGACAACACGCCGCGACTTGACACGCTTTGCGGGGCCCACGTATGTTGCCGCGACGCGCCACGACGGCACGGCCGGAGGTTTGGCCGGTGGACACGCTCGGCACGCCGCAAACGCGCCGCCGTTGGGGCTTGGTGACGCTCGGGCTCTTCGCGGCAGCCGTGGTGGCGCCGGCCCTGCTGTGCGGCACCGCGCGCAAGGCCGATCAGGTTGCCCTGGGGCTGCGGCAGCTGCGCCTGGGGCTGCTGTCCGTGCCGGGCGCGCTGCCGCTGGCCGAGGTGCACTTTCGCCGGGCGATGCGCGCCGCGGTGTTCGACAACTATCCGGCGTTCTTGGTGTTCGTCGCCGAGTGCATGCGGGCCGGAGCGTTGGCCGAGGCGTCTCGGCCGGCCGACCCCGACGTGGCCGCGGCGCTCGCGCGCGTGGCGGCCGGCGATCTGGCCGGCGCGCGCCGCCTCGTGCCGGCCTTGGCCCCCGGGGCTCCGGCGCAACGCTGGACTTTGCTGCGCCGCTTTCTCGACGACATGGCGGCGCTCGACAGCCACCCGTGACCCGGGCGCGCCGGCGGCGCCGCCCGACCGGTCGCCGCGGCCCGCGCTCGGCGGCAGGGGTTAGCCACCGATGATCGTGCTCAACAGCTACCTGCACCGCGCCGAGCTCGCCGACCTCATCGACCGCTGGCTGCACGACCGGCCGCACCCGAGCGACGCCGCGCGGGTCAAGGCCATCGTCAACTACAACGCGGTCTTGACGCGTCGCTACCTCTGCGCCTTTGCCGAGGATCTGATGGGCGCGGTCTTCGGGGTGCGGCCCGAAAGCCAGCCCTTCGAGCGCAAGGCCGAGGTGAAAGACTTCCTCATTGCGCACCCGCACACCACGAGCCGCCGCATCGACGAACTCATCCGTGCCTACCGCGATGCCCCCGAGTGCTACTACCGCGAGACTCCGGCGCTCGGACGGCTCTACCACGCCGAGCTGCAGGGCCGGCGCGTCTGTCTCGGGCTCATCCGCCTGAAGCGCTTTCGTCGCATCGCCGAGAAGAGCAGCCGGCGCATCGTCGACCACGTGTTCAGTCGCATCTGCGCCGAGGCCGACCGCTTCGCCGCCGAACGGGCGGCCCGGCTGCGCATTCCCAAAGAGCAACTCGTGACACCGCCCGACGAGATGCTGGCCGAGTTCCAGAACGCCGAGCGCCGCATCGTCGAGGGGTTGCGCCACAACACGCTCACGACCCGCGACGTCCGCTTCGCCATCAACGACATCGCCGGCATGAAGATCGTCGCCGACCCCGAAGCCTTCGAGCGGCTGCTCGCGGTCATCGGCGCCCACCCGCGCATCGAACTGCTCGAACGCGAGGCGCACCGGGGCTTCTACAACGCCACGAACCTCACGCTGCGGGTCACGCTCGACAAGGAACGGCTCGCCGAACCGCGCTTCGATGCCGACATGCTCGACCTGCTCGCCGAACGCGGGCTCCCGCGCGATTCGCTCGCGGCCGACTACGAGACGTTCGTGCGCACCGGCGAAGACACGGTGCTGCTCGAAATCATCGTGTCGAACTACCCGGAATTGCTCGAAAGCGAGATTGGCCGCTGCATGCACGAGGAACGCATCCTGCGCCAGCGCCAAAACCAGCGCTACCAGGGCCACCTCGCTCGCAACGTCGAGTACTTGATGGGCTTCCTGTTCGACTTCGCCCGCTCGCCGCGGGCCGCGCTCGACGAACTGCCCTTCAAGCCGTGGGGCCAGTACATCGAAGACTACGTCGACCAGGTGCGCCGCAGCCTCTACACCGTCACCGTGCGCCGCATGCCGCTGTGACCGAGCGCGGCCCGGCGGGGTCTGCCCGCGCGGCCCGGTCGCGCTCGCTCATGGCCCGTCGCCTTCCTTCAGATACCCCCGTTGCCGTTGTCGCTCCCCTGCGGCGTAGCCGGCGTGGGCATCGGGGGTTCGCTCCTCGGCGCCTCGGTATCCCCTGGAACGCAAATTGGTATCAACCAACCTGCCGTTTCTTTTCCTGATGGGCCAGGCCCGCCGCCACGAAGCCCGTGAACAGCGGGTGGGGGAGGAAGGGTCGCGAACGGTATTCGGGGTGGAACTGGCAGCCCAAAAACCAAGGATGTGAGGGCAGTTCGACGATTTCGGCGAGCCGCCCGTCGGGCGACAGCCCCGTGATGCGCAGGCCGTGTTCCTCGAGCCGGGCCCGGTAGTCCATGTTGAATTCGTAGCGGTGGCGGTGCCGTTCGTGGACGAGCGGCTCGCCGTAGTGCTCGAACGCGCGCGAGTCGGCCGCAATCTGGCAAGGATACGAGCCGAGCCGCATCGTGGCGCCCTTGTCGGTGATGGCGCGCTGCTCGGGCATGAGGTCGATGACCGGGTGCGGCGTTGCGGCGTCGAACTCGGACGAATTGGCGCCCTCGAGGCCGCAGACGTGGCGCGCGAATTCGATGGTGGCGACTTGCATGCCGAGGCAGATGCCGAGCAGCGGGATGCCGTTTTCGCGGGCATGCTGCACGGCGCGGATCTTGCCCTCGATGCCGCGCACGCCGAAGCCGCCCGGGACCAGAATGGCGTCGAGCCCGCGCAGGATGTCGGCGGGAGGGGCGTTTTCGAGGGCCTGGGCGTCGACGTAGTCGAGCCGCACGCGGCAGCGGTTCGCGAGTCCGCCGTGCGCGAGCGCCTCGGAGAGGCTCTTGTACGACTCGACGAGGTCGACGTACTTGCCGACGATGCCGACCCGCACCTCGCCCCGCGGACTGCGAACGCCCTCGGAGACGCGCTGCCATGGCTCGAGGTTGGGGTCGCGCGACCAGATGTTGAGCAGCTCCGTGATCTTGTCGTCGAGCCCCTCGGCGTGGAGCAGCAGCGGCAACTCGTAGATGCAGTCGACGTCGCGCGCCGTGATGACGCATTCGGGCGGGACGTTGCAGAACAGGCTGATCTTGCGCTTGATGCCCGCGTCGAGCGGGCGGTCGGTGCGACACACGATGATGTCGGGCTGGATGCCGATTTCGCGCAGCGCCTTGACGCTGTGCTGCGTGGGCTTCGTCTTGAGTTCGCCGGCGGTCGGGATGTAGGGCACGAGCGTGAGGTGCACGGTGATGGCGTTGCCGCGCCCGACATCGAGGGTAAGTTGGCGGACCGCTTCGAGGAACGGCAGACCCTCGATGTCGCCGACCGTGCCGCCCACCTCGATGAGCGCCACATCGTAGCCCTGGGCGGCGTCGCGCACGCGCTCCTTGATGGCATCGGTGATGTGCGGAATGACCTGCACCGTGCCGCCGAGGTAGTCGCCGCGGCGTTCTTTTTGGATGACCGCCTCGTAGACCTGGCCCGATGTGACGTTGTTGAGGCGGGTCGCGCTGAGACTCGTGAAGCGCTCGTAGTGGCCGAGGTCGAGGTCGGTTTCGGCCCCATCGTCGGTGACGTACACCTCGCCGTGCTGGAAGGGGTTCATCGTGCCGGGGTCGACGTTGATGTACGGGTCGAGCTTCATGAGCGTGACCCGCAGGCCGCGCGCCTCGATGAGCGCTCCCATCGATGCCGCGGTGAGTCCCTTACCGATGGACGAGACGACCCCACCGGTGACGAAGATGTACTTGGTTTGGCGAGTGGCCATGGGCGCGCCCCCGTTTGGCCCCGCGCTGGCCGACCGACCAGCCGGCATCCGCAGGCCGGACCCTGCGGGAGGGCCGGCCCGCCGACCCCGCGGGGCAGACGCGAAACGACGCTTCGCCTGGCGGCCCGACCAGACCGCCGACGTGCGTCATCCCGCTGTGCGGTTGCGGTCGCAGGTTGTCTGAACCGCGCCTCGTCCCGGCCCGCAGGCCGAGGTGCGCAGAGGCGGCGTCCGCCGATGGAACGCCGCCCCGACAACCACTACAGGCCGGCCTTGAACTTGGGGGCGGCCTTGAAGGCGATGGTCTTGCTGGCGGCGATCTTGATTTCTTTGCCGTTGCGCGGATTGCGGCCGGTGCGGGCCTTGCGGCTGCGCACGGTGAACGTGCCGAATCCCGGGTACGTGAAGCGCCCGCCGGCGGCAATGGCCTCGCGGAGGCTGTCGAACAGGGAGCCGACGAGCAGTTCGACTTCGCGCTTGCTCATGCCGAGGGACTCGTTGCCGTGAACCGCTTCGATCAATTCGGACTTGGTCATGAGGAACCCTCCTTGCTGGGTTGGTTTCAGGCCCCCGCGCCGCGCCGCTCTTCGATGCGCCGCGATCTCGGGGGGCGTCGTGTCTGCTGCACGTCGCTCGGACCCCGGCGCGAAATGCCGCAGCCTGACTGTGAGTCCGAGGTCCCTACCCCTAGCACGGGCCGTTCGGGGGTGCAAGGAAGATTTGGCGCCCTTTTTTCGCCTGGCGCCGTGCCGATCGCCGGCGTTCCGCCGCGCGCGGGCAGGGGGATCAGGGCGGCAGCGGCGCGGCGTCGGCGAGGCGCAGCGCGTGCAGCTCGGCCTCGGAGGGTCGTACGTAGAGCGGCTGGACCGCCAGCGGCGAGCCAGGCAGGCCGTCCTGGGCCGCGGCAAGTGCCAGCTGCCCGACGGCGGCGGCGCGGGGCCAACCCAGGTCGGCCGCACCGCACCGCAAGCCCGGGAAACGCTCGGGCACGAAGCAGTCCGGGTAGGCGGACACCCCCGTGCCAACGGCGAGGAGCGGCCCGTGGGCGGCCGCGCGGGACGGCAGCTCGCCCGGCGGCAGCACGAACGGGGGGGCAAGCTCCCGAACGCCGCCGGCGGGGCTCGGGGCGTAGAGCGCCGCGTAGACTTCGCCCTTGCGCGCGTCGAGTACGGCCAGGATGGCGGCCTGGGCGGCCTCGGCCGCGCCGCGGGCAGCCAACGCCAGCGCCGTCAGCGACGACACCCCCCAGAGCGGCCGCCCGAGCGACCACGCAAGGGTGCGGGCTGTGGCCAGTCCGATGCGCAGGCCGGTGAACGAGCCCGGGCCGATGCCCACGGCGTAGCCCGTGACGTCGGGCAACGTCAGGCCGGCCCCGGCCAGCAGGTCGCGCACATCGGAGAGCAGGCGCCGGCTGTGCGCCAAGTCGGCTCCCCCGTTGCGTTCGGCAACGAGCGTGGCCCCGGCAAAGAGCGCGATGCTCGCGGCCGGCGTGGACGTGTCGAGCGCCAGCAGAACGGCCGTCATCACACCCCGCCTTCGCAGCCAAACGTGCGGGCGATATCGCCCCACATGCGTTCGATATCGTTCTTGAACACGATGACGATGAGCAGGGCGATGAACGCGAGGCCGATGTACGACACGATGGTGCGGGCGCGCAACGACAGCGGCTTGCGGCGCACGGCCTCGATGGCGAAGAGCAACAGGTGGCCGCCGTCGAGCACCGGAATGGGCAGCAGGTTGATGAGCCCGATGTTGATGCTGAGCAGTGCGGTCAGGCGGAAGAAGTCTTCGGCGCCCTGTTCGGCTGCCTGACCGGCCATCTGGCCAATCATCAGGGGGCCGCCGAGGGCCTTCAGTGACACTCCACCCGTGAACAGCCGCCCGAGGATGACGGCGGTCTGCACGAACATGTCGCCCGCGGCCTCGAAGGTGTGCAGCACGGCGAACTTGAGGCGATGCGGGTTGGGAATGGGGGCCGGCCGGCCCACGGCGCAACGGTTTTCGGCGCCGAACACGTAGTGCACGCGCTCGATGTTCATGGTGTCGCGCAGCGCGTGGCGTTCGAGTTGGAAGTCGCGTTCGACGACCGTTGGCTCCGTGAGCCCGTCGACCTCGGCGGGGCGCACGAGGTCCATGAGCGGGCCGAACGCACCGCGCAGCAGCGCCAGCCCTTGGCGCATCGGATGGCGCGGGTCGACCTGGAAGCGCACCCGGATGCGCGCATCGGGCCGCTGCGTCACGTAGTCCTGGACGTACGACCAGAGCGGAAAGGCAAGCCCGTCGAGCGCGAGCACGACGTCGCCCGGAAAGAGTCCGAGCTCGCGGGAGGCCGGCGAGTCGAATTGGACGCCGTGGACGAGCGTGACCGCCGGACGCAGGCCGGCGGGGTGACCTTCGTACGGGGCGACCGGCAGGCGCACCTCGCGGGCGTCGCCGAGCGCCCCGAGGCGCACGCCGCCGGCGTGCCCGATCGGTTTCTCGGACAGCACCAGCAGCCGCACTTCGTCGTCGGCCTGGCTCACGAGGGCGCCGAACAGCTCGTCGCTGCGTTCGATGGGCTGGCCGTCGACGCTGAGCACCCGATCCCAGTCGCGCAGCCCGGCCCGGGCTGCCGGGCCACCCGGCACGACCGACACGACCGGCAGCGCGTAGTCGAGGCTCAACTGCATGCGGGACTGACGCCGGCGCAGGTTCAATTCGGGAATGTCGACCGTCTCGACGTCTTCGGGCACGACCGTCGTGTGCACCGTGCGGTCGCCACGCCGCACCTCGACGGGGATGGGCTGACCGCCGGTGCCGTCGATGGCCCGCTGGAGCTCCCAGAACGAGCGCACCTGCGCATCGTTGGCCGCCACGATTTCGTCGCCGGGCTGCAAGCCGCCCATGGCCGCCGGCCCACCGGGCACCACGGCGCCGACCACGGCCGGCTCCATCTCGCTGCGCCCGACGAAGACGATGAAGAAGATGATGAGCGGCAGGATGAAATTGGCAACGGGACCGGCCAGCACGATGAGGGTGCGGCGCCAGATGGCGGCGTGGTTGAAGGCCCCGCGGCGCTCTTCGGGCGCCAGTTCCTGGCCCGGCTCGTCGCCATGGAACTTGACGTAGCCGCCGAGCGGGATGGCGTTGATGCGGTACTCGGTTTCGCCGCGCTTGAAGCGCAGGCCGGGAATGGCCGGCCCAAAGCCGAGCGCGAAGCGCAGCACGCGTACGCCGGTGAGCTTGCCCACGAGGAAATGGCCGGCCTCGTGCACCAGGATGATGAGGCCAATCATGGCGATGAAGGCGAGAATGCTGACCAGAGTGCCCATGCCCGCTCCTTGCGCTCCGGAGGCGCCGGAGCGAGCCGGCATGATAGCAGACGGGGTGCGGCCGTGCCACGCACTCCCGTGACCGGAGGCTTGGCCGGTGCGGCTTCAGGCTACCGTGGCGATCGGCGGACGGCCGCGTTGGCGCACCTGCTCCACGAAGGTTTCGAGCCGCAACCGCTGCGCCGGACCCTCGACGCCCCCGTAGAGGAGCGTCAGGACCGGGGCATCGTGGTGGTCGCGGCGAATCGCCGGCACGACCGCCGCCGTGGCCGTGCCGACCATGCAGTTGATGCCGGCGGCGTTGATGGCCCCGGCGGCGCCGCGGCGCAGGAAGTCGACGATCTTGCCGACGGCCTGTACCACGAGGTAGCTCGTGCCCGGCCCGACGTACGGGGCGGCGAAGCGGCAGACGTCACTGGCCGGCGGCTCGAGCGCCAACGCGCGCACCTCGGGCGGCAACCGGCGCGCCAACGGCTGGCGCACCGCGGCGGCCGCGGTCAGCGCCGCGGCCTCGCCGAGCGCCTCGCGGAAGCGGCCGCGCCAGGCCGAGCGCGGGCCGTCGATGGTGGAACTGAGGTCGACGATTTGGCCGAAATACGGGCTCGGCCACACTTCGCAGCCGAGCGCTTCGAGGCGCTCGAACAGCCGCGCGTTGCCGAGCGGATGAACGCGCGTATAGACGTCGCCCGTCACCCCCACGACCGGCCGGCTGCCCGGTTCGGCCGTGCGCGGCGCTGCCCAGAGCGACTGCGCGGCGGCGACGCAGGCATCGCCCGGCCGCTCACCCGACTCGAGCGCCCTGCCGAGTGCGGCAACCGCGGCGTCGAAGAGCCGGTCGACCGAGCCCGGCTCGACCTCGTACGGCCGCAGGCGCACGGCCAGGGTGAACAGCCAGTCGACGGCAATGAGGCCCTCGTATAGCCGCAGCCCGCCGGCCTTGCCGAGCAGTTCGGCGAGTTTGAACGTGTTGGCTTCCCAGACCGTGATCGGCCGCAGATCGGGGCGGGCGAGCAGCGTGCGAAAACCGTCGCCGTACTGGCGCAGCAGACACGGGGTGGTGCAGCCGGGGGTCAGGAACACGTCGTCGCTGCCGACATCGGGGCTCGAAGCGAGCTGCGCGAGTTCACCCGCCACCACGCTGTAGGGATGGCACTCGTGACCCGATGAGGCGGCCTCGCCGAGGCGCACGGTTTCGCCATCCGGGGGCGGCAACATGTGGCTGTCGTGGCCCGCGCCGCGCAGGGCCGCCACGTAGAGGGGGGCGCCGGGGCCGAACTGCGGCACGAAGAACCGCCGCCCGACCGGCCGAGGCACCCTGCCCGGCGTGACCCGTGGCCGTCCGGGGGCCGGGCCGTGCTGCCGGAGGTGCTCGTCGATTTCGTCGGCGAAGGCGTCAAGCCGGGTCACGAGCCCGGCCTCGCCGCGATGCTCGTCGAATTCGAGGAAGAGCCGCGGTCGATCGGCCGTGAGGGGCCCGAGATGCTTCACCGTGAAGCCGTCGGGACCGCAGCCGTAGCTCGACACGAACAGCGGGAACAGCCGACCATCCCGGCGCATCCACTGGACGACGCGCAGTTGGTCGCGGTTTTGAAACCAGGGGACGCTCGCCCAGCGTTCGTCGAGCGGCAGTTCGTGGAGCGGCAGCAAATCGGCCGGGATGGCCGGCAGCCCCAGCCGGTCGAGGTGGCGCGCCAGCGCCAGGTTCAGCAGCGGGTCGTGCACGTTGTAGGGCTTGCCGAAGACCACGAGCGCGCGGTCGAAGTCGCTCGCGAGCGCCGTCCGGCCGAGGGCCAGCCGTTCGCGCTGGAAGGCATCCTGGACCTCGTGGGCGGCGCGCAGCGCGCGGACGACATCGGCCGGCGGCCGGCCGAGGGCCCCGGCGAGGCGCAGGGCCGGCTCGACGAGCCCGAGCCCGTCGCGGCCGAGCGCGAACTGCGCGGCGATGACGCGGTCGGGGGCCACCGTGCGCACCATGTCGGGCAGCTGCTGCGTGTAGAGACAGGTGGCACCCTCGGCGTCGCCCGGGCGCACCGGCACTTCGAGCAAGCCCGGCACGAAGACGCGTTCGACCTCGTTCGTGGCGAGCAAGGCGCGGGCCTCGGCCACCGCAGCCTTGATCGGCAGACAGACCTCGCCCGGCACGCCGCCTGCGAATTCGCGCAGCAGCCCCGCCCCGCGCTGGGTCAGCACCACCGGCGCAAAGCCGAGTCCGGAGAGCAGCGCCGCGAAAAACGGCAGCCACTCCTCGCCGAGCGAAGCGCGCAGCAGACCGAGCCGCGGCCGGCCGGCCGGACCCGCGGCGGCGGCCGCGACATGGGCGTGCAGGCTCTCCGCGCGGGCTGCGAAGAGCTCGGGAAACGGCCGCGGTCGGCTCCCCTGCTCGCGGTCGCGTTCGGCGAAGCGCTCACAGGCGTCGCCGAAGTGCAGCGTGCGCGCGCCGAGCCGGATGCGGCTTACCTGGCAACGGTTCTCGCAGGCGCGGCACTCGATGCTCTCGCTCGTGGCGGCCGCGCAGGCCGACAGTCCGCGAAAGCGCGTCTGGTAGCGTTCGGCCGCGTGCGCGCGGGCCGCGAGCAGGGCTGCACCGAGCGCGCCGGACAGGCGGTTGTAGGGGTGGACGCGCAGCGGGCGACCGAGCAGATGGCGAAAGGCGCGCACGACCGCCCGGTTGGACGCCGTGCCGCCCTGGAATACGACCGTCTGGCCGACCGGGCGCCCGGCCACGACCTTTTCGAGGTAGTTGCGTGCCACGGCGTAGGCGAGTCCAGCGCAGAGATCGGCCCGCGGCACGGCCTGCTGTTGCGCGCGGACGAGCTCGGCGTCCATGAAGACGGTGCAGCGCGTGCCGAGGTCGGCCGGGGCGGTGGCGCATTCGGCCTGCGCGGCGAACTCGCCGATGATGGACAGGCCCAGCCGTTCGGCCTGCTCTTCGAGGAACGAACCCGTGCCGGCGGCACAGATCTTGTTCATCTCGAAGTCGGCCAGGCGCCCGTCGGCGACCGCGATGTACTTCGCGTCCTGGCCCCCGATCTCGAAGATGGTGTCGACCTCGGGCACGTAGTGCGCGGCCGAGACGAGCTGCGCCGTGATCTCGTTGTGCACGACGTCGGCGCCCAGCGCCTGGGCGGCCAGGTGCCGCCCGCTGCCGGTCGTGCCGACGCCCAGCACCCGCAGCTGCGGCCCGAAACGGTCGCGGATGCGCCCGAGGCCCTCGTGCAGCACCGCCACCGGCGCCCCCCGCGTCGGCAGGTAGATGCCCTGCAGCACGTCGCCCGCGGGGCCGAGCAGCACGAGGTTCGTCGAGACGGAGCCCACGTCGACGCCGAGAAAGGCCGCGACGCCACCGGCCGCGAAGGCGGGCGGCGCCGGGTCTTCGGCCGGCGCGGCGGGCTCGGCCGGGTCGTCAGGGATGCGCGTGAGCGGCCGCAGCGTGCGGCCGGCCGCCGGCTTCGGGGCGACACGGGCGGCAGCCGCCGTGGCGAAGGCCTGGCCGG
>CAYRCM010000008.1:0-73127 GCA_964422715.1 uncultured Myxococcales bacterium | reverse complement strand
ACCGGCCGCGGCGCCCGCCGTACCCGCGCCGGCCGCGCCCGGCGGGGCCGCCCCCGCGGCCACTCCGCCCGCGCCGATCGTCGGTTTGCGCGGCCGCCTGGCGGTGCTCGAGTTGCTGCCCACGACCGACGTGGCCGCCGATGTGGCCGCCTACCTCACCGACCTCGTGCGCGGCGAGGCTGCCCGGCTGCTGCCGCAGATGGACATCATCACCCGCGAGAACCTGCTCGTGCTGCTCGACGCCAACAAGGTCAGCCTGGCGGCCTGCGAAGGCCAGTGCGAAGTCGAGACCGGACGCCTGATTGGCGCCGACATCCTCGTCAGCGGCGAGATCCTGCATCTCGGCGGCGAGCCACGGGTCGTCCTCAAGTTGCACAACGTGGCCGAAGGCCGCCTCATCGGGGCCGAGCGCGCCGGGGCCGCCGAGATTCGCGGCCTCGAAGCCGCCATCGAGACGGCCGCCGCCCGCCTGCTCCAGCGGCTCGCCCCCGCCCACTGAGCCCGCGGCGGCGCAACGTAGCGCCGGGAGGAGAACGCCCTTGCAGTCCACGGTGGCCATCGTGCTCGCGGCGGGCAGCGGCACGCGCATGCACTCGGCCCGGCCGAAGATGCTCCACGAGGTGCTCGGTTGGCCGCTCGTGGTGTACCCGGTTCACGCGGCGCTCGGCGCCGGCGCCGAGGCCGTGGTCGTCGTTGTCAGCGCGGCCGCCGAGCCGCTCGTGGCGGCCGTGCGCCGCCATACCGATGCCGCCGGGGCCCCCGTCGCCTTCGCCGTCCAGGACCCGCCCCGCGGCACGGCCGATGCCGTGCGCGCTGCGGCACAGGCCGCCGCCGGCCACGCGCGGGTGCTCATCGTCAACGGCGACGCGGTCGCCCTGCGGCCCGAAACGATCGGCGCCCTCGCCCAGGTCTTCGAGGCGTCGGGCGGCCGGCTCGCCATCACCACGGCCGAGCTCGACCCGGCCGTACCGTACGGCCGCATCGTGCGTGACGCCGCAGGAAACCCGAGCCGCATCGTCGAGTTCCGCGACGCCACACCCGCCGAGCGGGCGTTGCGCGAGATGAACGTCGGACTCTACCTGGCCGAGGCCGGCTTCCTGTTCGAGGCCCTCGGCCACATCGACGCCGGCAACAGCCAGGGCGAGTTCTACCTCACCGACCTCGTGGCCCGCGCGGCGGCCGCCGGTCCGGTGGGCGTCCATCGGCTCGACGATGTCGGCGAGGCCCTCGGCGTCAACGACCGGCGCGATCTGGCCCACGTGTCGCGCACGCTCTCGGCTCGGTTTCTCGCGCGGTGGCAGGCGCAGGTCACCTTCGAGCATCCCGACGTCACGACGGTCGGGCCCGAAGTGAGCTTCGCCGGCGACAGCACCGTGGCCCCGGGGGTCACGGTGCTCGGCCGCACGACGGTTGGCCGGGGCTGCCTCCTCGGGCCGGGCGCGGTGCTCGTCGACGCCACGCTCGAAGACCACGTCACGGTCGGTCCCCACGCCGTCATCCTGGGCGCCCGCGTGTTCGCCGGGTTCGATGTGCCGGCCCTCACGGTCGTCAGTGCGCCGGAGCGAGGTCGCCCGTGACGGCCTTGCCGACGCCCGCGGCCTTGCTCGAACCGCTCAACGCCCCGCAGCGCGAAGCGGTGCTGCACAATGCCGGGCCCTTGCTCGTGCTGGCCGGGGCCGGCTCCGGCAAGACCCGCACGGTCACGCACAAACTCGCCTACCTCTGCGCGCACGAGGGCTACCTGCCGAGCCAGATCCTGGCCGTGACCTTCACCAACAAGGCGGCGGGCGAAATGCGCGAGCGGGTGGCGCAGTTGCTCGGCGGTGCGGCCGAACTCACGCACGTCGCCACGTTTCACGCGACGGGTCTGCGCATCCTGCGCAGCCACGCGGCGCTCGCGGGCCTGCAACCCGGCTTTGGGGTCTACGACAAGCAAGACCAACTCGCCCTCATGAAGCAGGTCATGGCCGACGCGCACGTTTCCGACAAGGTGCACGCGCCCCAAGACCTGCTCGCCTGGATCGAGCAGCGCCGCAACGACCTGCGGCCCCTCGACGCGCCCTCCGACCCGCCGCGGCTCACCCTGGACGCCGTGGCGGCCCCGCTCGCGCAGCGCTACGTGACGGCCCTGCGCGCGGCCAACGCCGTCGACTTCGGCGACCTCATCGCCGGGCCCGTGCAGCTCTTCGAGCGCCATCCCGAAATCCTCGGGCTCTACCAGCGGCGTTGGCGCTACGTGCTCGTCGACGAGTTCCAGGACACAAACCTAGCCCAGTACCGGCTGTTGCGCCTGCTCGTCGGCGAGCGCGGCACCGTCTGCGCCGTCGGCGACGACGATCAGTCCATCTACCGCTGGCGCGGCGCGCGCGTCGAAAACCTCCAGCGCTTCGAAGACGACTTCGCAGGCACCCGCGTCATCTCGCTCGACCAGAACTACCGTTCGACGGCCACCATCCTCGAAGCCGCGGGCGCCGTCATCGGCAAGAACCCGCACCGCCATCCAAAGCGCCTCTGGACCGCCAAGCCGCGCGGCGAAGCGGTCGGCGTCTACGAGGCGCTCGACGACATCGACGAGGCGCGCTTCGTGGCGGCCCAGGCCCGCGCGCTTCACGCCCGGGTGCCCCTCGAGCGCATGGCCGTCTTCTACCGCACGCACGCCCAGTCCCGCGCCATCGAAGACGCGCTGCGGGCCGCCGCCATCCCCTACCGCGTCTACGGCGGGCTGCGCTTCTACGACCGCGCCGAAATCAAGGACCTCATCGCCTACCTGCGGGTCGTGCACAACCCGGCCGACACGGTGTCGCTCCTGCGCATCCTCAACGTGCCGGCGCGCGGGCTCGGGCGCACGACGGCCGCCCGGCTCGTCGAACTCGCCCGTCTCCACGACGTGTCCGTGCGCGCCGCCATCCCGCTGCTGGCCGCCCAGGTGCGCTCCGACACCGCGCGCAAACTCGCCGCCTTCGACACGTTGCTCGACGAACTCGCCGCGGCCGTGGCGCTTCCCGATGGCCCGTTGCGGCTTCTCCTGGCCGTGCTCGAACGCACGCGCTATGTGGCCGAACTCGAAGCCGACGACAGCCTCGAAGCCGCCACGCGACTCGACAACGTTCGAGAACTGGTCAACTCCGTTGAGGAATTCTGCGCGAGTGAGCCGGGCGCGGGCCTGGCCGACTACCTGGATCGGGTGAGCCTCGTCACCGACTTCGACGAAGCCGAGCCGAGCCACGAGACGCTCACGCTGATGACCGTGCACAGCGCGAAGGGGCTCGAATTCGACGTCGTGTTCGTGGTCGGCCTCGAAGAAGGCATCCTGCCGCACGTGAATTCGTTGCGCTCCCCCGTCGAACTCGCCGAGGAGCGCCGCCTCTGCTACGTGGCCATGACGCGCGCTCGGGAGCGCCTGTTCCTCAGTTGCGCGGCCGAACGGCGCCGGTTCGGCAGCTTCGAGCACAATGCCCCGTCGCGCTTTCTGCTCGACGTGCCGCCCCAGTGCCGGCGCGAGGCAGCCCCCCGGGCAGGTGCGGCCCGCCGGCCTGCGCCCGCGCCCTGGCCCACGCCGGCGCCGCTGCCGCCGCCGCGCCCGAGCGTGCCCGCGTCTGCGCCGCGCGCCCCCGACGAACTGCACTACGAATACGACCCCGGCCCGCTCACGGCCGGCGAGGCGCTGGGCCTGCGCGTGCGCCACGCCGTCTTTGGCGAAGGCGTCATCACGGGCGCCGACGGCGACCGCGTGCGCGTGCGTTTCGAGCAGGCCGGCCCGAAGACGGTTCTGGCCCGCTACCTACTGCCCGCCGAGCCGCTCTGATCGGTGGGGTCGTCGGTTTCTGCTGTGGAAATGGCGAAGGAGAGGTGGCCCGCGGACGGGGAGGGGCGAACTACTTCACGAGCTTGCCGCCTTTGAAGATGTTCTCCTCGATCTTGAGCCCGCCCTCGTCGCCGCCCTTGCGCGGCCCTTTGCGGCTGCCGGCACGCGCCTGTTCGGCGGCTGCCTGCTGGTCGCGCAGGGCCTTCAGTTCGGCTTCGAGCGCCTCGGTCTTGGCGCCGCCCTGGGCCTGGAGTGACCGCAGGCGTTCTTCGAGCGCCTGGATCTCGCCCTGGCGCTGCTTCTGCAGTTCTTCTTCCTTCTTCAGGCGTTCCTGTTCGCGCTGGAAGTCCGACAGCAGCGCATTGGCCTTGGTGTCGGCCGCCAACAGGACCGCGTTGGCCTGCTGCCGCACGAGCGTGAGCTGCGTGGTCTTGTCCTGGGTCAGCAGCAGGAAGACGCCGACGCCCACGCCCACGATGACGACGGCCGCCACGGCCAGCACCGGGACCAGCGGGAACCGTTTGACCGGCGCCTGCGGCACCACGACCGCGGCCGCGGCGACCGGGGCGCCCTCGGCGCCGCGTTCGGGGTCGGCTTCGGCGCGCAGCCGCTCCTGGCGCTTGCGGAAGCGTTCGTCGGCCCGCTTCTTCTCTTCTTCGAGGCGCTGCTGCAGCAGCTCGCGCTGCCGTTGGGCTTCCTGTTCGCGGCGCGAGCGCTCCTGTTCTTCGCGTTCGCGCAGTTTCTGCTCGATTTCTTTCTTCTCATCGGCGGCGATCTGTTTCTGCTCGGCCAGCAGACTCGACAGCAGATCGGCCGTGCCCTTCTTCTCGTCCGCCATGGTGCATCTCCTCTGACTCGTCTGACTGGCTACCGCCGGATGGCCCGGATGCCCAAACGTTGCGCCTGGAATCCCCATGCCGAGGGGATCAACGTCCGCTCCCCAACTAGCATTCCCCTCCCGACGCTGTCAATGCCCGGCCGCGTCTGCTGGCCGCGCGCCCCGTGTCCCCACCTCGTGCGGACGTCGGCGCCGTGACGGATTCTGGTCATCGAATGTAGTTGACCCCCAAGCGCCGTTGTGTTAGCGATGCCGATTTGCGCGACCGGGGGGGCCGGCGCTCGCCCTTGTGAGCGCGCGGTTCGCGCCCACCGCGGAAGGCCTGATTTGCCTTCCATTTCGGCCGCGTATGGAGGTTCGCCCGTGGATTGGTTGCACTCGCTCGTGTTGTTCCTGCAAGAACCCGCAGCCGGCGGGTCGGCTCCGGCCGCCGGACAGCCGCCCGCAGCCCAAGGCGGAGGTGCGGTTCCCGGGTGCGGGGGGCAACAGAGCCTCATGTCCATCCTGATGATCGTCGCCATGATCGCCATTTTCTGGCTGCTCATCATCCGGCCGCAGCAGAAGCGGCAGAAGCAGCACCAGGAGATGGTCCAGAACCTCAAGCGGGGCGACCGGGTCGTCACCCAATCCGGCATCTACGGGCGCATCGTTGCGCTCACCCCCAACGACGTGGTGCTCGACGTCGCCAAAGTCGACGGCAAAGATGTGCGCCTCCGCATGGTGCGCGCCCAGATTGCCGGTCCCGCGGCCGCGGGTGGCGAAGGCGACAAAGACACCACCAGCTCAAACGACAACCCAAAGGCCTAGCCGGTCCGTTGCCGGTCCTCGACCGGATCCGCTATCGCTCGCCGAAAGGAGCCTCTGCCGCCGATGGAAAAGAAACGACTTTGGAAGCCGCTTCTGATCGGCCTCCTGACCGCGTTTGCGGTGCTGTACACCCTGCCGACCTTCGTGCCCGAGGGCGCGCTCCCCGAGTGGTACCCCTTCGGCATCCTCAAGTTCGACAAGCGCCTCAATTTCGGTCTCGACCTGAAAGGCGGCCTCGAACTGCGCTACATGATCGACTACAAGGCGGCCATTCGCGACAACTCGCGCAACATGCGCGAGGCCGTCCTCGATCGCGTCGGTCGTGAACTCGCCAAGCAGGAAGGCAAAGACCCCGAGACGCTGCCGCCGGCAGAACTCGCGAAATACGCCGGCCGGGCTGCGGCGACCGTGGTGGCCTTCGACACCATCGAAATCACGTTTGCCAATCCGGCCGACGGGGCCGTCCTCACGGGCGACCTCACACAGAACATCGACCCGGCATTCGTGCGCATCAAGGTCGACGACCAGACGTTCCGGCTGCGGCTGCGCGAACAGCGCGTCGCCGAGATCAAGGAATCGGTCGTCAACCAGACGCTCGACCAGATTCGCAAGCGCGTCGAGGCGTTCGGGCTCGTCGAGCCCGACGTCCGCAAGAGCGGCGACAGCGAAATCGACGTCCAGATGCCCGGTGTCAAGAAAGAACAGATGGAAATGGTGCGCCAGCGCATCGGCCAGACGGCGCAGCTCACCTTCCGCATCGTCGACGAAGAGTCGACGTTCGTGTCCGAACAGGGCGAGGCGCTCGACCGCTACAAGCAGGAGCACCCCGACCGCGCGCAGACCCTCAGCATGGTCTGTCCGGGCGAGGGCACGGCCAAGCGTCCCGGCTGTTTCCTGCGTTCCGAGAAGAAAAGCGAGATTCTGGCGTTCCTCAAGACCGTCCCCCGCCCCGACGACCACATGTTCGGCTTCCAGGAAGTCGAAGAGCGCGGCCAGAGCGACTTCGTGCAGGAACGCTACTGGAGAACCTACTTCCTGTTCGCCAAGATCGAACTCAGCGGCGACACGCTCTCGCGCGCCATGGTGCTCTACGAGCCTCAGGGCGACCCGTACGTCAGCCTCGAACTCAACGGGCGCGGCGCCACCATCTTCGCCGAGGTCACGCGCAAGTTCACGAAGAAGGACATGGCCATCATGCTCGACGACGAGGTTAACTCGGCGCCGAACATCAAAGAAGAAATCACCGGCGGGCGCGCCAAGATCACGCTGGGCGGCAATCGCAGCCCGCAGGACCTGTTGCGCGAGGCCCGCTCGCTCGTCACGGTCCTGAACCAGGGCGCCTACAAGGCGCCGGTGCACAAGGTCCACGACAACGAGGTCGGCCCCTCCCTCGGGCGCGACGCCATCCGGTCCGGTTCCATTTCCATGATCGTCGGCGCGGCGCTCGTCTTCCTGTTCATGGGCATCTACTATCGGCGCTCCGGCCTCATCGCCGACTTCGCGCTGGTGCTCAACATTCTCTACGTGCTCACCATTCTCGTCGGCTTCAACTCGGCGCTCTCGCTGCCGGGCCTCGCCGGGCTTGCCCTCACGGTCGGTATGGCGGTCGACGCCAACGTGCTCATCTTCGAACGCATCCGCGAAGAACTGCGCGCCGGCAAGAGCGTGCGGGTCGCGGTTGACAACGGCTACAGCAAGGCGTTCTCCACCATCTTCGACTCCAACATCACCACGGCGCTCGCCGCGGTCATCCTCATGAACTACACCACGGGCCCCATCTACGGCTTTGCGGTCACCCTGCTGGCGGGCATCGCGGTTTCCATGTTCACGGCCATCGTGGTCACGCGCATGGTGTACCGGCTGTGGCTCGACAGGCGGTCGCCCGAAACCCTGAGCATCTAGCGTCGGCGTGCGCTCGGAGGCCATCCGATGTTCGAATTCATCAAACCCGGCACCAACTTTGACTTCATGGGCAAGCGCAAGGTCTTCCTTGCGCTATCGGGCACGCTGGTTCTGGCGAGCCTCGTGTCGCTCCTGACCCTGTCGCTCGACCGCGGCATCGAGTTCAAGGGCGGCACGAAGCTGATCGTCAGCTTCAAAGAGGGCACCAGCGTCGACCGCGGGGCCATCAAGAAAGCCGTCGACGAGCTCGTTTCCCGCGAGCTCGGCGTCACGAAGTCGCAGGTCGAAGTCCAGGACTTCTCGCCGGGAACCACCGGCGAAGGCGAGACCGGCGCGCACAAGTACATGATCTACACCGAGCTCACGTCGCTCATCTCGGCCGAGAAGCGCCAGCAGGTGGTCGACACGCTCAACGCGCGGTTTGGCAAAGACCTCATCGTCGATCTGCCCGAATCGGGCGGCGACGTGTTCTTCCTGACCTTCCCGAAGGCGGCCCGCATTCCCGAGCGCGTCGCCGAGATTCGCGACACGTTCACCAAGGCCCCGCTGTCGTTTGCGGCCATCCAGGTCACCGCCGACAAGGCCAAGGAACTCGAAGTCGAGTACGTGCGCGAGCTCAACCTGGCCATCGCCGAGAGCGGCGGCAAGGGCGCCCCCGAAGCGCTCAGCATGCAGGCCTTCGAGGAGCGCAAAGAACGCGCCCTCAAGGAAATGGACGACCTGCGGTTCACCGTCAACGCGGCCGAAATCCAGGGCCGCATGACCGATCTGCTGCGTGAACGCTTCAAAGACACGTTCCTCGCCGTCGATTCCGCCACGCTCGTCAGTCCGTCGGTCGGTGCCAGCCTGTTTGCCGATGGGCTGCTCGCCATGCTCTACGCCATCATCGGCATCCTGCTGTACATCGCGCTGCGGTTCAACTTCACGTTCTCGCCGGGCGCCGTCATTGCCCTCATCCACGACTCGGTCATCACGCTCGGCATCATCTCGGTCCTGCAGATCAAGTTCACGCTGCCCATGATCGCAGCGCTGCTCACCATCATCGGCTACTCCATCAATGACACCATCGTCGTCTACGACCGCATCCGCGAAAATCTGGAGAAATACCGCGGCAAGGCGCTCGATGCCGTCATCAACCAGAGCGTCAACGAAACGCTGTCCCGCACCATCCTGACGTCGGGTACCACGATGCTCGTCGTCGTGGCGTTGCTCTTCCTCGGCGGCGGGCTCATTCAGGACTTCGCCCTGGCGCTCTTCGTCGGCATCCTCATCGGGACCTACTCCTCCATCTTCATCGCGAGCCCGTTCGTGCTCTACCTCGACAAGTTCTTCGAGAAGCGCAAGTCCAAGGCCAAAGTGCAGGCAACGGCTTGAGCGCACGGTGGCTCATCCGGGCCCGCTCCTCGGCAGCAGCGGCCCGACTCGCCGCCTCGCTCGACTGCTCGCTCCCGCTCGCCGACATCCTGGTCCAAAGGGGGTTCTCCGAGGCCGCAGGGGCGCGACGCTTCCTCGAGGCGCGGCTGGCCGACCTCCACGACCCCTATCTGATGAAGGACATGGACCGGGCCGTCGCGCGCGTCCGGCGCGCCATCGACGCGCGCGAAGCCGTGGCCCTCGTCGGCGACTACGATGTCGACGGGCTCACGGCGGTGGCGCAGGTGCAGTTGTTCTTCGCCGCGCTCGGCCAGCCGGTGCAGACCTACATTCCCGACCGCCTGCAGGAAGGCTACGGCCTGTCCGAGTCCATCCTGCGGCGCGCCGCTGCAAAGGGGGCCACCCTCGTCATCACCCTCGACTGCGGCATTTCCGACGCCGACGCCATTGCGCACGCCCGGGCGCTCGGACTCGACGTCATCGTGGCCGACCACCATCGCCTGCCCGAGCGGTTGCCCGACGCCTACGCCATTCTCAATCCGCGCCAGCCCGACTGCGCCTTCCCCTGCAAGTCGCTCGCCGCGGCGGGCATTGCCTTCCATCTGCTCGTGGCGCTGCGCAGCGCGCTGCGCAACAACGGCTCTGGCGGCCCGAGCGCGGCCGCCGCCGACATCGACCTGCGGCGCTACACCGACCTCACGGCGCTCGGCACCGTGGCCGACATGGTGCCGCTCGAAGGCGCAAACCGTATCCTCGCGCGGTTCGGTCTCGGCGAACTGTCGCACACCCGCCGGCCGGGCATCGTGGCTCTGCGCCGCGTCGCCGGCCAACTCGGCGGCGAGGTCACGTCGTCCGAGGTGGCGTTCCAACTCGCACCGCGCCTCAACGCCGCGGGCCGGGTGGCCAACGCCAACCTGGCCCTCTCGCTCCTGACGGCGACCGACTTCGGTGAGGCGCTCGGCGTCGCCATGGCGCTCGACCGCGAGAACCGGCGGCGCCGCACGATCGAGGGCGAGGTGTTCGCCGACGCCTGCCGGCGCTACGAGGCCGGCGAAGCGGGGGCCGACCCTGGCGTGCTCGTCCTCGGGAGCCCCGACTGGCACCCCGGCGTGCTCGGCATCGTGGCCGCCCGGCTCGCGCAGCGCTTCACGCGGCCGGTGGTGCTGTTGGCCGTCGATGGCGACACCGCCAAGGGGTCCGCCCGCGGCGTCGAAGGGTTCGATGTGTTCCAGGCCCTTTCCCGGGCGGCCGACCTGCTGCAGCGCTTCGGCGGCCACCCCATGGCCGGGGGCCTCACCGTGACGAGCGACCGGGTGGCGGCCCTGCGCGAGCGATTGTGCGCCAGCGCCGCTGAAATGCTGCCGCCCGGGCGCGTCGCGAGCCCGCTCGCCATCGACCTCGAAGTGCCGCTCGCCGACGTCGACGAGGCCTTCGCGACCGAGCTGCAACGGCTGGGCCCGTTCGGGGTCGGCAATCCGCAACCGCTGCTGCTCGCCCGCCACGCGCACGTCGATGCGGCCCGCACGGTGGGCACGAACCACCTGCGCCTCACGCTTTCGAGCGGTCGGCCCGGGTCCCGCCCGCACACGGCCATCGGCTTCGGCCTCGCCGCCGCCGCGCCGCCGCAGGGCAGCCTCATCGACGTCGTCTTCAGCCCGCAGCTCGAAACCTGGCGCGGCGAACGCCGTCTCGCACTGCACGTCAAAGACCTCGCCGTCCATGGCACGTCCGCCGCCGCGGAAGCCCGCCCATGAACCACTCCGAACACGGCTTCCACCTCGTCGAAACGCTCTTCGAGGCCGGCCTCATCACGGCATTCGTCGGCGCCATGATGGTGTTCGTCGAGTACGCCAACGTGCTCACACGCGGCCGCTGGCGTCACGGGTTGCGTGACAGGCGTTGGCGCCAATACTTCGCCGGGGCCGTCCTGGGCGTCGCCCCGGGCTGCCTCGGCTCCTACGTGCTCGTGACGCTGTACACGCACCGCACCGTCAGTTTCGGTGCCCTGCTCGCCGGCATGCTCGCGACGACCGGCGACGAATCGTTCGTCATGCTGGCGCGCATGCCCGAGGCGGCCGTGTGGCTCTTTGCCGCACTCGCCGTCACCGGCGCCGCGGTGGGCCCGCTCGCCGACCGGCTGCTCGGCCCGCGGCGCTACTACGGCGGGCAGGGCTGTTCGGCCTTCGACCTGCACGAAGGCGAGGCCGCCGAGGCCGCCCACCCCGCACCCCCGTCGCCGTGGGCGCCAAACGGCGTCTGGGCGGCCTGGAAGCGCGGCCACCCCATCCGCTACCTGCTCGCCACGGCGACCGCTTCCGTGGGCCTGGCGGCCGCCGCGGGGCTCATCGGCTCTCACGAGGGCCTCTGGATGCGCATCACCATCGCGGCGGTCATGGCGCTGCTGCTCCTGGCGGTCGTCACGGCGTCCGACCATTTCCTCGAAGAGCACGTCTGGCACCACATCGTGCTGCGCCATCTGCCGCGCATCTTCCTCTGGACGTTCGGGGTCATGCTCGCGCTCGCGGGCCTCGCCGAGCTCGTCGACGTGCACGAACTCATACGCGAAAACGCCTACGTGGTGCTGTTCGTGGCGCTGGCCATGGGGCTGCTGCCGCAATCGGGCCCGCACATCGTGTTCGTGACCCTGTTTGCCGACGGCGTGCTGCCGCTCGGCATTCTCGTCGCGAATTCCATCGTGCAAGACGGCCACGGCATGCTGCCGCTGCTTGGCCAGTCGCGCCGCGACTTCCTGCTCGTCAAGGGGTTCAAACTCGCGCTGGCGCTGCCGCTGGGTCTTCTGCTCGTCGCCTTCGGTGTCTGACCGCCGGTCGTCGCTCACGGCCCCTGGGTCAGGTCCCATACGAACCGGGCGGCAAAGAGGAGCCCGATCAGCACCAGTACGTAGCCCATGACCCGGATGGCCTTATCGAGCGTCTCGCGCCGGAAACGCTGCCGATAGCGCGCCACGAGCCACAAGAGGAGACCGAACCAGCCCACGATGCCGACACCGGCCCCGAGCGCGAAGGGCACCGCAAGCGCTGTCGAGAACGAGACGAGGCCCGTGGCGAAGAGCGTGGCCACGGCGGCCGACCAAGTGGCGAGAAACGTCGGGTTGAGGCCGCTGATGGCGAAGCCGATGACGAAGCCGGAGCCCGCCCGGTCGGGGGCCGGCGGTCCCTCGGCACCGGGCCGCCGTCGCGCGAGCACGATGCCCAGGCCGAGCAGGATGACGGCTGCCGCCGCGCGTGTGGCCGGCACGATCCACGGGTACTCCGCGAGGTAGGCGCTGAAGCCCCAGAACGCGAGCGCGGCGTACAGCAGTTCGGCCAGCGCGGCCCCCACGGCGACGGCGCCGGCGCTGCGGCTGCGCCCGTCCATGGCCCGCGCGATGATGAGCACCGCGATGGGCCCGGCAGGCGGCGCCGAGCCGATGAAGCCGAACGCAAGCCCGATGGCTGCGGCGATGAGGCCGTCCAACGGCATTCTCCCCGGCGCCGGGGCCACCCCGTCCCGGCACCCGCGAGCGACGGCCCCGTGCCGCCCGAGTGGCGTTCGCCGTGCGCCCCGTCCTACTCGAGGCCGCGCAGCAGCGCGTAGAGCCGCTGGCGGCTCGCGCCGCTTTCGGCCTGCACCCGGCGCACGGCATCGCTCGGCGAACTGCCGTCGGCGCGGGCGTGGCGCAACGCCGCGATGAGGGTCTCGTCGGAGAGCGTGGCCGGCGGCGCGGCCCCGACGAGCAGCGTGAACTCGCCCTTGAGCGGCCCGCCCGATTCCTCACGCGCAACAAGTTGCGTGCGCACGGCGGCCGCCGTCCCGCGCAGAAATTCCTCAAACGTCTTCGTAAGTTCGCGCGCCATCACGACCGGCAGCGCGCCGTGCCCCGCCTCGACGAGCCAGTCGAGGGCCTCGCCGAGCTCGCGCTTGTTGACGTAGGCCACGGTCGGGCCGGGCCCGGCGACGAGCCGGCTCCAGAACGTGCGCCGGGCCCCCGGCCGCTTCGGCGGAAACCCGACGAACTGGAAGCAATCGGTCGGCAGCCCCGACCCGACGAGCGCCGTCACGGCCGCGCACGGCCCCGGCACCGGGACGACCCGGATGCCGGCCTCGATGGCAGCGCGCACGAGCACGAAGCCCGGGTCGGACACGGCCGGCGTGCCGCCGTCGCTGACGAGGGCCACGTTCTCGCCGCGCGCGAGCCGGTGCACCAGCGCCCCGGCGCGCGCCCGCTCGTTGTGTTCGAAAAACGAGAGCAGCGGCTTGCGGATGCCGAGGTGGGCCAGCAGTTGCCCGGTGCGGCGTGTGTCCTCGGCGGCCACGAGGTCGACCTCCTGGAGCACGCGCACCGCCCGATAGGTGATGTCTTCGAGATTGCCGATCGGCGTCGCGACGACGAACAGGACGCCCATCGGCTCTGGTGTGGGCGCCATGCCGCCCCGTTACTGACCGACGGTGAGGCCGAGCTGCGCCCGCAGCGTGAGGTGCTTGTCGGACACCGCGTAGAGCACGATGTCCTTGATCTTCTCGCGCGGTTGCAGGGTCGAGAAGGCCGCGGTGTCCATCTTGAGGAGCCGTCCCGTCACTTCGAGGTCCCCACAGCAGACGAAGCCCGCGCGGTCGGCCGTGAGTTCGACCTGCTGGAGCCACTGGTTGAGGTCGACGTCGCGGCGCGTGCGCCGGAACTGTTCCATGGCGTTGACGAGCTGCATCTGCAACTGCTGCGAGAGGCCACGGCCCATCTCGCGCACCACCCGGTCGACCTCGGGGCCCTCGCCCGGGATGAGTTCGTTCGGGTAGCAGAACTTCTGGGCGCAGATGAGCAGCGTCTTCAGCATGAGCAGCGGATAGACCCCGGCCATCATGTGCATCGGATGGAAGTACGTGAGGAACTTGCCGAGGATGAACGACATCTCGGCCTCGGACTTGCCCTGCAGCATGTCGGCGCCGATGACCATGATGGGCGGCAGGGTGCCCTCGATGCGCACGCCCACGGCCCGCTCGGACAGGTACACGTGCGGCGGGGCAATGCCGAGCACGCGGGCCACCGACTTCAGGACGTTGACGAACATCAGGTCTTTCTGCTTGGCGAGGTTGAGCTCGTCGCGCTTCTTGATGCCCACGTCCTTGAGGTCTTTGGCGCCGAGCCGGTCGCCCACCGCCTGGTACATGATCTGGAAGATCTGGCCGAGCAGGAAGTCCTGCCCCTCGGCGTAGACGTTGTCGCGCCAGAGGGCCAGGTCGAGCGAACGGCGCGCCACCTTGATGGACGGCGCGCGGTACTGGTGGAAGAACTGCCGCTCGCTCTCGTCGGCCTGGTTGAGCATGACGAGCACGCCGGTGACGCACCAGGCGCGGTCGTACTGGCGGGTGTCGAGGTACATGCTCTTGAGCGCGCGATAGGACTCGACGCGGTCGGGCTGCACGCGCAGCAGCGCCCGGTGTTCCTCGGCGGCCTTGTCGAGGTTGTTCTGCGACGAGTACAGCTCGGCCAGGATCTCGTGGACCTGGGGGTCCTCGGGGCGCAGCTGCGCCGCGAGTTGGTAGGCCGGCACGGCGTACTCGACGTTACGGATGCGCGAGCGGTAGATCTCGCCGAGGTTCTTGTAGAGCATGAATTCCAGGTCGCGTTTGTTCTGGCCGCGAATGCGCTGGATCATGCGGGTGTAGGCCTTGGCCTGGTTTTTCCAGTCCTTGGCGCGCGTCAGCATCTCGTCGACGTACTTGAAGGCCTCGACGCGGTCGGGGTGCAGGTCGAGCGTGCGGTTGAAGTAGTCGAGCGCCTTTTCGGTGTCGCCGAGCTCGTCGCGGTAGATGACCGCGATGGCCAGCGCGTACGACGCCTTCTTCTCGTTGTCGGGGCTGATTTCCATCAGCTTGTGCAGCGTGTCGACCGCCGCGTCGTAGCGCTTGGACGCGATGAAGATTTCGAGCAGTTTGATGTGCGCCGCGAGCGAGTCGGGCCGCACGGTGAGCGCATCGCGATAGGCCGCGATGGCGTTGTCGACGTCGTCGAGCTTCTCTTTGTAGAGGTCGCCGATCTCGATGTGGATGGCCAACTTCTCGAGCGGATCGGCTTTGATGGCCTGGAGTTCGCGCTTGTAGCGGATGGCGCCTTCCCAGTCTTCGTGCTGCTCCATGAACTTGATGAGATCGCCGATGGCCTTCGGGTTGTTCGGCTGGTAGAGCAGCACGCGTTCGAGGAATTCGCCGGCCTCTTCGGTCGCGCCGAGCCGCAGGCAGACGTCGCCGAGCCGCATGTAGGTGTCGACCAGCTCGTCGGGCGACATTTCGGATTCGGCAACGTCGACGATCTGCTGGAGGCGCTTGCGGGCATCGGCAAACCGCGACAGCCGGTAGTAGAGCTCGGCGAGGCCGCGCAGCGTGACGAGCTGGTTCGGCTGGATGCGGTCGGCCTGCTCGTAGAAGGCGAGCGCCCGGTCCTCGTCGAGCATGCGCTGCGCCACGACGGCGATCTGGCGGTAGAGCACGGCGGCCCGTTCGGGCTCGGCGTGCGGGTCGACCTGGTTCTTGAGGATGTCGAGCAGCGGCATCGCGCGCGCCCACTGGCCCTCGTCGATGTAGAGCTGGGCCAGCGCCTGCACGCCGTCGGCGTAGTCGGGGATGATCTCGAGCGCCCGTTCATAGGCGTCGACGGCCCCTTCGATGTCGCGCAGTTGCTTGTGGTAGACGGTCGCCATGCGGCAGTAGGCCGCCGCCTTGTCGCGTTCGAGCTCGGAACGCTTGACGATCTCGGCGAGCACCTTGACCTGCTCGGGCCACGCGCCCGTGGCGCCGAGCGCCTCGACGAGATCGTGGGCGGCGGGCAGGTAGCTCGGGTTGAGCGCGAAGGCCTGGCGGAATTCGAGCACCGCGCGGCCGGCATCGCCGATTTGCTGGAGCAGCAACTGGCCGCGGCGATGGCGCAACTGCACCGCCTCGGTGGGGTCGGCCACGATGGCCAACTTGCGGTCGAGGGTGCCCGCCGCCTGTTCCCACTGCTCGGACTGGCGGTAGAGCGCTTCGAGGGCATCGAGGGCTTCGCGATGGCTCGGCTGCTGCCCGACGACGCGCTCGAACATGCGGATGGCGTTGTCGATGTCGGCCAGGTTGTCGCGATAGATGAACGCCGCCTTGAGCAGCAGGGCGGCCTTGGCGTCGTCGCTCGGCTCGAACGTGACGTGCCGTTCGAGGACTTCGAGGAGGTCTTCCCAGCGCCCATCGGCCTCGTACAGGCCCTCGATGGCGCGGAAGGCTTCGAGGTTGTCGGGGTCGATGTCGAGCAGCTGGCGGTACTGGAGCGCCGCCTGTTCGCGGTTGCCCTTGAAGTCGGCGTAGAGCACGGCCAGCCGCTGGTGCAGCTCGGCTTTTTCGGCCGGGCTCGAGGCCACCATGAGCCGGGCTTCGAACAGTTCGGTGAGCCGGTCGATGTCCTTGTTTTCGAACAGCAACCCCATCAAGCGATCCAGGGCCTCGCGGTTGTTGGGGTTGGTGGTCAGCAGGTCTTGGTAGATGGCGATGGCGTCTTCGTCGCGCTCGAGCTTGGTCTCGTAGAGCTCGCCGATGCGCAGTTTGAGTTCGGCCTCGCGTTCGGGCTGCAGCGGCACCAGGCGCTCGTAGATCTGGACGAGCTCGGCCGCCGCATCCTGGGCCCCGTAGAGCGCTTCGAGGCGATGCAGGGCGGGCAGGTTGTCTTCCTCGATTTCGAGCACCTTGCGGTAGGCTTCGACGGCCTCCTCGGGCGCCAGCAGCTTGTATTCGAGGGTTTCGGCGATCTTGGTCTGGTAGGTGAGCCGGTCGCGGTAGTCGAGCACCACGGAGACGAGCCGCTCCATGGCGTCGATCATGCGGTCCCAGTTCTCGGTGCGCTCGTAGAGCGCCGCCAGACCGCGCAACGCCTCTTCGTTTTCGGCATCGCGCTCGACGACGAGCTGCAGCCACTGCACGGCCTCGTCGGGCCGGTTGAGCCGTTCGCGCAGGAGCCGCGCCGCCTTGAGCAGGTACTCGACGATCTGGTCGGGCTCTGCGAGCTTCGGCACGACGCGCTCGATGATGTCGAGCAGCGGTTCCCACATCTCGGCCGCAGTGGCGACGCGTTCGATTTCGCGCAGCGTCTGCTCGTCGGTCGGCTGGATGTCGAGCGCCCGCTCGAGCACCTGGAAGGCACGGTCGGCCATGCCGAGCCGTTCTTCGAAGATGCGCGCGAGGTTCTGGAGCGAGTAGACCTGGTCGACCTCGTCTTCGAGGTGGCCCACCTTCTGGCTCAGCACCTCGGCCAGGCGGTACCAGTCGCCCTTGGACTCGTAGATGCGCTCGATCTGGTAGTAGGCGTCCATGAACGCCGGCTGCCGTTCGAGCACGGCTTCGTAGCTTTCGGCCGCGGCATCGGGGTCGCCCAGGTTTTCGAGCTGGATGCGCGCCGCCTTCATGAGGCATTCGACCTGATCTTCGGTCGCCTCTTCGAGGGACACCCGCCGCTTGAGGATGTCGACGCAGGGCTCCCACATGGCCTCGTCGTAGTAGAGCTTTTCGAGCGACAGGATGGCGCGGCGGTGGTTCGGGTCGAGGGCCATGACCTGCCGCCAGGCCTGGATGGCTTCTTGCGGCTTGAGGATGACGTCGGTCTTGAGCTGGCCCAGTTCTTCCCAGATTTCGACGCGTTCGGCGCTGTCGTAGTCTTCGACCGCGCTCATGCGTTCGAGGATGTCGACCAGCGACTCGTAGTTTTCGGATTCGCGATAGAGAGTCCGCAGCGAGTCGAGCGCCTCGCGGTCTTCGGGCTGTTCGTCGAGCACGCGCCGCCAGGCTTCCTGGGCCTGGAGCCCGTCTTCGAGCCGGTCGCGCCAGACGCGGCCCATGGACTTGAAGAGCTCGACGCGCCGATCGGAATCGGCCACGGCCATGTTGAGTTCGCGCTCGAAGGCTTCGAGCAGCCCCGCCCAGTCGCCAACCTGCTCGCGCAGCCGCTGCAACTCGCGGATGGATTCGCCGTCGTCGGCCCTGAGGGTGAGGATTTCTTCCCAGAGCTCGATGGCTTTCTGGGCGTTGTCGAGCCGCAGTTCGGCCAGATTGGCCTGCCGCTTCAGGTAGCCCACGCGCTCGTCGTCGCTCTCGGCGACATCGGCCAGGCGTCCGCATACCTCGAACAGCGGTTCCCAGTCGTTGCGCGTGGCGTAGATCTCCGACAAGGCGAGCAGCGCCGGCCGGTGGCTGTCGAGGATGGTGAGCACTTCGCGGAACGCCGCCACGGCGTCGTCCCAGCGGCCGAGCCGGTCGCGGCGCAGTTCGGCGAGCCGCATGAGCAGCAGCACCTTGTCGTCGTCGTAGGGCGCCAGGCCGATTTCCTGCTCGAGCACCCCCTGCAAGTCTTCCCAGCGTTCGAGTTCGCTGTAGATGCCGTCGAGCCGCTGGAGGGCCGGCAGGTTCTCGCTGTCTTCGTCGAGCACGCGCAAGTAGATGGATTCGGCCCGCTCGCGTTCGTAGAGCTTCTCTTCGAGCACGCGGCCGGCCTTGTGCCACAGCACGACACGCCGTTCAGCGTCGTCGCTCGCCTCGACCGCCTGGAGCAGGATTTCGACGAGGTCGGCCCACTGACCCGTGCCCGCGACGAGGTTGTCGAGCTGTTCGAGCAGCACGTCGTCTTGCGGGTCGAGCACGAAGGCCTTGCCGTACCAGCCGATGGCCTCGGGCGTGCGGCCGAGCGTCTGCAGGTTGATGTCGGCGATCTGTTTGATGAGTTCGAGCCGGTCGACCGCGTCGTCGACCGCTTCGATCTTCATCTCGAACATGCTGAGCAGGCTGCCCCAGTCTTGCCGCTGGCGGTAGATGGGTTCGAGCAGCTCGGCGATGTCGAGGCGGTGGTGCCCTTCGAGGAAGAGCCCTTCGAGGTTCTGGATGGCCCGCGGGTTCTGCTGGTCGAGGAAGAGCACTTCGCGGTTGGCTTCGAAGGCCCGCGTGCGGTCCTGGAGGTGTTCTTCGGCGACACCGGCGAGGCGGAAGTAGAGCTCGATCTTGGCCGGCAGTTCGGAAACGGCGTCGATTTCGCGCGCCAGCACGTCGAGCAGCGCCGGCCAGTTGGCGCTGGCCGCATAGAGGCTGTCGAGCGCTTCGAGCACTTGCAGGTTGTCGGGGTAGTCGTCGTAGACGGCGCGGAAGTGCGCCACGGCCGCTTCCTGGTCGCCGATCTGGTCTTTGAGGATGCGCCCCTGCTTGAGCCGCAGGCGCAGTTGCACGTCGGGGTCGGCAGCCTGTTCGGCGCCTTCGCCGTAGAGCAGGGCCAGGTGTTCGAAGAGCTCGAAGTTTTGCGCCAGCCGCTCGAGTTCCTCGACGGTCTCGGGCCGTTCGACGTCGAGCCGGAACGCCGCGCCGTAGTATTCGAAGGCGCGTTCGGGGTCGCCGAGCTGCGTTTCGGCGATGGCGCCCATGGTGGCGTGGATGCGCACTTTCTCGAACGGATCGTCGCAGTTGGCCGCGATGACGCCGTAGAGTTCGAGGAGTTTCTCGAAGTCTTGCAGCCCCGTCAGCACCGGCTGCAGCACGTCGAAGGCCCGCTGCCGTTCGTCGCGCTCGCGCACGATGCGTTCGAGCGCGGCGAGCGTCTTGGCGTGGTCGGGCGCACTCTTGAGCAGCGCCGCGTAGGCTTCGATGGCCTGCCAGACGTCTTCGAGTTTCTCTTCGTAGAGCCGCCCCACGCGGAAGCGCAGTTCTTTCGCTTCGTCGCCGTCGGCCTGGCCGAGCCGCCGCTGCAGCACGTTGAGCAGGCTCGCCCAGTCTTCGGCGCGCGTGTAGAGGCGGTCGAGCTGCGCGAGCGCGTCGGCGTCGTCGCCGTCCCATTCGAGGATGTGGCTGTAGGTGTCGATGGCGTCCTCGATAGCGCCCTGCATCTCTTCCTGGATTTCGGCCTTCTTGCGCGCAAACACCTTGCGTTCGGCGAGGTCGCCCGTGCGCGCGATGCGTTCGCTGTAGACCCAGCCGAGCCGTTCCCAGTTTTCGACTTGCCCGTAGAGGCCTTCGAGGGCGCCGAGCGCCGCGTCGTCGTCGGGGCTTGCCTGCAGCACGGATTCGTAGATGCCGATGGCCTTTTCGGCATCGGCGAGTGCTGTGGCCGACAGTTCGCCGGCCTCGTGCAGCATGGCGCATTTCAGCGCCACGTCCTGTTCGAGCGCGGCCTTGGACAGCAGCAGCTGCACGAGCGGTTCCCACTGCTCGTTGGCGCGGTAGAGCTCGGTGAGCGCGTTGAGAGCCGGCAGGTCTTCGGGGTCGAGGTCGAGCACGGCGGCGAAGTGCCGTTTGGCGCCCTCGGCGTCTTCGCACTGGTCGCGGAAGAGCTGGGCCGCGACGCGGTGGATTTCTTTCTTGCGCTGCGGTTCGAGAACGTTGTCGACCTGCTCCTCGATGAGCAGGACCAACTCCTCATGATTGACGAGCGCATCGGACAGGCGCAGCAGCGCGTCGAGCGTTTCGCCGTTGTCGGGCAGAAGCGCGAAGGCCCGCGCGTAGTGGTCGAACGCGCTGCGCGGGTCCATGCCCTGCGTTTCGTACAACTCGCTGATCTGGAACAGCAACAGAACCTTCTCTTCGGGATCTTCGGTTTGCTGTTCTTCGACGGTGTAGACGCGCACGAGCCGTTCCCAGTCGCCGCGGCGCTGGTAGTAGGGTTCGAGAATGGGTGCGATGAGGCCCGAGTAGTCGGGAGTGTCGAACAGCCGTTCGAGGGCCTCGACCGCTTCGAGGCGGTCGGGTTCGAGTTCGACGATGGAGGCCCAGGTGTGGATGGCGGCCGCTACGTCTTGCAGGCGGCTTTCCTGGAGCACCGCGAGCCGCGACTTGAGGTCGACGATTTCGCCGTTGTCCTGCGCGAGGTCGATGCGCCGAAGCAAGATGTCAGCGAGGTCGGGCGCGCGTTCGCTTTCGACGTAGAGCGCGTCGAGGTGCTGGAGCGCCTCGCGGTTGTGCGGATCGATGTCGAGCACTTGCAGGGCGGCGGCGATGGCCTTGTCGGTGTCGCCCATGTGCTCGCGGTAGACCTTGCTGATCTCGAACGCGTAGTGGATGCGCTGCGCGTTGTCTTCGGCGAGTTCGGCTTTGCGCTCGAGGATGCCGAGCAGCGGCTCGTACTTGCGGGTGTTGCGGAAGATGCGTTCGAGCGCGTCGAGGCTCGGCCGGTGCAGCGGGTCGATGTCGAGCACCTGGCGGTAGAAGCCCTGGGCCGCGGCGGCGTCGCCGATGCGTTCGTCGTAGAGCTGCGCGATGGTGAGCAGCACGGCCTGCTTGACCTGCGCGTCGTCGATGTCGGCGACCTTCGATTCGTACAGCTCGACGAGTTCGATCCAGCTGTCGAGGCTCTCGGCGAGCGGTTCGAGGTAGTTGCGGACCTCGGGGTCGACCGGATCGATGCTGAACACGCGGCAGTACGTGCGGAAGGCCAGGGCGTCGTCGGACAACGGCTCGCGATAGATCTCGCCGAGCCGCTTGAGCATGGCCACCCGGTTTTGCGCTTCGGCTTCTTCGCGTTCGAGTTGCGCGAGTTGGATTTCGTAGACGTCGGCGAGCCGCGCCCAGTCCATCCAGCGCTCGTAGACGGGTTCGAGGATGGCGGAGATGCGCGGCCGGCTGTCTTCGTCGGCCAGCAGCTGTTCGAGCAGCCCGACGACGCGGCGGTTGTCGGGGTCGAGCGCGAGCGCGCGCTCGTACCAGTCGACGGCGGCCCCGACCCGGCCTTCGTTGCCGTAGGCGAGCATGCCGAGATCGCCGAGTTGTTCGGCGATGACGGCGTCGGAGGCGCCCTGTTCCTGGAGCAGCGCGAGTTTGCGCTGCAGCACGTCGCCCAGCGCCCCGAAGTCGTTCAACTTCAGGTAGAGCTTGCTGATTTCGTCGTACACGCGCACTTCGCTCGGGAACTCCTCGAGCATGCCGCGGTAGACGTTGATGGCTTCTTCGGGCTCGCTCAGGGCGTCGCGCCAGGTGGCGCCGAGTTCGAACAGGATGGCCTTGCGTTCTTCGGGCTCGCTTTCGAGGTCGAGCTTGCGGCGACAGATGCCGATGAGGTCTTCGAAACGGCCCATGGCCTTGTAGAGCCGTTCGATGGCCAGAATGGCCGTGCGGTTGTTGGGCTCTTCGCCGACCACGTGCAAGTAGTAGTCGAGCGCCTTTTCGGGGTCGCCGACCTGGGTTTCGTAGAGCTGGGCGAGGCGCAGCTGGAAGCGCACGCGGTAGTCGGCCAGATCGACGAGTTCGAGGGTTTCTTCGAGGACGACGACGTACGAATCCCAGTTGGCGGAACTCTCGGCCAGCCGTTCGAGCTGCGCGTAGACGTCGGCGTGGCGCCAATCTTCTTTGAATGCCTGGACGTAGCAGAAGAACGCGGCGTTGACGTCGTTCAGCTTCTCTTCGTGGATGGCGGCGAGCGCCAAGAGCAGCGGCTGACGTTCGGCCGGGTCTTCGGTGTAGGCCAGCTTCGTTTCGTAGACCGGCGGCAGCTTGGCCCATTCGCCCATCTCTTCGTAGATGGGAATGAGGATTTCGGCGGTCTGGACGTGCTCGGGGTCGAGTTCGAGGACGCGTTCGAGGGCGCGCACGGCGCGCGGCGTCTGGTCGAGCTCTTCGCGCCAGATCTTGGCGGTCTTGTAGAGGATGGCGATCTGGTCGGCCGGTTCTTCGAGCGTCTTGACCTGCGTTTCGAGGGTGCGCACGAACTCGGCGACATCGCCGTAGTTGCGGAAGAACCACTCGAGTTCGTCCCACTGGCGTTCGTCGAGGAAGCGTTTCTTGAGTTCGATCTGGGCTTTGCGGTGCGTGGGGTCGAGGGCCAGCACGCGCTTCCAGGTTTCGACGGTTTTCTCGGCGTTGCCGAGGCGCACGCCGTAGATGAGGCCCAGCTTGTCGAGCAGGTCGATGCGTTCGGCCGTGGCCTCGGTGATGTTGAGCTTGCGTTCGAGCACGTCGACGAGCGCTTCGAAGTCTTTTTCGCGCTCGTAGAGCGGCAGCAGGTTTTCGAGCGCCTGCGGGTTTTCGGGTTCGAATTCGAGGACCTTGCGCCAGAGGGCGATGGCCACGGCCGGCTTGCGGATCTTGTCGGCCGACATGCGCGCGAGTTCGAGGTAGCCCTTGTGGCGTTCTGCGGCGTCGGCGAGCAAGTCGACTTCGCGCTGCGAGACCTCGATGAAGTGTTCCCAGTCGTTGCGCTTTTCGTAGACGTCTTTGAGGACGACGAGTGCGTCGCGGTCGGTCGGGTCGAGCGCCAGAATGGCTTCGTAGGACTTGATGGCCTCGGTGCTGTTCGAGAACTTCTCGATCATGATCTGCGCCACCTGGCGGTGGAGCGTGATGACCGCGGCCGTGTCGGCGGTGTGCTCGATTTTCTTCTGGAGCACCTTGACGAGGTCGGGGTAGCGCTTCATCGCGTCGAACTGGGCGATGAGCGCGTCGAGCGCCATCTGGTTGCCGGGGTCGAGTTCGAGAATGGCCTGGTAGGCGGCGGTGACCTTGGTTTCGGATTTGATCTGGTCGCGGAAAATGTCAATCATTTCCAGGTGGACCAGAATCTTGCCTTCAAGGTCGGCCTCGGGCAGGCGCTGCAACTGTTCTTTGAGCAGTTCGACGAGCGAGTGCCACTTCTGGACCTTGATGTAGAGGGCTTTGAGCCGCGCTTCGGCTTCGGTGTCGTCGGGGGCGGACTGGTGGACGGCCACCCAGTAGGCGATGGCCTTGTCGGGCTGGTCGGTCTCTTCGGCGAGCCGCGCAAGCGTGCGCCGCGTCTCGGTCGCCGTCGCCTCGTCGGGCCCGAACGCCCCGGACTCTTCGAGGAACTGTTCGAGGCGGCGCCAATTGCGCCGTTCGGCGTAGAACTGCGTGTAGAAGCGCACCAGCGACTCGCGATACGGCTCCACGAGCGGTACCTTGCGCAGGAACATCTCGGCCTTGACCGGGTTCTCGGCGCGGTGCTGGTACATCATGCCGACGTAGAAACCGACCCAGGCGGCGAGATCGGGGTCGTCGACCGTGCGTGTGCGGGCTTCGATGCGCCGGAGCACGTTTTCGACGTCCTGCGGCGTGTCGCAAGCCGTCAGCACCCGGGTGTAGGCGCGCTCGAGTCCGTCTTGGTCGCCCTCGGCAAGCAGCTGCGTCTGCAGGTTGTCCAGGGTGTCGAGATCGGTCGGATTCTGGTCCAGAGCCTCGAAGAGTTGACTGATGTCCATGGAGCGCTCCCAAAAAAACCGCACAAAAGCGTTTGTGCACGAACCATTACGACCGGAGGTCGTATAGCACACGCCCGCGCGGCTGACAACGCCAAATCAAGGGCCTGCAAAGCGGCCTGCGACGGGCCCCGGCGCCCCGGCGCGGCCGTCCGGCTACCCGCCGCGGAGGGCCCCGACGACCGCGTCGTGCAGGCGCGGTCGAAAATCGCGGATTCGCCAATTGTCGCGCGTCGGATGCACGCGATTCGTCAGCAGCACGACCCCGAGCTCGGCGCGCCGATCGAGCCACACCGACGTGCCCGTGAATCCGAGATGGCCGACGGCGTCGGGCGAAAGGCGCCGGCCACCGGCGGAACCCGCCGGATTCGTTCCGTCGAAGCCGAGATGCCAGGTGGCGCCCGGCAGCGGTGCCGCATCGAAGAACGCGTTGACCACGGGGGCCGGCAGGAACGCGGGGCGCCGGCCGAGGGCCGCTTCGAGCAACGCCTCCGCCCAGCGCCCCACCGCCCCGAGGGTCGCGAACAGGCCCGCGTGCGGGGCCACCCCCCCGAGCGCATGGGCGTTCTCGTCGTGCACGACGCCGTGTACGAGCCCGCCCCGCCAGGCGCAACACTCGGTCGGGACGACGGTTTCCGGCGCCTCCGGGGGCTGCTCCGGCGCCCACGACGCGGTCGCCCGGTAGCCGAACTCGGCCGCGCCGAGACCGAGGGGCCCGGCCACTTCGCGGGCGACCAGCGCGGGCAGCGGCAGCCCGCCGAGCGCTTCGAGTGCGAGGCCGAGCACGAGGAAGCCGAGGTCGCTGTAGAGGGACGAACTGCCCGGCACGCGCACGAGCGGCTCGGCGGCAAGCCGTTGCCGGAAGAAGTCGCGGGCTGCGGCTCCGCCCGGCGGTGCCGGGGGCGCGGCCGTGCGGAAGTCACGGAAGTACGGGCGCCAGTCGACCAGCCCCGAGGCGTGCTGCAGCAGGTGCGCGAGCGTCACGGTGTGCCAGGGCGGCGTCGAGAAATCCGCGAGTACCGCCGCGACCGGGGTGCGGAGATCGAGCCAGCCGGCGGCCACCCCGCGCATGGCCACGGTGACGGCGCCGAGCGGTTTCGTGAGCGAGGCGAGGTCGAAGCGCGCCGCGGGCGTGAGCGGTGGCGCCTCGGCCGCGTACGTGAGCCGGCCGACGTGGGCCGCAAACGCCCCACCGCCCAGCCGGGCTGCAAACAGGGCGGCACAAGGGAACGTGCCGTCGGCGACTCCCTGCCGGAGGAGGGCCGTCACGGCGGCCGGCGCGGGCGGGAGCGTCGGGGTCATGGGCGTTGCGCCCACGGCGACTCGGCGAGCACGACCCGGCCCGCGGTGCCGTCGATGCGTGCCGAAACGCCGAGCGGGAAGGGCGACTGACGCGGGCCGTGGCCAAACGGCGCGCCGCACAGCACGGGCAGGGCACGGGCTTCCGTCGCCGCGAGCACGCGGCCGCGAAACCAGTCGGTCTCGGCCGGCGTGAGGCCGTCGAAGTCGCCGAGCACGAGCCCGCGCAGCCCCGCGAAACCGCGCTGCAACGTGAGTTGCGTGAACAGCCGGTCGAGCCGATAGAGCGGCTCGCCGGTGTCTTCGAGCAGGAGCACGGTGCCGGCGAGCGGCACGGCCCACGGGGTTCCGGCGAGCGCCGAGACGAGCGACAGGTTGCCGCCGCGCAGCACCCCGCGCGCCGAGCCGCCGCGCAGCACCTGCAAGCCCGCGAAGAGCGGCTCCGCCGGCAGGTCCAGGCCCTGGAGCCGGCGCCACACGCCGAGCAGCGCCGCGGGGGCGAGCCGGCCGAGTTGGGTCACGACCGGCCCGTGCCAGGCGACGAGGCCGGCCGCGCGCTCGGCCCAGCGCAGCAGCGCCGTGACGTCGCTGAACCCGATGAGCAGTGGCGGCGGCCCTGGGCGTGCAGGCGGCGGGCCGAGCGCCGGCAGGAGCCGCAGGGCCCCCGAGCCGCCGCGCACGGCCCAGATGGCGCGCACCCGCGGGTCGCCGAGCGCCTCGTTGAATTCGGCCGCGCGGCGCGCATCGCTGCCGGCCAGGTGGCCGTCGCGCGCTTCGAGATCGGGCCGCCAGCGCACCGTGAGGCCGAAGCGCCGCAAAGCCGCGATGCCCGCCGCGAACGCGTCGGCCTCGAAGGGACTCGACGGCGCGACGACCCGGACTTCGTCGCCGGGAGCGAGCGGGGCGGGTCTGCCGAGCGGGCTTCGGGCCATGGCACCCTCCGCGCGGCCGGGCGGGCCGCGCGCCGTCCTTTCTAGGCCGAGGGCCCGCGCTTGTCACGCGGGCGCGGCGCAAAGTCGGCCCGCGGCGGGCGGTCGGCGCGCCGGCGCAGGCCCGGCCCAGGCGCCCCCCGCGCCGCGGCGAATCCGCGCGGAGTCGGGAACTTGTGCGCGCTCACGGGGACCGCTATCCTCCGCAGCAGGGCCGGGCCATGGCCCCGCCGGGAGGGCGACCGTGTCGGTTGGCATCACGCTCGTGCGCAATTCGAGCCCCCGTCGGCGCCGGCGCAACGCGCGCCTGGCGTTGGTGCTCTCCGGGGGCGCCATCTCGGGCGGGGCCTTCAAGATCGGCGGGCTCATCGCGCTCAACCAGTACATCCAGAACGTCAAGGTCACCGACTTCGACATCTACGTGGGCCTGTCGGCCGGCGCCCTGCTCGCGGCACCGCTCGCCTCGGGGGTGCCGCCCGAGGAACTGCTGCGCAGCCTCAGCGGCACGTCGCCGCGCATCTCGCGCATGCGCATGCGCGACTTCTACTATCCGAACGTCGACGAGTTTTCGCGCAAACCCGCGAAGTTGTTGCGGGACATCGTGGCGCTCGGACCCCAGGTGGGCTGGGCGGCGGCGCGCTACGTGCGGCGCAGCCGGCGGGAGGTGTGGAAGTTCCTCGGCGAACTCGTCCGCCACCCGAACATGCTCAACCTCGAACTGTTGGCGCTGCCCATCCTGCGGGCCATCTTCGATTCGACCGACCTGCCGTACGCGTCGAGCTACCTGCCGGCGGGCATCTTCGACAACCAGCGCATCGAGCGCTACCTGCGACGCAACCTCGAACGCAATCGGGTCCCTAACAATTTCCGCTTGTTGCAGACCGACCGCAGCAAGGCCCTGTACATCCTGGCCACCGACGCCGATACCGCCGAACAGGTCATCTTCGGACCCGACGAGGTCAACAACGTCTCCATTTCCGAAGCCGTGCAGGCGTCGACGGCGCTGCCCATCTTCTACAAGCCGCCGCGCATCGCCGGCCACGACTACCTCGACGCGGGGTTGCTGAAAACCGCCAACATCCACCTGGCCGTCGCGAAAGGCGCCGACCTGGTCATCGTCTACAACCCGTTCCGGCCCTGGCATTTTTCGCGCGAAACGGCCATGGGGCGGCACTTCGAGCACCTGAGCGATCTCGGCCTGCCGACGCTCATCAACCAGTCCGTGCGCGCCATGCTGCACTCCAGGCTGCACCTGTCGCTCGAACAGTTTGCGCGCGACCCCAACTTCCACGGCGACATCATCTGCATCGAGCCGGCCGAAACCGACCACCAGTTCTTCTCCATCAACCCGGTCGCGTTCTGGAAGCGCGCCGAGGCCGCCGAACACGGCTTCGCGTCCACGCGTCGCTCCATCGAGATCTGCCACGCGGAACTGCGCGAACTGTTCGCGGGCTACGGCATCGAGGTCGACCTCGCGCCGCTGCGGCGCGCGCAGCAACTCATGGCCGAAGCGCGCCAGGACGACTTCAAGGTGCTGCGCGTGCTCGAACGGCGGGCCGTGGCGCGCCGGGCGCCGCTCCGCGTCGTGCGCGAAGCCGTGGCCCCCTGAAGCGCCTTTCGCGATCCCCTGCGCCCTCTCTGGCGGGTCGAACGGGGCCGGCAGCGGCTTGCGCGGCTATGCGCCCGCGGGTGGGCCGCACTCGGCCGCGAATTCGGCCAACGTGCGCGATTCGGCGGCGCGCCCGGCGCGCCCGAGGAACGCCTCGAAGAGCGCCGTTTTGTGGGCCACCGGCACCCGCAGGTCGGGCTGCACGCGGAAGACCGGGTCGAGCCCGTCGGCCTGAAGCTCGAGCAGATCGAGGGCGTGGAATTCGAGGTTGACGTAGCGCATGCGCGCCACAAGCGGGGCGAGCCCGGCCACCCCGCGCGGGCCGAGGGCCGTCAGCGCCGTGCCGATGAGCGGGAAGCGCAGCCCCGGCAGGACCGAGATGGGCAGGCTCCAGAGCGGCCCGGCGGCCGTCCGCAGGCGGTGCGGCGTGCGCGCGCCGAACGCCTGGAGCGGCCGGTGCAGGATGGAACGGCTCGGCCGGCCGGTGAGCGCCATGCCGGCCATGATGAGCGCCTTCGCCGCCACGTAGGGCGGGCAGGGGAAGGCCGAGGAGTCGTAGCGGTAGCCGAGCCGCGCGAGCGTCGCGAGCACGGCCGGGCTCTGGGCGTAGCCGGGCGCGCGGTAGCCCGCGATGGGACCGCCCGTGAGCGCGCGCAGCCGGCGATCGGCCTCGACGATTTCGGCTTCGGCCGCGGCCGCCGGCAGCCGTACGAGGTCGTAGGGGTGGTGCCACGAGTGGCTCGCCAGTTCGTGGCCCGCGGCGAGCACCCGTTCGGCCACGGCCCGCGCGGCGGGGTGTTCGAGGTCGGCGGCGATGGCGAAGAACGTGGCCCGCAGCCCGAGCCGCTCGAACAGCGCGAGAAACCGCGGCACCCCGACCGTCCAGGCTTCCGGTTCGGGGCCGGCCGCCGGCAGTCCGTGGATGCGACGGTACTGGTCGAGCCCGTCGACGTCGACGCCGATGAGCAGCCGCCGGTTCGGCGCCATCGCCTAGCCCCTGAGTCGGATGACCACGAACAGCCGCCCGAGGTTGCGCAACACGTTCGGCACGCGCCGCAACAGGTTGATGGAGGGCTGCCGCTTCTCGACGATTTCGACCGGGACCTCGAGGATGCGGAACTGCCCGCGTTCGGCGCGGATGACGAACTCGGAGGCGAACAGGTCCTTGTCGACGATACAGCGGTTGACGACCGCGAGCAGCCGTTCGCGGTGGAACGCCTTGAGCCCGTGCGTGTCCGTGCCCTTGAAGTCGAGCAGCACGCGCAGCAGCCCGTTCATGACCATGCTGGCGGTGCGGCGCATGAGCGGCCGGCGGTCGCGTGCGTCGGGGTGCAGTTTGGAGCCGACGACCATGTCGCACTGGTCGGCCATGAGCGCGTCGAGGGCGCGGCGATGGAAGCGCGTGTCGCAGATGTCGATCTCGTCGCAGATGACGTAGTCGCCGCGGGCTTCGAGGATGCCGCGGCGCATGGCCTTGCCGTAGTTCGGCTCGCCGAGCGAGAGGGCGCGCACGGGCGGAAACTGGCGTTCGAGCTCGTAGGCGATTTCGAGCGTGCGGTCGGTGGAGCCGTTCTCGCAGATGAGAATCTCGTACGGAACGTCGAGAGCCTTCATCTTTTCGACGAGTTCGACGATGGACGCGAACAGCAGCCCTTCCTCGTTGTAGACCGGGATGACGATGCTGACGACCGGCCGTTCGCTGTCGGCAGCCGCCTCGGAAACGTTGCGGCGATCGGATTTGCGCACGGGTCCTCCTATCCTTCGTTTCTGCCGGGAGCCTGCCCGCGGATGCGGGCCGCGGTCTCGAAGCCGTCGTCGAGCGCGTCGTCCATGGCGGCGTAGATCCAGCGGCCATAGCGCCCGATGGACAGGATGCCGTGGGCTTCGAGGTACGCGCGGATGACCTGCAACGCGGCGAAGTAGGCGTGATCGAAGACGACGTAGGCCACGGGCACTTCGCGGAAGCGTTCGACGACAATCTGGTCGGGGCGCTCGATGGCGCCGAGCCGGACGAGCAATGCGCGCAGCTCGGCCTGCAGCACGGCGTCGGGCGGCCGGTTGACGTTGGAGCACTCGACGTAGCACGCGGCGTGGCCCGCCGGGGCCATGGCGGGGATGGCGTTGGAGTACACCCCGATGCGGTAGAACGGCAGCTCGGGCTCAGGCAAGTACAGCCAGTGGGCGCCGTCGAAGGGCCGTTCGCTCCGCAGCCCGACGTCCATGAAGCGCAACGTCGTGTAGCGCAGCGTGGCGCGCGCGGCGCGCACCGGGGCCGGCACGTCGGCGAGCAGGTCGATGAGCGCCGGCAACGGGATGCTCGATACGAGCCACGTATAGCCGAGGGTTTCGCCCGTGGGCAGTTGCAGCGTGCGGCGGGCGGGATCGATGCGGGTTGGGGCCGTCTCGAGCCGGATGCGCGCCGGCTCGAGGTGCGCCGCGAGCGCCTGCGGCAGGGCTTCGATGCCGCCCGCCCGCGGGTAGCGGAACGCGACGTTGTAGCCCATGGACTGGTGCAGTCCGAGCGCCCCGTCGACGATCTGTTCGAGGCTCGGCACGGGCACGAAGCGGCTGCACCAGGCGGCCGTGATGTCTTCGGGCGGGCAGCCCCAGAGTTTCGTGTTGTAGGGGATCATGAAGTGCCGCGCGATGCCGGCGCCGAAGTGCCGCAGCACGTAGTCGGCGAAGTCGCGCGGCACGTCGCCGGCGGCGGGTCCGGCGAGCGCCCGGATGGCGCCCATCAGGCATTCCTTGACGACCGGCAGCGGCAGGCCGTGCAGGTTGGCCTGGTAGGGGTACTCGGTGAAGACCCCGTGCGACCAGATGCGCGCGACGCGCTGCACCTCGACCATGCGGTCGCCGAGCAGCTCGTCGACGAGGCGGCGGTTGTGGGCGTGGCGCAGGTGCAGCCAGTGGCCGGTCCAGTCGAAGGCGAAGCCGCCCACCGTCTCGGTGCGCGCGAGCCCGCCCACGCGCGCCTCGCGTTCGATGAGGAGGTAGTCGCGGCCCAGTTGATAGGCCGTGCTGAGCCCCGCCAACCCCGCTCCCAGAATGACCGTTTCGACCGACTGCATGCGCGCGCCACCCCGCATCAAACGGACCGCTCTCTATAGTGGGGGCGGCCCGGGCCTGTCAACCCGCTTGGCGCGGGCCGGCCCGCAGCGCGCCGCGGCTTGTTTTTTCGGCCCGGGCGATGCAAGGATCGCCCCGCGCTGCGCCCACGGTGCCGGGTGCAGCGCCTGGAGGAAAGGTCGTTCATGAAGAATATTCGCCGCTTCAACGTTGTGCCGTCTCTGCCGCCCGCCCTGGAGCCGTTGCGCGAACTGGCCCACAACCTGTGGTGGAGCTGGAACCACCAGGGCATCTTCCTCTTCCGCCGCATCGACAACCAACTCTGGGAAGAAACGCACCACAACCCCATCCGGCTGCTTGGACGGGTGCGCCAGGAGCGGCTGCGCTTTCTCGCCAACGACGAGAGTTTCCGCGCGCAGCTCGACCGCTGCAGCCGTGCGCTACACGCGTACGTCAACGACACCACGTGGTTTGCCAAGACCTATCCGCGCGACCAGAACATCTCCGTCGCCTACTTCTCGTTCGAGTACGCGCTCACCGAGTGCGTGCAGATGTACTCGGGGGGCATGGGCGTGCTCGCCGGCGACCACCTCAAGGCCGCGAGCGACATGGGCATCCCGCTCGTCGGCATCGGGCTGCTCTACTCGGAAGGCTACTTCCAGCAGCAACTGACGGCCGACGGCTGGCAGCGCGAGACGTACTCCGACATCGACTTCCACGCGCTGCCCATCACGCTGCTCAGGCAGCCGAACGGCGACGAACTGCGCATCCAGGTCGAACTGCCCGACGGACCCGTGTCCGTGCGCGTGTGGCGCGTCCAGGTGGGCCGCGTGCCGCTCTATGTCATGGACGCGAACGTGGCCGAAAACCGCCCCGATCAGCGCCAGATCACGGCACGGCTCTACGGCGGCGACAACGAGATGCGCATCCGCCAGGAAATCCTGCTCGGCATCGGCGGCATGCGCGTGCTCGGGGCGCTCGGCATCGAGCCCACCGTGTTCCACATGAACGAGGGCCATTCGGCGTTTCTGGCGCTCGAACGCATTCGCCACGCCATGGTGAAGCACAACATCGGCTTTCGCCAGGCGCACGAAGCCACGTCGACCACGAACGTGTTCACCACGCACACGCCGGTGCCCGCGGGCAACGACCGCTTCGAGCCGGCCCTCATGCGCAAGTACTTCGAGCCCTATCGGCGCGACTTCGGGGTGTCGTTCGAAGAGTTTCTGGCGCTCGGCCGCGAAGACCGCCACGACGCGCACGAACCGTTTTGCATGACGGTGCTCGCCATCAAGGCGTCCGACCACGTCAACGGGGTCTCCAAGCTGCACGGCCAGGTGTCACGGCACATGTGGCAGCGCATCTGGCCCGAGGTACCTACCGAGGAAATCCCCATCCGCTCCATCACGAACGGCATCCACACGCGCACCTGGATTTCTCACGACCTCGGCGTGCTGTTCGACCGCTACCTCGGCGAGCGCTGGGTCTACGAGCCGCAGGACCCCACGGTCTGGGGCCGCGTCGACCAGATCCCCGACGAGGAACTGTGGCGCACGCATGAGCGGCGCCGCGAGCGGCTGGTCGGGTTTGCGCGCGAGCGGCTGCGCTGGCAGCTCGAACGCAGCGGTTCGTCGGCGCGCGACGCCGCCGTGGCCGACGAAGTGCTCAACCCCGAGGCCCTCACGATCGGTTTCGCGCGGCGGTTCGCGACCTACAAACGTGCGACGCTGCTGTTCCGCGACATGGAACGGCTGACGAACTTGCTGCTCGACCGCGACCGGCCCGTGCAACTCATCTTCGCCGGCAAGGCCCACCCGCAGGACGAGGCCGGCAAGGGCCTCATCCGCGACATCGTGCGCGCCGTGCGCGGCGGCGACCTCCGCAACCGCGTGCTCTTCCTCGAAGACTACGACATGGCGATAGCGCGCTACCTCGTGCAGGGCGTCGACGTGTGGCTCAACACGCCGCGCCGGCCACTCGAAGCGAGCGGCACGAGCGGCATGAAGGCGGCCGTCAACGGCGTGCTCAACCTGAGCGTGCTCGACGGCTGGTGGGTCGAGGGCTACCGGCCGAACCTCGGCTGGGCCATCGGGCGCGGCGAAGAGTATCCGGCCGACCGGCTCGCCGAACAGGACGCCGTCGAATCGGCGGCGCTCTACGCGCTGCTCGAAAAAGAGGTCAAACCGCTCTTCTACGAGCGCACGCGCTCCGGGCTGCCGCGCGGCTGGATCGCGCGCATGAAGGCCTGCATGCGCTCCGTGTGTCCGTACTTCAACACGCACCGCATGGTGCAGGGCTACCTCGACCGCTGCTACCTGCCGGCCGCGCGGCGGCGCCGCGAACTGCTCGAAGGCGATCTGCGGCGCACGCGGGCGCTCGTCGACTGGATGCTGCGCCTCGAAGGGGCCTGGCCCGAAGTGCGCATCACGGCCATCGAAGAGCGCAGCCCGCAGCCCTGCCTCGTCGGCAGCAAGCTCCTCGTGCGCGCGGTCGTGCAACTCGGCCCGCTCACCCCCGACGACGTGGCGGTCGAGGTCTATTCCGGACCGCTCACGGCCGACGGCCAGTTCCGCGAGGCAAGTGCGCTGCCCATGCGTTTCGTCGAGCGCGCCGGCGACGGCGGCCACGTGTACGAGGGCGATGCCCAGTGCCGCGACGCGGGGCAACACGGCTACACCGTGCGGGTGCTGCCGAGCCACCCCGACCTCGTCCACCCCTTCGAGCCGCGCCTCATCCGCTGGGCCTGAGAGGCTCAGAAGAAATCTCCGTCCTGCTGCGGCGACCCCTGCCGGACGTCCGCGGCGTCACGGCGACCCCCGAAACCCTGCGCCGTATCCCGCGATACGTCCCGGGTTTCCGGCACCCCCGCTCCTTGCAGCCCTTCCGCCAGGGGTACGCCTCGCGACGAACTGCGGTATCTTCACAGCCTCTGAGCGCCGCGCGGCCGGCCCGCCCTCCCGGATCCGCTGGCCGACCGCTGCTGGAGAAACCCCATGACCCGTCGCCACCACGGTCAGGCCCAGGTTCCCCGCACCGACCAACTGCTGAGCGTGGCCGAGGGCCTCCTCAACGACGCACTACGCATCGACTGCGCCGATCCGCGTTTCCAGGAGCTCGTCGTGACCCGGGTGCTGCCCGACGGCGGCTTGCGCCGACTCGTCGCCGTGTTCGGCCCGACGCCGCATCGCCCGGTCGAACTCGGCGGCGTCCGTGAAGCGCAGGAACTCTTCGAGGCGGCCACGGGGTTCTTCCGCAGCGTGCTCGCCGAGGCGCTGCAATTGCGCCGCGCGCCGCAACTGCGTTTCCTGCCCGACCCGGAGCGCTGGGCCGCCTACGTGGTCCGCGCGGCCGAGCGGGCACGCGCTGCCGCCGAACCGGACGCGCCGGAAGCCGCCGGTGACGAGCAGGGGCCTCTCAGTAGTTGCTGACGACCATGATGCAGGCGTTGTAGACCGTCTTGAAGGGCGCCGTCGCGGCGAACGCGAGGACCTCGGCGTCGAAGCTGCCGTCCTGCAGCCAGACGGCCGGCAGCCCGAGAGCGGCGGCTTCGGCGAGCACCTTGCGCGTCACGGCGGGCGGGGTGACGACGTCGACGATGTGCACGGGCAGCGGCAGGGCCGCGAGCGACGGATAGGCCGTGAGCCCCGCGATGGTGGCCTCGCGCGGGTTGACGGGCAGCACGGTGTAGCCCTTGGCCTGGAGGTTGTTGACGATGATGTGGCCGTATTTTTGCGGGTCGTTGCTGGCCCCGACGACCGCGATGCGGGTCGCGGGCGACTTCTGGCGCAGCAGCGCGAAGACTTCGGCGGGATGCGGATCGGTGGGCTGCATGGGCGGGCGCCCCCTCATTCGTCGCTGGGGTTGATGACTTCGAGCCCGAGGCCGCCGGGGTAGCCGTACGACACGTCTTTGTCGTAGCCGTACACGACGATGCCGAACGGGACGTCGCTCTGGATGACGTGGGTGCCGTCGGGCACCTCGCGCCGATGCACGCCGAACCCGCTGCCCATGACGGCCGTGAAACTCGCGGGCGGGATGTCGACGCCGTCGAGGGTGACGGTCGCCCCCGTGGGCGCGATGACGTTGAGGTAGTCTTTGTGGTACGAGTTGGGGGTGAGGAAGATGTAGCCATCCTGGAATTGCTGGACGGGCACCGCCACGATGAGCGAGGGGTCGCCGATGGGCTGGCAGTAGCCTTCGGTGCAGGTGGCGCCGTCGGAGCACTGGCCGCTGCCGGAGCACGAGTCGCCCTGGCAGTCGCCGAGGAAGCACGAGAAGCCCTCGGGGCAACTCGCCGAGCAGCCGCCCGGCGGGGTGGGGGTCTCGTAGGACGATGCCAGGAACTGCACGAGCAACACGGGCTTGCTGGCCGTGGCGACGAAGTTCTGGGACGCCTTGAAGTAGTGCTTGCCGCCCGCGCTGAGGCGCGGAATGGTGGCGACCATGGGGTTGAGCGTGACCGTGGTGTCGTTTTCGGAGGCGACGACCATCCAGTAGTCGCCCTCGTAGCCGCGTTCCCAGGCGCGCGTGGCGACGTACTGGGTGCCCCAGGACGTGAGCGGCGGCATCTGCTCTTCGAGGTGGTCGGCGCAGCATTCCTGGGCGGTGACGGCCGCGACATGGCCCGAAAACACGGCCACGGGACGGTCGGAGAGGATGTGCGAGCCCGAGAGATCGACCTCGTCGGCGGTGTTGGACTCGACGTTGAGCACCTCGCCGCGCTGGAGGGTCACCGAGTGCGTCTGGCCGGCCGTGAGCGCCGGAATGCCGCTGCCCGCGAGCGTCGGCCCCGCCGGCGTGATGGTGACGGTGGTGGATTCCTCGTCGATCGCGATGACCGTGAAGTAGCCGCGGTAGACCGGTTCGATGCCGTCGGTGATCTGCGGCAGCGTGGCCGTGTAGTACTCGGTGCCGAGGCCCGGGGTCGGCAGCAGCACCGAGGCGTCGTTGGAGAACACGCCCACGTTCGACAGCGGGTTGAACTGGTACACGTTGACCGGCTGCGTGGTTGTGATGTGGAACGCTTTGTTCGTGATGCCGGAGCCTTCGAGCGAGAAGTCCCAACTCGGGTAGTTGGAGAGGTTGAACACCTGGAGGTCGCCCGGCGCCACGGAGCCCGTGATCTCGACGCCGTCGGGGCGCGTGATGGTGATGTCGGCCGCCGCCGTCTCGGCCGTGTTGGAGACGATGACGGAGAACTGGGCGTGCTGCGCGTCCCACACCTGGCCGAGCTGTTCTTCGAGGGCGTTTTCGAGGTCGACGGCCCAGAAGTCGCAGCCCGTGTTGGTGCCGGTCTTGATTTCGGTGCCGCAGCCGCCCACGCAGAGCCCGGGCGAGGCGCAGGCAGCGCCGGCGGCCCCGCAGTCCTCGAAGATGTCCCAGCCGCTGCCGTCGGCGTTGCAGATGACGACGTGGTTCTGTTCGTCGCAGTCCTTGATGCCGGGGTAGCAGACGAGGCAGCGGTTTTCGTAGCAGCCGTAGCGCGGGTTGCACTCTTGCAGCAAGGTGCCGCCCGTGCCGTCGGCGTTGCACTGATAGAGGTTGCGGTCGCTCTCGTTGCAGTAGGCCTCGGTCGGCGCGCACACGTAGCATTCGCCGTCGCGGCACACGCCCGGGCTGCAATCGCGCACGTAGTCGGTCGTGCCGTCGGAGTTGCACTTGTGCGCCACGTCGTCTTGGCACCAGGCGAGGCTCGGCGTGCAGCGCGTCTCGACCGTCTGGGTCGCGTCGCGCGGACCGATTTCGGGCTGAACGGGGGTGTCGCCGGGCTTCGTCGTGTCGCCGCCGGGCGTGGTGGTGTCGCCGCCACCCGTGTCCCAGACCCATCCGGGCGTGTCGTTGTTGGTGTCGCGCAGGCCGTCGGGGCTCGTGTCGCCCGCGCCCGAGCCGCCGGCCGAAGAGGTTTCGCAGCCGAGCAGCATGCACCCGGCCAGAAGGGTCGCCACGATGGGGAAACGCGCACGCATGGTCATCGTCCTTGCGGTCATCGAGCCCCGCGCGGCGCCCTGCCGCACAAGGCGTTCGACACGCTACCACACGCCATGCGGTGGCGCCAGATCGCCCCGGAGCGGGCCTCGGGGCGTGTGGACCCGGGCTGCCCGGTTCGCCGGGTGGCGTGCACCCGTTGCATGTGCAGGTCTTGCACATTCTGCCGAGATCCGGGTATGCTGCCGGCGTGGCGCACGCGTTGCGGCAACAGGTCGGCCGCGGATTTTGGGCCCGCGGCCGGTTGGCCTGCCGCTTGCACCAGGGCTCGGCGACGGCGGCCGAGCCGGGGGGACCCGAGCCAGGAAGCGGGCGCGCCGCGAGGAGGACGACCATGCAAACGAAACGAACGATCGGCGGCTGGCTCTGGCAGGGCTTTGGTATCGCGGCCCTGCTGCTTTTCGTGGCCGGCAACACCGGGCCCACCTGTGGGGCACCCGACGAAGACGCCCCGGGCTGCGTGAGCGACGCCGACTGCGCCGCGGCCGGGCCCTGCGACGGCCGTTGGGCCTGTGAGAACGGCGCGTGCCTGTGCATCGACGGCGAGCCGGGCGACGGCTGCTACTCCAACGCCGACTGCGGCGCCGGCGAGCACTGCAGCGTGTCCGACGGCGCCTGCGAGGTGCCTCCCGACTGTCCCGACTGCAACGTCTGCTATGGCGAGTGCGTCGCCGACCCGGTCGAATGCCGCGCCGACAGCGACTGTCCGGATGGCGGCCAGTGCGTCAACGGCGAGTGCCTGTTCCCGCAAACGTGCTGGTCCGACGCCGACTGCGGCCCCGGCATGGTGTGCGAGTTTTCGGGCGACCGCTGCGGCTACATGCCGGCCGAAGACGGCACGGGCGACGCCATGCCGCGTTGCGGCGGCGTGTGCGTGCCCTACGAGCCGCCGGTCGAGTGCTGGTCCGACGCCGACTGCGGCCCCGGTAGGGTGTGCGAGTTCTCGGGCGACCGCTGTGGCGACTTCGCGCCGGCCGGCGAGGGCTCGGGCGAGGCCATGCCGCGTTGCGGCGGCGTGTGCGTACCCTATGAGCCGCCGGTCGAATGCTGGTCCGACGCCGATTGTCGCCCGGGCACCATCTGCCAGATCGATGAGACCAACTGCGGTGCATGGCCCAACGAGCCGGGCATGGACGGCGACAAGTTCGTGGCCTGCAGCGGCGTGTGCGTGCCGTACGAGCCGCCGGTCGAATGTTGGTCCGACGCCGACTGCGGCCCCGGCATGATGTGCCAGTTCACGAACGACTACTGCGCGGGGGGCGACTACGCCCCGGGCGACCCGGCCGGGATGCCGGCCTACTGCGGCGGTGTCTGCGTCGTGCGTCCGGTCGAATGCTGGTCCGACGCCGACTGCAACGCCGGGTCCGTCTGCAACATCGACTGGGCGAACTGTGGCGCCGAGCCCGTTCCGGCGGGCGAGGGCGATGCGGCCTTCGCACCGCCCCGCTGCGGTGGCGTGTGCATCCCGACCACGCCGCAGTGCTGGTCCGACGCCGACTGCGGCGCCGGCATGTACTGCCAGATCGACCCCACCTACTGCGGCACGTGGGCCGCGGGTGACGATGCTTCCGGCGCGCCGCAGGCCGATATCGCGTGCGGCGGCATCTGCGTGCCCATCGCCTACGAATGCTACAGCGACGACCAGTGCGGTGCCGGCATGGTGTGCCAGCTCGATCCGAACTGCGGCTACAACGACCCGGCCGTACCGCCCGAAGAGGGCCTGCGCATCGGTTGCGGCGGGTTCTGCGTGGCCGTGCAGCGCGAATGCTTCTCCGATACCGACTGCCCCGCCGGCATGATGTGCCAGTTCGACACGAGCTACTGCGGCGGCTTCGACGGCGACCCGAACGCGCCCGAGACCGACCGCGCCTACTGCCCCGGGATCTGCGTCGCGCGTCCGGCCGAGTGCTTCTCCGATGCCGATTGCGGGCCCGGCATGATGTGTCAGTTCGACGGCAGTTACTGCGGCGGCGCCGAATACGACCCCGACGCCCCCGACGGCATGCCGGCTTACTGCGGCGGCGTGTGCGTGCCCATGGCCTACGAATGCTGGTCCGACGCCGACTGCGGCACGGGCGCCCTCTGCCAGTACGACCCGAACTGCGGCTGGGGCTACGACCCGGCCCTCCCCGAAGGCGACCCCATGCCGTGCGGCGGCTGGTGCGTGCCGGTCGAGCCGGGTTGCTGGAGCGACACCGACTGCCCCGCCGGCGAGTACTGTGCCCTGCCGCGTGACAATCCCGACCCCGACTTCCTGCCGCAGCCCGGCGTGTGCCTGCCGCTCTCCGGTGTCTGCTACTCCGACGCCGAGTGCGCGCCGGGCGAGCGTTGCCAGTTCGATTCCTGGTCGTGCCCGGGCAGCGACCCAAGCGAGCCCAGCTGGTGCGGCGGCTACTGCGTGCCCATCGAGAACGCCTGCTTCGCCGATGCCGACTGCCCGGCCGGCGAAGTGTGCATGCCCGACCCGAACTGCGGCTACTGGCCGCCCGACGGTGGCGGCGTGCCCGAATACTGCCCCGGCACCTGCACTGCCGTCACGCCGCCGCCCACCCCCTGCTACGCCGACGCTGACTGCGCGTCGGGTGAGGCTTGCGAGATCGACCCCGACACGTGCGGCTGGGATTGCCCCGAAGGCGAAAACTGCGACATGCCGGCCTGCGTCGGGGTCTGCGTGCCGCTCGTTGGCGAAGACGCCTGCACCGACGACAGCACCTGCCGCGACGGCTACTTCTGCTCCTGGGCCGACGACGCAGTGACCTGTGTCACCGCGTGCGAAAACGGCGTCTGCTACGAGCGCTGCTATGGCCAGTGCAGCCCGGCCTACGAAGGCTGCCGCGCCGACGCCGACTGCCCGCCGGGCCTGCGCTGCGCGCTGCTGACCGAAGGCACCGAGCCCTGCTACGCGCCCTGCCCCGACGACCCGAACGCCTGGTGCTTCCTGCCGAGCGACACCTGCCGCACCGCCTGCATGTAGCGCGTCGCCTCAGGGTGGCCGGGCGGCCCGCCGGGCCCGCCCCCGACCGGCCGCGCCCGCATCCGCTTCCCGAACGACCGCCCGCCGCAGCGACCGATCCCCTTCGCCTTTCGGTTCGACGTTCGAGCGGCGGCGCCGCCATTGCCGCCCGGCGGCACCCTGCGGTTGCCGCGCGCCGGCGGGCCGAGGCCGCGGCTACATCCAGCCGGCGAGCGCTGCCACCATCACGACGGCGGCAAGCGCCCAACAGTAGTAGGCGAAGCGTTCGATCCGACCGGTCCGGACGATGCGCAGGAGCAGCCGCAGCGCGCCAAAACCCACCACGGCGGCGAGCACGACGCCGAGCCCGAGGGTCGCGAGCCCCGGCGTGCCCGGTTCGGGCGCGGCGAAGAGCCCCTCGTAGGTGGCCGCCGCCAGGATGGCCGGCACCGAGGCCAGAAACGAGAAGCGCGCCGCGGCATCGCGGCTGAGCCCGAGGGCCAGCCCGGCGACGATGGTGGCGCCGGAGCGCGACAGCCCGCGCAGCACGGCGGTGCCCTGCACGGCGCCGATGACGAGCGCGTCGCGGAGCCGGAGGTCGGCGAGTTCGCGCGGCGGCCCGGCCGCGGCCGCGCGCCGGCCGAGCGGCCCCGCCAGCCAGAGCACGCCGCCGTTCAGCAGGAGCCAGCCGGCCACCCAGAGCGGGCCGCCGAGCGGGCCCGCGGCGATCTGTCCGAGAAGCAGCCCGACGAGGCCCGTCGGTACCGTCGCCACGCACAGGTACACCCCAAGCCGCACCTCGGGTCGGCGCCAGGCCGCACGCGGTTCGCCGCGGAGCAGCGCGCCGCAGAGCCCGAGCGCCCCGCGCAGCACGTCACCGAGTTCGCGCCGCAACACGAACACGACGGCGCCGAGCGTGCCCAGGTGCAGCGCCACGTCGACGGCGGTCGCGGGGGCAGACACGCCGGCCACGGCCTGCAAGAGGCGCAGATGGCCGTCGCTCGACACCGGCAGGAACTCGGTGAGTCCCTGGAGGACGGCCAGCAGCAGCACGAGGGCGAAGGCCATGGGGCAGGGCAGCTTTCCGGCGCCCGGCAGGGCGCAGGGCGGCGCCGTGGATGGGAGGGGGCGGCGGTGCGGCTACCGCGAGAGGATCTTGAAGACCACCCGGCGGTTCTTGGCGTGGCAGGCTTCGGTCTCTTCGATGCAGAGGAGTTGCGATTCGCCGTAGCCTTGCCACGAGAGCCGCGCCTTCGGAATGCGGTTGATGCCCGTCATGTGCGACCAGACGGCCTTGGCACGCTTGCGCGACAGCGCCAGGTTGGAGCGGTCGCTGCCGACCGACGAGGTATGGCCTTGAATCTCGACGCGGAACGTCGGGTTGTCGCGCATGGCCTTGGCCACTTCTTCGAGCAGCCCGAACGATTCGGACAGGATGCGCGAGCGCCCGTGCTGGAAGAGCACTTCCTGCATGATCTTGATTTCGTCGTCGGCGATGACGACGTTCTGGTAGACGTCGGGGCAGCCGTCGTCGTCGCGGTCGCCGTCCTTGTCTTCGGCTTCGTTCGGGCAGCCGTCGGCCGTGTCGAGGATGCCGTCCTGGTCGTTGTCGGCGTCGGGACAGCCGTCTTCGTCCTGGAAGCCGTCGCGGTCTTCGGGGTCGTTCGGACACTGGTCGCGGGCGTCGGGAATGCCGTCTTGGTCGTTGTCGGGATCGGGGCAGCCGTCTTCGTCCTGGAAGCCGTCGCGGTCTTCCTGGATGTCGGGGCAGCGGTCGACATCGTCCATGACGCCGTCGTTGTCGCGGTCGAAGTCGGGGCAGCCGTCTTCGTCCTGGATGAGGTCGAAGTCTTCTTGTTCTTTGGGGCAGCGGTCGAGCGAGTCGCGGATTTCGTCGTTGTCGGTGTCGGGCTCGCAGTAGTCGAAGTTGGACTTGACGAACGCCTCTTGCGCGGCCTTGTGGGCCCGGTCGAGGTACATCTTGGCGTAGAGCGTATGGCCGGCCGAACTCTCGTGGCGCGCGAATTCGACGAAGGCCTCGGCCGTGGCGAGCTCGCGTGGGGCGCAGATCGCGGCCGGCTGCTGGATGCGCAGCAGCAACGTGTCGAGCTCCTGGCTGCGGCTTTGCACCGTGCCGGCCGACACGCACGACGCCGCGAGGGCGAGCAGGCCGACCGAGAGCAGACCGAGGGGGACGCGCGACCGCCGCGGGTCGGGCACCCGGGCGGCTGCGGATTGCTGTGCGGACTGCGTGCGCATGATGGTGTCCTCGAACAACGGGGCCTTGCAGATCCTAGCGCCAGCGACCGGGAGCCACCGGGGGCGCGCCGTACGGGGCGGCCGGCGGCGGCTCGGGGGGCGGCGCGAGCGTGGCGGATGGGGCGGTCGGCGTTGCCGGCGCCCCACCCTGCGGCTGGTACTGCATCCGCAGGAGCCGCAGCCGTTCGTGGCGGGCGTCGCGTTCCTGCTTGCGCTGGACTTGCCGGTCGGCTTCGAGCTTGGCTTCGTTGCCGAATTTTTCGCCATTGCGACCGTAGAGTTCGGCCACCTGGTAGTCGGAAAACCCGTTTCGGAAGCGCGACTGCGAGGCGTAGAGCTGCGCCTTGTGGAAGAGATAGAGCGATTCGTTGAATTCGGCGGCGCGGGCCACCCGTGCTTTGTCGATGGCCGCGTCGGCCGCGACGATGGCCGTGGAGGTGCGGATGGCGCCGCAGCCGATGGCGAAGAGAGAAAGCGCCAGGGTCAACGCAGCGCTGATGGGTCGCATGGCATTCGCTCCTGCCGGGTGCCCTTTGCGGGGCGCCGGCCCGTCTTACGCCTCGCGCAAAACGAGACTCGGGTACCAGAGAACCGCCCGCAAGTCAAGGATGTTAGCCCTTCGCATGGGCCTTGCGGGGCGCCCGCGCGGGGCCCAACGGCCGGGCCCCGGAGCCGGGCCCGGAACTGGCGCTTTGGCTTGACATTCGCGGGCATTCGACATTTAAGAGGCACCCACGCCGCGCCGCCGTTCCCGCGGGGGGCGGGCGGCAACCGCGGCGGGCTGGCGTCGCCCGCGCGGTGGGCCGGGCGCCCACGACCCATGGCGAGAGGCACCGATGTACCACAAGGTCGATCCGTGGTTCGACATCGTTCACCTGGAACACGACATCCAGGCGTTCTGGACCGAAACGAAGGCCTTCGACAAACTGCGGGCGTTGCGCGCCGGCGGGCCGCGCTACTCGTTTCTCGACGGCCCCATCACGGCCAACAACCCCATGGGCGTGCACCACGCCTGGGGCCGCACGCTCAAGGACGTCTACCAGCGCTACCAGGCCATGACCGGCCATGCGTTGCGCTACCAGAACGGCTTCGACTGCCAGGGCCTGTGGGTCGAAGTCGAAGTCGAGAAGGAACTCGGCTTCCGCAGCAAGCGCGACATCGACGCCTACGGCATCGGCGCCTTCGTCGAGAAGTGCATGGAGCGCGTGCGGCGCTTCTCGGCCGTGCAGACGAAGCAGTCGGAGCGGCTTGGCTACTGGATGGACTGGAGCGACTCGTACTACACGATGTCGCCCGGCAACAACTACGCCATCTGGAATTTCCTGAAGAAATGCCACGAGCGCGGGCTCGTCTACCGCGGCACCGACGTCATGCCGTGGTGCGCGCGCTGCGGCGTCGGGCTTTCCCAGATGGAGATGCACGAGGGCTACAAGCTCACCGCGCATCGGGCCGTTTTCCTGCGCTTCCCGCTGCGCGGCCGGGACCGCGAGTTCCTGCTCGTGTGGACCACCACGCCGTGGACGTTCACGTCCAACGTGGCCGCGGCCGTCCACCCCGACCTCGTGTACGCCCGCGTGCGGGCCGGCGGCGACGTCTACTACCTGGCCGCCGGCACCCTCGAACTGCGGCGCAAAGACGCCGACTTCCGCGCCGGCGTGGCCGGCGGTGGCTGGGTCGAAGGCGTGCCGCCGCTCCAGAGTCCCGCCGAATTCCTGAAAAGCCGCGGGGGCTTCGAAGTGCTCGGGACGGTGCTCGGCTCTGAGCTCGTGGGCTGGACGTACGACGGCCCGTTCGACGATCTGCCGGCCCAGCAGACGCCGGGCGGCGTGCCGTACGACGCCACGCTCAAAGACCGTCAGGGCACCACCTGCCACCGCGTCATCCCCTGGGCGCTCGTGTCCGACAGCGAAGGCACCGGCATCGTGCACATCGCCCCCGGCTGCGGCAAAGAGGACTACGAACTCGGCCGCGAACACGGGCTCGTCGCCATCGCCCCGCTCGACGAGGAAGGCCACTACGTGGCGGGCTTCGACTGGCTCGTGGCGCAGCACGCGCAGTCGCACGAGACCACCGACCGCATCCTCGCGGCGCTCGAAAAGAAGGCCCTGCTCGTGCACGTCGAGCGCTACCCGCACAGCTACCCGCACTGCTGGCGCTGCGGCTCCGAACTGCTGTTCCGGCTCGTCGACGAGTGGTTCATCGCCATGGCCCCCTGGAAACAGGAAATCATGGACGTCGTCGAGCACATCCGCTGGATTCCGGCGTTTGGCAAGGAACTCGAACTCGACTGGCTGCGCAACATGCGCGACTGGATGATCTCGAAGAAGCGCTACTGGGGGCTGGCCCTGCCCATCTGGGTGTGCCGTACGTCCGGCTGCGGCCATTTCGACGTCATCGGCAGCCGCGCCGAACTCGACAGCCGCGCCGTCGCCGGGCTCGATGCGCTCGCCGGGCACACGCCGCACCGCCCCTGGATCGACGCCGTCGAACTCGCCTGTCCCCAATGCGGCGGCCGCATGCGGCGCGTCGAAGACGTCGGCAACCCCTGGCTCGACGCCGGCATCGTGCCCTACTCGACCATGGGCTACCACGAAGACCGCGCGTACTGGGAGCAGTGGTTTCCGGCCGATCTCGTGCTCGAATGCTTCCCCGGGCAGTTCCGCAACTGGTTCTACGCCCTGCTTGCCATGAGCACCATGATCGAGGGCCGCGCGCCGTTCCGCACGCTGCTCGGCCACGCGCTCGTCCGCGACGAGCAGGGCCGCGAGATGCACAAGAGCCTCGGCAACGCCATCTGGTTCGACGACGCGGTCGAACAGATGGGCGCCGACGTCATGCGCTGGATCTATTGCGGCCAGGACCCCACGGCCAACCTCAACTTCGGCTACGCGGCCGGCCGTGAGGTGCGCGGCAAGGTCATCAACACGCTCTGGAATACCTACGCCTTCTTCGTCAACTATGCGCGCGTCGACGGCTACGTGCCCGCCGCCGAGCGCAGCCCGGCCGGCAGCCGGCCCGACATCGACCGTTGGGCGCTCAGCCACTTGCAGCAGCTCATCCGCACGGCCCACGAGGGCTTCGGCGGCTACGACTGCCGGGCGGTCGGGCGCGCCGCCGAACGCTTCATCGACGACCTGAGCAACTGGTACGTGCGGCGCAGCCGTCGCCGGTTCTGGCGCGGTCGCGAATCGCAGGACAGCGTGCAGGCGTACGAGACGCTCTACGAATGCCTGGTCGGGCTCGTCCAGGTGCTGGCGCCCATGGTGCCGCACGTGACCGAGGCCATCTACCAGAACCTCGTGCGCGCCCACGACCGCACGGCCCCCGAGAGCGTGCACCACTGCGACTTCCCAACGTTCGAGGCCGGCCTCGTCGACGAGGCGCTCATGAACGACATGGCGGTGGCCATCCGCCTCACCTCGGCGGGGCTCGCGGCCCGCAACCAGGCCGGGCTGCGCGTGCGCCAGCCGCTCGCCGAACTGCTCGTGCAACCGGCCGACGCCGCCGAGGCCCGCGCCGCCGAGCGCTTCGCCACGCTGCTCATGGACGAACTCAACGTCAAGCGCGTCACCGTGCTGAAACCCGGCGAAACGCTGCCCGTCACCTGGTCGGTCAAGCCCGACTTCAAACGCCTTGGCCCGCGTTTTGCAAAGAACGTTCAGGCGGTTGCCGCGGCCATCAAGGCCGCCGACCCGGAGTCGCTGCGCGCCCGGCTCGCCAAAGACGGGCTCGCGACGCTCACCGTCGACGGCACGCCGGTCGAGATTCTGCCGGACGACGTCGCCATCGCGTGGCAGGCCGAGGGCGACCTCGCCATTGCCGAAGACGCAGGCAGCCGCGTCGCCGTGCGCACGACGCTCACCAACGAGCTCCGCCGCGAAGGGCTCGTGCGCGACTTCGTGCGGCGCGTGCAGATGCTGCGCAAGGACCAGGGCCTCGAAGTGGAAGACCGCATCCGGCTCGCCTATCACACGGCCTCCGACACGCTGCTCGGCGCGCTCGCCGAACACCGCGACTACGTGCAGGCCGAGTTGCTGGCCGTCGAGGCCCGGCCGGTCGAGGCCGCCGAGGGATTCACCGTGCTCGACATCCAGAAAGAGGCCATTGCCGTGCACATCGCCAAAATGGCACCGCCCGCGGAGGACGCATGAAGCGCTTTGGCCGCTACTGGTTTCTCGTGGCCGCCGTGGCCTTGGTGGTCGCGGCCGACCTCCTGAGCAAGGTGTGGGCCGACCGCGTGCTCGCCAATCCCGAGCACCCGCAGCCGCTCGTCGTCACCCCCGAAGAAGCCGGCCGGCCGTTGCGCGACGTGGTCATCGCGCGCTTCGGGCTCACGGGCGACGACGCGACCGATGCGGCGCTCAAGGACAACCTGCTGCAACTGCGCGAGCCGCCGGGGCTCGACCCGGCCGCCCCGGCGTTCGCCGATGCGTTTGCCCCCGGTTCCGCTTTCGCGTACGTCACGTTTCACCGCCGGGACCTGACGTTGGCGCCGCGCGTCGTGCACCGCGAAACACCGCTCGTCGTCGACCGTTGGCTCAGCTACCTCCGGCCCGACTGGTCGGCCGCCGAACGCCGCAGCCGGGTCCTCGAACACTACAAAGGCAAGTCGCTCGCGCAATTCCTGAGCGAACGGGTGCCCGCCCTCGACCCGGACGACGCCGTCGAGGTGGCCGCGCGCTACACCTACCCGCTCCGCGCGCCCACGCTCGGCGTCGACCTCGCCGCGCCGGTGCGCCCGGGTGACCTCTTCGTGCTGCAGCACCGCACGGTCACGCTCATCCCGGGCTTCCTGCGCTTCATCTACGCCGAAAACCCGGGTGCGGCTTGGGGGTTCCTCAACACGGCGCCCGAGTCCATCCGCCACATCATCCTCACGCTCATCTCGGCGCTTGCGGCCGTCGTCATCCTCGTCATCTACGCGCGCCTCAAACCCGGGCACCGCTCGGCGATGATCGCGTTTGCCGCCATCCTGGGCGGCGCCATGGGCAACCTCGTCGACCGGCTGCTCTATCACGTGGTCATCGACTACATCGACATGTACATCGGGACCCGTCACTGGCCGACGTACAACGTCGCCGACATCGCCATCACGCTCGGGGTCGTGGCGCTGCTCGCCGAGATGCTCTTCGTCAAGTCCAGCCCCTTCAACGCGCGCAAGTCCGTGGAGCGCGCCTCCTAGCATGGCGCCGGTCATCGACCTCGGCATCGTGCAGCTGCCGGCCTACTTCACGCTGCTGACCCTCGGGCTCATGGCGGCCGTGCTGCTCGGCTGGTGGCTCGCCGGGCGTACGGGCTTCGACCAGCGCCACTTCCTCGACGCCGCCCTCGTCCTGATCGTCTTCGGCGTCCTGGGCGCCCGGCTGCTGCACGTGCTCGCCGACGGCGGCTTCTGGGACTACGTGCATCTGTGCACCGAGCCGGAGCGGCTGCCGGGCCGCGCGCTCTCCTACGGGCTGCCGTGCCGCGAAGCCGCGCAGTGCATCATCGGCAAGGCCGGCGCGCGCTGCGACGCCGCCTCGGGGCTGTGCTACCCGGCGGCCGACTGTTTGCGCGTGTTCAAACTGTGGCAGGGCGGGCTGGCGTACTACGGCGGACCCATCCTGGCCTTGCCGGCCGTGCTGCTGCTCGCCCGCTGGCGGCGCTTCTCGTTTTGGGCGCTCGCCGATCTCTGTGCCGTCGGCGTGCCGCTGGGGCTCACGTTCGGCCGCATCGGCTGCGTGCTGTCCGGGTGCTGCTTCGGCGCGCCCACCCGCTTGCCGTGGGCCTTGCGCTTTCCGCTCGACAGCCCGGCCTTCAAGCACCACGTCGAGCTCGGCCTGCTGTCGCCGCACGCCGCGGGTTCGTTGCCCGTGCACCCGGCGCAGCTCTACGAGGCGGCCGGCGCGGCGCTCATCTTCGGACTGTGCCTGTGGCTGTTCCTGCGCCGCCGCCCGCGGCCCGCGGGGCAACTCTTCCTCGGCATGCTGCTGGCCTACGCGCTGCTGCGCTTCGTCGTCGAGTTCTGGCGCGACGACGCGCGCGGCCTCTGGTTTGGCGATGTCCTCTCGACGTCGCAGCTGATTGGGCTGCCCATCGTGCTCGCGACCGGCGCGCTGCTCGTCTGGCGTGCGCGCCGGGCCGAGGGCCCCGCCGCGCCTCCCGCCGTCCCCTGAGCCCTTGCGACGACGGCCGACCGGCTGCTACGCTTCTCGCGCCTTTCGTGCCCCAGGGAGGTTTCCATGCGCTGGACGATGGCAACGGCGGTCCCGGTGCTCGCAGTCGCTCTCCTCTCGCTCACGGCGTGCGGCGGCGGCGCTGCCGGCGCACCCGACGCCGCCGCGCCCGACACGGGCCCCGACCTCGGGGCGCCCGACCTCGGCCCGCCCGACACCGGTCCGGACACGGTCGATGCGGGGCCCGAGACCCCGCCGCCCCTGCCCGAAGAAGAGGCGAGCTACGGGCTGTTCCAACTCTACGGGCAGGAATTCGCCTACTTCCGCCAGCAGCTGGGCCTGACCGACGAGACCTTCGGCGCCTGGCTCGACACCCAGGCCGTGGCCCTCGACGTGCACTGGACGGCGCTGCGCAACCTGCTCGTCTGGGGGCGGCTGCAGCCCACGCTGACATCGGCCGTATCGTTTGCCGAGGCCGCCGGCCCCGACGTGACGCTCCAGGCCGTCTTCCGCGCAGCGCCCGAGAAAACCGTCAACGCCATCCTGATCGTCGACCCGAGTCGCTACGGCACCGAGGGTCCCGTCTTTCCGGACGGCTTCGAAGAGGGCTTTGCTGCGTTCACGCGCGCCGCGGTCGAACGTTACGACGGCGACGGCCAAGACGACCTCGCCCCCGAGGTGCGCGTGCGCTACTGGCAGTGCATGGAGGCCCCCGCCGACGCCATCGCCCAGAACCGGTTGAGCCCGCAGCGCTATGCCGAGCTCGTCGCGGTTTTCGCGGGCGCTGTCCGCGCCGCCGACCCGCAGGGGCGCGTCGTGCTCGGCCACCTGGGCAGCCACCTGTCCGCCGTCGTGGCCGCGTTGCAGGACCAGGGGGCCTTCGACGCCGTCGACGTGCACGTCACCGATTACGGCGCCGCCGGCGCCGCCGAGGGCCTGCCCGAGGGCCCTGCCATTCGTGAACTGCTCGATCGCAATGGCTATTCGTCCGCCGCGCTCTATTCGCTGGTCCAGTCCACCTACGCCGGCCAGCCGCGTCCCGATCTCGCCGTCCGGGCCGAGGCCGACCAGGCCGCTTGGCTCGTGCGCAGCCTTGTCGGGGCCCGCGCCGCCGGGGCCACCCGCGTGCTCTGGGCCGGGCTCGTCGACTGGTACAACTACGGCGGCGACCCGCAGAGCCCCATGAACGGCGTCGGGCTCATCGACGACGGGGCCGGCCCGGGGGCCGATCCCGCGCGGCTCGGCACGCCGCGCGCGGCGTTCTACGCCCTGCAGCGGCTCGTCCAGACGACCGACGAGCGCCACGCGCGCTGGCTCGGGCCCGTGGCCGAACTGCCGGCCGAAGTGCGCGCCTACGCGTTCAGCGACCGGCACAGCGGCCTGCGCCGCGTGGTCGCCTGGACGACCGGTACGGCCCCCATCAGCGCCTTCCTGCCGGTCGGCGACGCCAGCCGAGCGCACTACGAGAGCTACGTCACCGACGGGGCCGGCATCCCGAGCGTTACGGGCGACGTCAACGTCGTGGCCGGCTTTGCCGAAGTGCCGCTCACGACGGCACCGCTCGTCGTCGAGCCGCGTATCGGCGCCGCGCCGTGATGGGAGGGTCGCGCGTTCAGCGGCGGTAGGTGGCGGGCAGGATGCGCAGCAGTTCGGTCTGGTCGATGTCGGACACCACCGAATTCGTGAGGCCGTGATCGGAGAACAGCGCCACGTTGTAGCCGCGCGACTCGGTGAGCCGCGGCGTGACGGGGGCGCCGGCGAGTTGCGGGCTGCCGGGCCCGCTCGGCGCGGGGGCCAATTGCACCACCGACACGCGCCGGCCGTGGTACTCGTAGAGGAACTGGATGCCCGGTTGGCCGTCGACCCGGACCACGCGGGCGCCGAGCAGCCGCGCGCCCGTCGAGGCCGGCAGGGGCGGCACGGGGCGGAACGGCACCTTGGCCCCGAGGTTCGAGGCGAGCACCGTCTCGGGGCCTTCGACCTCGGCCGGCAGCCCGCGATGATGCACTTCGGCCGCGCCGTCGACGAGCGGGGCCACGGTGTCGGCCCGGAGCTCGGGCGGGGCGAAGTCTGGGGCGCGCGGACCCGCGGCGCGCACGGCCACGAACACGGTCAGCGCCGCCGCCGCGGCCAGCGCCGGCCCCCACACGAAGATCCGGCGTGTGCGCTGCCGCGCGCCGCCGGCGGCTTCGTCGAGCCGCGCCCGCACGGCCTGCACGAGCGAGGCCGGGGCGCGCACCGGGCGCTCGCGCAGCGAGGCCTGCAGCAGCGTGCGGAAGGCGCGCTCGGCCGCGACGAGCCGCGCGCAGGCCGGGCACTGGGCCAGATGGGCGTCCCATTCGGCCTGTTCGCGGGCATCGAATTCGCCGTCGAGGTACACGTAGACGAATTTCTGTACGTCCTGGCAACTCATCGTTCGTCATCCCGTTTCGTCAGGTTGGCGTGCCGCGGGGCACCCTGGCGTTGTGCGCGAAACGCCACAAGGGAGGCCGGGCCGGCGGCGGCCGAGCCGTCGCCCGCGGGGTCGGCGGGAGCCGCCGAGCGCGGCAGCCAGCCCTCGGCGCGGGCAACGCGGCCGAGGCGCTGCTGGAGCGCTTTGCGCGCCCGGTGCAGGCGCGACATGACGGTGCCGACCGGGCATTCCATGATGTCGGCGATTTCCTTGTAGGCGAAGCCTTCGAGGTCGGCGAGCAGCACGACCGTGCGGAAGTCTTCGGGCAACTCCTCGAGCGCCGCGTCGACCACGTCGCGCAGCGAGCGGCTCGTGGCGCGCCGCTCGGGGTCGGCGTAGAACTCGGACCACGCGATCAGCTCGCTTGCGTCGGGTTCGGCTGCATCGACGTTGTCGAGCAACGGGAACTGGCGCACGCGGGCCCGCCGGCTGTTCAGGAACGTGTTGGTCAGGATGCGAAACAGCCAGGCCTTGCAGCGTGTGCCCGGCTCGTAGCGGTCGAAGTAGCGAAACGCCTTGAGCAGCGTTTCCTGAACGAGGTCTTCGGCTTCGCTCGGATCGCGACACAGCTGCACGGCGTAGCGGTGGAGCGCCCCGAGGTGCACGAGCGCTTCCTGCTCGAAAACACTGTCCGGTTGTGACCGGGATCGACGCAATGGCATGGCCGCTCCTCATCCGGTGGCCCAACGAATCGCTCCGCCAAACACCCCAGGCACGGGGCTTTATTCCACGACCGGAGCGCCCCGCGCGCGTCCGGCCGCGCGGCCGGACGGGAGGGCAGGGTCCCCCGCGGGGCGGCGCTCAGGGCGCCGGGCCGAGGACCAGGTAGACCTGCGTTTCGCCTTCGGCCATGACGCCCCGCGCGAAGCCGAGGCGGATATGCGTCGGCTGTCCGTAGAACAGGTCGAGCTGCAGGCGCAGTTCGGCGCCGATGCCGACCTTGAGCGCGTCCCAGGCGAAGCGGTCCCGGTAGGCCGTGCCGACGTCGGTGAAAAACGCCGCCGTCAGCCGCCGCGCGTAGAGGGGAAAGGTGTCGACCCCGCGGTAGATGTTGAAAAACGGCAGCCGGTACTCGGCGTTGACGAGGTGAAAGTGCAGGCCCGCGAAGCGGTTCGGGCTGTAGCCGCGCAGGAAGAGGCCGCTCAGCCCCTCGTTGTTGAGCAGCGCCACGAGCAGGTCCTGCTCGGGCAGCCCGCCGAGCGCGTAGCCCGGGCGGTAGCCCCGATCGCCGGCGGCGACCCCCCCGTTGTACCCGAGCACGAGCACGTGCTGACCCGGCCACGGCATGGGCACGTACTCGGTGTACGCGAGCCGGGCGGCGACCGTGCGAAACTGGCTGCCGAGCGCCGGGTGGTTGACCGAGAGGCGCATCGAGAGCGAGCGGCCGCGCTCGGGCGAGATGCTGTACGTGTACGATTCGGTGTCGTCGTAGGCCCAGCCGAAGCTTGCGCCGACGAGCCAGCCCGAGCGCGGGATGACGGGCTCGAGCTCGGCCGGGTCGTGCCGCACGCGCGGGCGGCCGCGCTGCACCGCATAGCGCACGTTGAAGGTGGAACTGAGGGCGAAGGCGCGGCGCGGGTGCGGCAGCGGCAGGCTGAGCCCGAGGGCCAACGCCACGGCTTGCTCGTCGAACGTGAACAGTTCGTCGCTGAAAAACGCGTACTGGTCGTAGGTGGCGTGCGCGAGCGACGTCGACAGCACAACCGGCAGCGCGTCGTACGCGTAGCTCGCGGCGACGCCCACCCGCTGGCGCGGCAGGTCGAACGAGACCGCCGTGGCGTAGGCGTGACGGCCGAGGGCGTCGCTGCCCTGGATTTCGGCACCGAGTTCGGCGAGCCCGTCGGCGCTGAACAGATAGGTGGGGCGCCAGGCATGCGGCCAGGCGCTGCGCCAGGCGCGATAGGGTTTGGCCGGGCCGGCGTACGAGGGCGGCAGGTACGGGGCCGGCGGCGGCGCCCCAGCCAGCTCGCCCGCGGGGCCGACCGGGCGCCACGTGGCCGGCACGAGCGGCAGTTCGTAGAGGTCGTAGCCCGTGGCGTGATAGCTCAAGTAGACGAGGCGGTCGCCCGCCGGGTGCACGTCGGGCTCGAAGGCCCCGCCGAGCACGTTCGTGACCTGGAAACGCGCCCCGTCGGCCAGCCGGAGCGCGTGGATGTTGGAGATGCCGCCCCGGTCGGAGGCGAAGAACAGGGTGCTCCCGTCGGGTGCCCAGGCCGGGTCGAGGTCGAGCGCCGCGTCGGCCGTGAGGCGTCGCTCGGCCCCCGTTGCGAGGTCGCGCACGTAGATGTCGCGCTGCCCGGTCGTGGGCAGCCACGCCGAATAGGCGAGTTGCCGGCCGTCGGGCGAGAAGCGGGGTGAGGCGTACTGGACGTCGCTGTCGGGGGCCGGCAGCCCGCGTTGCCGCCCGAGCCCCAGGTCGTGCAGCACAAGCTGCGTCTGGCCCCAGGCGTTCGTCACGTAGACGAGTTGGCGGCCGTCGGGCGCCAGGTCGGGCTCGCGCACCCGCGCTCCCTCCGTGACGCGGACGAGGCCCGCGGTGCCCGGCGTCCAGACGAACAGGTCGCGAAAGAAGCGGTAGCGCCCGAAGAAATCGTGCGCGGCCACGAAGACGCCGGCCCCCGTCGGGCCCCAGGTCACGCGCTGGCAGCTGCCCTCGCACGCGAACAGCGGCGTCTCGCGGCCTGTGGCAAGATCGAGCACCCGCACGTTCTGGCGCGCCCGGCCCGTCGAGTCGATGTACAGCACCCGCCGGCCGTCGCGCGCGTAGCGTGGGCTCTCGTGCCCTTCGCTCGTGCGCGTGAGGCGGCGTCCCTCGATGAGGCCGGCCGCGCGCACCCGGGCGGCCGTGCGCCCCACCTCGGCCGTGAGTTCGCGCTTCCAGTCGGCGTAGAGTTCCACGAACGAATGGCCCGTGGCGCGCCGCGCCACCAGGTTGACCGCAAAGGGGATGAGCCGTTTCGCGTACTCGCGGTGCACCTTGACGAGCGCCTCGAAGCCGAAGCGGTCGCGCACGTACTTCAGGAAGTAGGACCCGTAGAGGTAGGGCACCTGGCCCCGCGGCCGCGTCAGCGGCGTGTCGGTGATCTGCGGGAGGTCGAGAAACGTGCCTTCGAGCACGGCCGTGCGCAGCAGCATGTCGTACTGCGCGCTGCCAATGCGCCCGCCGCCCGTGAACTCGGTCTCGACGAGCGTCGCGATGCCCTCGATGTACCAGCCGGGCATGAGGTTGTTCGGCAGGAAGGTCTTGCCGAACACGCGGTTCAGCCCGCGCGGCAGCCCGGCCACCTGGTCGAGGTGCAGCAAGTGTGTGTATTCGTGGATGAACAGCTCGCGCAGGTAGTTGTCGTAGCGCCCGAGTTCGTTGTCGGCCTCGGGCGGGTGGGCGTACAGCAGGATTTGGTTGTAGGGATAGGCGCGCGTCCAGCCGTTGGCGGTATCGACGTCGTCGACGAGCACCAGTTCGGTGCGCTCGGACGGTTCGGTGGCGAGCGCGCGGGTGAGCAGCCCGTGCGACTCCTCGGCAATGCCGGCGAGCCGGCGCGCGAGCGCTTCGCCGCCGTCGGGGAAATGCACGTTGAAATGCGGGGTGGCGAGCGTCTGCCAGCGCAGCGCCGGGTCCTGGATGGCCGCGGCGGGCCCCGTGGCGGCCGCCACGAGCCACGCCGTCAGCCACAGGAACCGGTGCCGCGCGGGCCTCACCATGCGCCCACCGATACCACAGCCACGCCGGGCTTCAAAGCGCGCGCCCGCGCGGCTTGCTTCGGCGGAGCGCCCTGGGGCATGATCGCCGCCGCCCGCCCCGAATGCGGGGTGCGCAAATCCGCGGCCCGGTGCCGGGCGCGGCCCCCGCGGTCCGGTCCCGACCGGCCGGCACCGCCGCAGCGCGGGAGCCGCAAGGAGGTGCAGCATGGGACTCGGTGGCCGCGAACTGCACGTCGCCGTCGTGGGCGCCACGGGCGCCATCGGCCGCGAGCTCGTGAACCTGCTCGTCGAACGGCGTTTCCCGCTCCGCCAACTCGACCTCTACGCCTCCGCCCGCTCGGCCGGCGAAACGCGCCAGGTGCACGACGAGAGCGTCGTGGTCAAGGTGTTCCCGCCGGCCCAGCCCGCGGCCGACCTCGTGTTCTTCTGCACGCCGCCCGACGTTGCAGCGGCGCACGCCGCGCCCTGGCAGCGGGCCGGGGCCGTCGTGATCGACCTTTCCGGCGGCGCCGCCCCCGCGGGGCTCGGCGCCGCGGGGGCGCCAGCCCTCGGGCTGCTCGGACGTCCGGCGCCGGCCCTGGCGCCGACGCTGCTCCGGCTGCCGACCACGGCCGCCGGGCCGCTCGCACGGGTGCTCGGCCCCCTCGCCGCGGCCGGCGGGCTCGAACGGGTCGCCGCGACGCTCTGCCTCGGGGCGAGTGCCCGCGGTCAGGCGGCCATGGCCGACCTCTCGGCGCAGGTCGTCGGCATCCTCAACGGGCGGCCCTATTTGCTGAAGGAATTCACGCAGCCGCTCGCCTTCAACACGCTGCCGCTCGTCGGCGCGGCCCAGACCGGCGCGCCGAGCGACTACGAGGCGCGGTGCGGCGACGAGTTGCGGGCGCTGCTCGAACTGCCGCGGCTGCCGGTCGACGTCACGGCGCTCTTCGTGCCCATGTTCAGTGGCCAGACGGCCGTCGTGGCGCTGCAGCTCGGCACCGCGCTCGCCCGCGACGAACTGCAGGCCGCACTCGAAGCCGCGCCCGGCGTCGAACTGGTCGACGAGCCGGCCGCCGACGGGTACCCTACGCCGGTCGCCGCCGCCGAGCGAGACGAGGTGTTCGTCGGCCGGTTGCGGCCCGACCGCTCCGTCGCGCGCGGCTTCTGGCTCGTGGCGAGCTACGACAACCTGCGGCTCTGCGCCCTCAACGCGCTCGCCACCGCGCAGTCGCTCGTCGCAAGCGGTCTCTAGTGCAGTGGAACGCCCCACCGCGGGTCGGCTTTGCCAATTTGGCAGGTTTTTTTCCCCGGCGGCGCGCCGCCGCGCCCGTTTGGCAGCGTTGCCGGGCCTGCCGCCTCGCGACGAAGGGGACCTCCCCGATGCAAACGAGGGCGCAACGGGGCCTTTTTCGATGGCACGAAACCTGCTACTCTGCGCGCCGAAGTCTCCGGTGGGGGGCTGCGACCAGCGGGTCGCCATGAGGTGAGCATGTCGGGGGTCAGCATTGCGTACGGGCGGCGCGCGTTTGCGCTGCTGTTCATGAGCGCCTGCCTGCTTGCAGGCCGGGGCGCGGCGGCGGGCGACATCGAGGGCTTCCAGGTCGACTCCATCCAGGGGCTCGACGATCTCGACCTCGACAACCGCATCGGCCGAACGGCCGGGGCCGAAGAACACATCATCAACCAGAGCGACTGCCAGGCCTATCTCGGCGGCCAGATCGAGGTGGCCTGGTCGTACACCATCCCGGTCGGGGCCGACGACAGCTACATGGCCAAGCTTTCGGGCCCCGACAAGACGTGCAGCGCCAACGACTGGGAAGCCGGCGAATGCCAGATTCTCGTCGACGACGGCGATGCCACCGTCGCCGCCGATCGCGTCTTCACGATCGACATGGCGGACATTCTCGGCGACACGTGCGCTCTCGGCTCGTCGTACACGGTGCGCGTCTACATCGTGCTCTTCGACAATCTCGGCGACACCTACTACTCCGAACAGATCGCCTTCACCGTCGACCTCGAGCCGCCCGACCCGCCGCTCATCACCGAGATCGAGGCCGGCGAAGGGGGACTGCGCGTCACCCTCGAAAACCCCGATTCGGTCGGCGAAGACGACGACGTGCGCTACGAGTTGCACTGGGCGCAGAACGAGTTTTCGAGCCCCGACGATGCCGGCGTCTCGTCGTCCGGCTCGTTTTCCACGAGCAGCTACAAGATCTCCGGCTTGAGCGACGGCCAGTGGTACTACGTGCGCGCCACGACCTTCGACGAAAACGACAACGAGAGCGCCCTCTCGACGCCGGTCATGGGGCAGCCGCAGCCCGTCACCGACTTCTTCGAAGCCTACAAGGACGCCGGCGGCGGCGAGCCGGGCGGCTTCTGCTTCGTCGCCACGGCCGCCTACGGCACGCCCCTGCACCCCTTCGTCGATACGTTGCGCCGGTTCCGCGACGGCTGGCTCATGCAGAGCGCCTGGGGCCGCGACTTCGTGGCCTGGTACTACGAAAACAGCCCCCCGCTCGCGCGGTTCATTCGCACGCATCCGCTGCTGCGGCTCGTCGTGCAGGTGGCCCTCGTGCCGCTCGTCGTCGGGGCGTGGTTCCTCGTCGACGTGCCGCCGGTTGGGCAGCTCGCGCTCGTGCTCGCCTTCTGGCTCGCCGCCACGCAGTGGCGCCGGCGGCGCCTGGCCCTGCCCGCCCTGCCGTGGGCCTTCCGCAGAGGAGGGGTTCGTTGAAGACCCGCCGCATTCCCGTGCTCGCGGCCCTCGTCGGCACGCTTCTCGTCGTTCGTGCGCCGCTCCGGGCCGACGAAATCGCGGCCGCCGACCTGGCCGACTCCACCCAGAACTATGCCGCGAGCCCGCGCCGTTTCCTGCTCGAAGTCAAGTTCGGGCCCTACCTGCCCGAGGTCGACTCCGAGTTCAAGCGCGCCCGGCCCTTCAAAGACGTGTTCGGCAGCAGCAGCGTGCTCATGACGCAACTCGGCTTCGAGGTGCAGTTCTTCCAGGCCGTGGGCTCGCTGGCCGTTGGCTTCGGCGTGGGGTTCTCGAACGTCTCCGGCCACAGCCTGACCTCCTACGATCCCTACGCGGGCGACGCGGTGCGCGGCAGCGACGAGAGCGATCTCTACGTCATGCCGTTCATGCTGAGCCTCGTCTATCGCTTCGACTACCTGGCCGAACGCTTCTCGGTGCCGCTCGTGCCCTACGTCAAGGCCGGCTTCGACTACGTCGTGTGGTGGGCCACCGACGACAACGGCGACATCTCCGACTGGGCCAGCGGTTCCGGCAAGACGCGGCTCGCGCGCGGCGGGGTGTGGGGCTGGCATGCCGGGGCCGGCCTGGCCTTCCTGCTCGACGTTTTCGCCCCGACCATGGCGGCGACGTTCGACATCGAGGTCGGCGTCAACAACTCCTTCCTGTTTGCCGAATACGTCTACCTTGGCGCCGACGACTTCGGCCAGGGCAACAGCATCCGGCTCTCCGACGGCACGTTCCTCTTCGGCATCGCCTTCGAGTTCTAGCGAGCGTGTCCCCGTCGGCCCCACCATGCGCAACATCCTGCTCACGCTGCAATTCGACGGCACGGCCTACCACGGCTGGCAGGAACAGGCTCACGATCCCACGGTGCAGGGCACGGTCCGCGCGGCGCTCGCAACCCTGCTCGGCGAGCCGCGTCCCCGCCTCACGGGTTCGAGCCGCACCGACGCTGGCGTGCATGCCATCTCCTATCCCTGCAATTTCATGACGGATTCGCGCATTCCCGAGCGTGGCCTGCGCGCCGGTCTGAACAGCCTCCTGCCCCCCGACATCGCGGTCCAGGACGCGTGCGAGGTCGACCTCGCCTTCGACGCCCGGGCCGACACCATCGGCAAGACGTACCGCTACGACCTCTGGAACGGCCCCGTGCGCGCCCCGCTCTGCGCCCGCACCGCCTGGTACGTGGCCTTCCCGCTCGACCGCGCGGCCATGGCGGCCGCTGCCGCCGAGCTGCTCGGCGACCACGACTTCTCGGCGTTTCGCGCGGCCCACTGCGACAGCCGCAGCACCCGACGGCTGGTCACTGAACTCTGCGTGGGCGAACCCGAACCGGGCCTCGTGCGCGTGCGCATCTCGGCCAACGCGTTCTTGCGCAACATGGTGCGCATCGTCGTCGGCACCCTCGTCGATGTGGGCCGCGGGCGGCGCAGCCCGCAGAGTCTCGGCGCGCTGCTCGTGTCCGGCGACCGCACGGCCGCCGGCCCCACGGCACCCGCGCACGGGTTGTTCCTCGAATCGGTGCGATACGGGCCGGCCGGGGCCCGGGGCCTCGGCTTCCGCAAGCCGTGGCCCGCAGAGCCCCCCGCCTGATGGCACGGCGGCGGGCTACGCCGGAAGGGTGCGCAGCGCTTCCTGGATGAGATTCAGCAGCCGGAACGGGTCGGTCGGTTTCGGCAGGAAGTGGCTCGCGCCCATCGCCAGGCCCTGGGCACGGTCGGCCTCACCACTCTTCGCGGTCAGCATGATGACGGGCACGCCCGCGTAGTCGGGCAGGGCGCGCAGAGCGCGGCACACCTCGAAGCCCGACATGCCGGGCATGATGACGTCGAGCACCACCAAGTCGTAGCGGGTGGCCTGCGCTTTCGCGAGGCCGGCCGCCCCCTGGCTGGCGGTGTCGACGGCGAAGCCTTCGGCCGTGAGGAGGTCTTCGAGCGAGAGCAGCACGAGTTCGTCGTCGTCGATGAGCAAGATGCGTTGAGCCATGCGCGGGCCCTCCTATGCGGCGGCGGGCGCCGGGGCGGCGTCCGCGGGAAGCGTGATGGTGAACCGGGCGCCCTTGCCCGGCGGACTCGCGACGTCGATGCGGCCGCCGTGCGCGGCCACGATGCCGTACACGATGGCGAGCCCGAGGCCGGTGCCCTTGCCGACCCCTTTCGTCGTGAAGAAGGGCTCGAAGATCTTGTCGCGGATGTCGGCCGGGATGCCCGGCCCGCTGTCTTCGAGTTCGAGGGCCACCGCCGGGGCGCCGTCGAGGGTGGCCGCGCGCGTGCGTACGGCCAGCACGCGCTCGCCCACGGTGGTCTCCATGGCGTCGCGCGCGTTGGCGATGAGGTCGAGCAGCACCTGTTCGAGCGCGTTCGGATCGCCACGGACGAGCGGCAGGTCGGCCGCGAGCGCCGATTCGACGCGGATGTTGAGGTTGAGCAGTTGCTGGCCGACGATGAGCAGCGCGTTCTCGACCGGCGTGCGCACGTCGACCGGGGCGTGTTCGAGCGGGGCCTGCCGCGAGAACTCGCGCAGGTGGTTGACGATTTTCGCAATGCGCGCGTTGCAGCGCACGAGCACGTCCATGCGGCCTCGGTTCTTGCAGCCTTCCGGGCAGGGCGCGGCGAGCATGACGTGCAGGGTCGTGGACGACGCCATGAGCGGGTTGTTGATCTCGTGCGCCACCCCCGAGACCAGGTCGCCGAGTGCCCGCAGCTTCATGCTCTGCACGAGGTGGGCCTGGGCCTCGCGCAACTCCTGGGCGAGTTTTTTTTCGGCCGTGATGTCGGCGAAGATGCCGAGCGTGCCGTCGGCCCGGCCCTCACCGTCGCGCAGCAGGGAGGCCGACGTGCGGATGGGGATGACCCGGCCTTCGGCGACGAGTTCGGTCTCCAGGCTGCGGATGCTGCCCGACTGGCGCAACTCCCGCATGATGGCGCGCGCCTGGTCGCGCCCGTGGCGGTAGAACTCGGAGATGGGGCGGCCGAGGATGGACTCGCGGGGCAGGCCGACGAGCGTCTCGAAACTGCCGTTGACGAACGTGACGATGCCCTTCAGGTCGGTCGTGACGATGCCGTCGATGGAACTCTCGACGAGGCGCTTGTACTTTTCGCGCGACTCGCGCAGCGCGCGCGTGCGCTCGTCGATGAGGCGTTCCATTTCCGCGGTCTTTTCGGCGATTTCGCCGGCCATGGCGTCGAAGACGCGGCCGAGCGAGGCGATTTCGTCCTGCGCGTCGGACACGGCCACGCGGTGGCGGAGGTCGCCCGACGCCATGTGCGCCGCGGCCTCGCTGAGCCGCCGCAGCGGCCGCGTGATGAGCCGGCTCAGCCCGAGGGTCAGCACCACCACCAAAACGACGCTCATGATGATGAGGGGGGCCGTGTAGAACGACAGCCGGCCGACCGCGGCGAAGACCTCTTCTTCGTAGGTGCCCGCCGCGATGACCCAGCCCCAGGGCTTGAAGTACATGTACTTCAGGATCTTCATGCGCGGTGCCAGCTCGCCGGCCTCGGGGTTCTGCCAGGGATAGCGGATGGTGCCGACAGCCCCGGGCGGCAAGGCCGGCGCCACGGCGGTCATGTGCCGGATGAAGTGGAACCCCTTGGTATCGCGGCTGTCCGCGATGTTGACGCCCTCGCGCACCGGATGCACCACGAGGTCGCCCGAGAGCGTCATGGCGTAGGCGTATCCCGTCTGGCCGACTTTGAGCGAGCGCGTGACGTCGCGGATGAACGCGATGTCGCCCGCGCTCGGCCCACCGTGGGGCTCCCGGCCGAGGCTCGCCTGGCGCAGATGCTGCGCGTCGCACAGCCGATAGAAGTGGTGCACGACGTTCGTGAGTTCGACTTCGGCGGCGTCGCGCAGGCTCGTGGCCACGAGCGCGATGGCCAGCAGCTCGGCCGCGAGCAACGGCAACACCACGGCCAGAAACGTGATGCCGAGTTTGCCCCGGAGACGCAGATCGCGGAAACGGATCACGGCCGGCGCGCTCCGATGAGCGGGAACACCGCATTCTGCACGGCGGCCACGATGCGTTCGGCGTGCTTGCGGGCGCGCTCCTTCGCCTCGCCGCGCGTGACGATGGGGGGGTCGTAGAGGTCTTCGGCGCCGCCGCCGTACAGCATGCCGCCGACGAGCCCGGCGTAGCTGTCCTCGGGTTCGATGCCGCACATGGCCGACCACGCGAGCGTCCAGCAACGCGCGGTGCGGTAGACGTCGTAGCCGCCGCCGCCCACGCACACGAGCCGCGGCGCGAGCGCGCAGAGGTCGCGCAGCACCTGATGGTAGCCGCGGTTCGTGAGCCGCAAGTGCGTGAGCGGATCGGAAATCATGGTGTCGGCGCCGATTTCGGCGATGACGAGGTCGGGCGCGTAGGCCGTGAGCAGCGGCGGGACGATCTGCCGGAAGACGTCGACGTACACTTCGTCGTCGGTCTGTTCGAGCACCGGCACGTTGACGTTGAAGCCGCGGCCGCGGCCGCGGCCGATTTCGTTCTCGGTGCCGCCGAACGGATAGAGGGAGGCTCCCGACTCGTGCAGCGAGACGACGAGCACGCGGTCGTCGTCGTAGAACGCGTCCTGGACGCCGTTGCAGTGGTGGGCGTCGATGTCGATGAACGCCACCCGTAGACCGGCTGCCACGACGCGCTGCACCGCGATGCCGACATCGTTGATGTAGCAGAAGCCCTCGGCGTGGTCGCGGAAGGCGTGGTGGAAGCCGCCAACGAGGTTGAAGGCGCGCCCGACCTTGCCCGCGAGCACGAGCTCGACCCCGTGCAACGTGGCGCCGATGGCGCGCTCGTTGAAGCCGACCAGCCCCGGCACGATGGGGCAGTCTTCGGTGCCGAGACCAAAGCCCAAGACCGACAAGTCGGGCTCGCCGTTCGATGCCCGCCGCAGGGCGTCGAGGTAGTCGGGCGTGTGGAACTCGGCAAAGACGTCGCTCCCTACGGGCGGGGGGTCGATCTGCGCGATGCCGCGTCCGTGCATGAGCCCGTAGCGCGTGCAGAGTTCGAGTGTGTTGCGTGCCCGCATGGGCTTGAACGGATGGTCGTCGCCGTACTGGAAGCGCGCGAGTTCGTCGGAGTAGAGGAAAGCAGCGCCGTCCATGGGCCCTCCCGCAAAGCCGCCGGCCGCCCGGAGCGGCGGTCGCGCGCGGGCCGCAGTATAACACGGCGCGTCGAAATGCCGCCGCCGCCAAGCTGGACGTCGGTTTTGGGGGACGGGTCGGGGTGCGGAGCCCCGGGCCGAGCCCGCGGGGGCCCGGCCCGGCGCCGGCGCGAACTACAGGCGGTGGGTGACGAGGTCCTGGACGACCGTCGGGTCGGCGAGCGTGCTGGTGTCGCCGAGTTCGTTGACGGCGCCTTCGGCGATCTTGCGCAGAATGCGGCGCATGATCTTGCCGGAGCGGGTCTTGGGCAGCCCGTCGGCGAACTGCAGCTTGTCGGGCGTGGCGATGGGCCCGATCTGGGTGCGGACGTGCGCCACGAGGGCCTTCTTCAGGTCTTCGCTCTTCTCGACGCCCTTGTTGAGCGTGACGTACGCGTAGATGCCCTGGCCCTTCACCTCGTGCGGCATGCCGACGACGGCGGCTTCGGCCACGAGCGGGTGCGCCACGAGCGCGCTTTCGACTTCGGCCGTGCCGATGCGGTGACCGGACACGTTGATGACGTCGTCGACGCGGCCCATGAGCCAGTAGTAGCCGTCTTCGTCACAGCGCGCGCCGTCGCCCGTGAAGTAGATGCCGGGGAACATCGAGAAGTAGGTCTCGCGGAAGCGCTTGTGCTGGCCGTACACGGTGCGCATCATGCCGGGCCACGGCTCGGTGATGACGAGCAGACCGCCTTCGTTGACCCCGCACTCGCCGCCCTTCTCGTTGAGGACCTTCGGGCGCACGCCGAAGAACGGGACCGTGGCCGAGCCGGGCTTCAGGGTGACGCAGCCGGGCAGCGGGGTGATGAGGATGCCGCCGGTCTCGGTCTGCCACCAGGTATCGACGATGGGGCAGCGTTCGCGGCCGACGTTCTTGTGGTACCAGATCCACGCTTCGGGGTTGATGGGTTCGCCGACGGAGCCGAGGATCTTGAGGCTCGGCATCGGGTGCTTCTGGACCCACTGGTCGCCCTGCGCCATGAGCGCGCGGATGGCCGTGGGGGCCGTGTAGAACTGCGTGACGTTGTATTTCTCGACCACCTGCCAGAAGCGGTCGGGCTCGGGGTAGGTCGGGACCCCTTCGAACATGACTTCGGTCGCGCCCGTGAGCAGCGGCCCGTAGACGATGTAGCTGTGGCCGGTGACCCAGCCGATGTCGGCCGTGCACCAGAACACGTCGCCCGGGTGGTAGTCGAAGATGTACTTGAACGAGGTGGCCGTGTAGACCATGTAGCCGCCGACGTTGTGCTGCACGCCCTTCGGTTTGCCGGTGGAGCCGGAGGTGTAGAGGATGAAGAGCGGGTCTTCGGCGTCCATGATCTCGACCGGGCAGTCGGCCGACGCGTTCTTGACGGCTTCGTCGTACCAGATGTCGCGGCCGGCCGTCATGGGCACGCTGCCGAGGGCTTCGCCCACGCGCTTGACCACGATGCAGGTCTTGACCGCGACGCCTTCGGCGGCGGCCATGTCCATGGCCTTGTCGGCCGACGTCTTGAGCGGAACGGGCTTCTTGCCGCGGAACGTGCCGTCGGTCGTGAGCAGGAACGTGCAGCCGGAGTCGACGATGCGGTCTTTCAGGGATTCGGCCGAGAAGCCGCCGAACACGACCGAGTGCACGGCGCCGATGCGGGCGCAGGCCAAGAGCGCCATGGCGAGCTCGGGCACCATGGGCATGTAGATCGACACGCGATCGCCCTTCTTGACGCCGCGCGACTTCAGGACGTTGGCCAGCCGGCAGACCTCGTCGTGGATCTGGCCGTAGGTCAGCGTGCGCTCTTCACCCGGCTCGTTGCCTTCCCAGTAGATGGCCACTTTGTCTTTGTTGGCCGGCAGCTGCCGATCGAGGGCGTTGTAGCAGACGTTGGTCTTGCCGTTGAGGAAGTACTTGATGGAGACGTCGCCCTCGAACGAGTACTCGCGGACTTTGTCCCACTTCTTCGCCCACCAGAACTGCTCGGCGACTTCGCCCCAGAACCCTTCGGGATCGTTGATGGAGCGGTCGTACATCGCCTTGTACTGCTCCATCGACTGGATCCACGCCCGCTCGCGGATGTTGGCGGGCGGCGGGAACTTGCGCTGTTCGTCCATCATGGAGGTGATCATCTTCTTGCTGTCGTCTGCCATCCTGCATCTCCTCTGCGCCGAATCGGGCTCACGAAGCGTGGCCAGGGGTCCGAGGCGGCCACGCCGCAACGGCGGGCCGCCCAAGTCAACGGAACCTTTTCTGCGCGGTGCATGGGCTTGGCGGGGCGTCCTTTGTGACGCGCCGCGCCAATCGGCGGATTTGCGTAGCACGCCGGTTCCTGAGTGTCAAGCGCTGCAAAACCGTCCTTTCCACGGGCCGCGCTCCGCGGTTGCCTCCCGGGGCGAAGCGGCGTACGGTGGGGCCGTCTTTTGCGCCCTGTCACGTGCGCCCCGGCGCCTTTTTTCCCGGAGGATTCGGCATGGATGGCATCGTGCGCGTTCCCGCCCCGACGAACGAACCCGTGCGCCAATACGCCCCCGGCAGCCCCGAGACCGCCGCGCTCCAACGCGAAATCGAACGGCTCAGCGGCGAGGTGCGCGAGATCCCGCTGCGCATCGGCGGGCAGGCGGTGCGCACCGGCGTGCTCGGGCGCGCGGTCTGCCCCCACGACCACCGGCACGTGCTCGCCCACTACCACCAGGCCGGCGCCGCCGAGGCCGCGGCGGCTGTGCAGGCGGCCGGGGCAGCCCGCGCCGAGTGGGCGGCCATGCCGTGGCCGGCGCGGCTCGCGGTGTTTCTCAAAGCCGCCGACCTGCTCGCCGGCCGCTACCGCGACACGTTGAATGCCGCCGCCATCCTGGCGCTCAGCAAGACGCCGTTCCAGGCCGAGATCGACGCCGCCTGCGAGCTGACCGACTTCCTGCGCTTCAATGCCGCCTACGTCACCCGGCTTTTCGCCGAACAGCCCGAGGCGAACGCTCCGGGCACCTGGAACCGCCTCGACTACCGGCCGCTCGACGGCTTCGTCTTCGCTGTGACCCCGTTCAACTTCGTGTCCATCGCCGGCAACCTGCCGACGGCCCCGGCCATGCTCGGCAACACGGTTGTCTGGAAGCCGGCCTCGTCGGCCGTCCTCCCGGCCGCCGTGTTCCTCGAACTGCTCGAAGCGGCGGGCCTGCCGCCCGGCGTCATCAACTTCGTGCCGGGCCCGGGCGGCGCCGTCGGCGACCCCGTGCTCGCCGAGCCCGAACTCGCCGGCGTGCACTTCACCGGCAGCACGGCCGTGTTCCAGCGCATGTGGGCCACGGTCGGGGCGAACATCGCACGCTACCGCAACTATCCGCGGCTCGTCGGCGAGACCGGCGGCAAGGACTTCGTCGTGGCGCACCCGTCGGCCGACCCCGACGCGCTGCGTGTGGCGCTCGTCCGCGGCGCCTTCGAATACCAGGGGCAGAAGTGCTCGGCGGCCTCGCGCGCCTACATCCCGCAGTCGCTCTGGCGGCGCATCGAAGACGCGCTCGTCGCCGACATCCGCGCCTTGCCGATGGGCGACCCGACCGATTTCCGCCACTTCATGGGGGCCGTCATCGACCGCGGCGCCTTCGAGAGCCACCGCGGCTACATCGAACACGCCAAGGCCGCGCCCGACTGCCGCATACTGGCCGGCGGGCGCTGCGACGACGGCCAGGGCTACTTCATCGCGCCGACGCTCGTCCTGACCGACAACCCGCGGCAACGGCTCATGGTCGAAGAGATCTTCGGCCCCGTGCTGACGGTGTTCGTCTACCCCGACGAGCGGTACGCCGAGGCCCTCCAATTGTGCGACGCGGGCTCGCCCTACGGGCTCACGGGCGCCATCTTCGCCCGCGACCGGCAGGCCATCTTGCAGGCCGAGGCCGCGCTGCGCCACGCCGCGGGCAACTTCTACATCAACGACAAGCCCACCGGCGCCGTCGTCGGCCAGCAGCCGTTTGGCGGCGGGCGCGCGTCGGGCACGAACGACAAGGCCGGCTCCGTGCTGAATCTCGTCCGCTGGACGTCGCCGCGGGTCATCAAGGAGACGTTTTCGCCCCCCCACGACTGGCGCTACCCGCACATGCAGGGCGCCTGACCGTCGCGCATGGCCGTTCCCCCCGCCGCGCCGCCGTCCCGTCGCCGACCGCGCGCCGCGCCTCCCGCGGTGAGCGCCGCCGCGGGCCCGCCCGCGGCCGAGGTCGCGCACGCCCTCGAGGCGCACTACGCCGCGCACGGCCGCGAGCTGCCTTGGCGGCGCACCCGCGACCCGTACGCCATCTGGGTGTCCGAAACCATGCTGCAGCAGACCCGCGTCGAGACGGTGGTGCCGTACTACGAGCGGTTTCTGCAGCGGTTTCCCGACGTCGCGAGCCTGGCCGCGGCGCCGCTCGAAAGCGTCCTCAAAGCCTGGGAGAACCTGGGCTACTACTCGCGCGCGCGCAACCTCTGGCGCGGCGCGGCCCACGTGGTGGCGCACTGCGGCGGGCAGTTGCCCGCGACGGCGGCTGCGCTGCGGGCCGTGCCGGGCATCGGCGAGTACACGGCCGGGGCCATCGCCAGCATCGCGTTCGCCGAGCGCGTTCCGGCGGTCGACGGCAACGTGCGGCGCGTGCTCGCCCGCGTCTACGCCATCGCCGCCTGCGTCGACGCCCCGGCCGGCCAGCGCGCCGTCGTGGCCCGCGCAACGGCGCTCGTGCTGGCGGCCGGTGAGCCCGGGCGGCTCAACCAGGCCGTCATGGACCTCGGCGCGACGGTGTGCACGCCGCGCCGCCCGCGCTGTCCCGCCTGTCCGCTCGCCGGCCCATGCCGGGCGCTTCAAAGCGGCAGCGTCGCCGCGGTGCCGGTGCGGCGGCGCGCGGGCCCCGTGCCGCACCGGCCGGCCGTGGCGGTGCGCATCGCCGACGACGCGGGCCGCTGGCTGCTCGTGCAGCGGCCGGCCCGCGGGCTGCTCGGCGGGCTCTGGGCATTTCCGGCGGGGGCGCCGCTCGGGCCCGCCGAGCCGCCGTGGGCCACGCTCGCCCGCACGGTCGAGGCGGTTCTCGGCCTGGTGCTCGCCGCCCCCCGCCCCGCGGGCAGCGTGCGCCACGCCTACACGCACTTCCGCACCACGGTGGCCGTCTTCGACGCCGTGCTCGCTGCCCCAACCGGCGCGCCCCCCGCCGGGGCCCCCGCGCTGCGCTTCGTGGCCCCCGCCGAGCTCGCGGCCCTGCCGCTCTCGAAAGTCGACCGGCTCGTCGCGGCCCTGCCGCCTGCCCCGCCGGCGCCCACCCCCGGGTGAGCCCGGCGCCGCGCCCCCTGTCGGCCGCCGCCGGGACCGCCGCCGGCGTGCCAATTGCGTCACACTGCACTAGAATCCCGCCGTTCGCGCGGCGCTCCGCTCCCCGGCCGCGCGCGGAGGATGTCGATGCGCATGCACGTTCCGGCCCGCGGCCGCGGCGCGTCCGGCCGCCGGGCGGCGCTCCTCTTGTTGGGGCTTGCGCTCGTGCCGGCGCTTGCGTCCGTGGGCTGCGGCAAGAGCCGCGTGCTGCCCGACGCGGGCGACGGTATCAGCCTCGCCGACGGCGATGCGGCCCCGGGCGATGGGGTGGGCGGCGGCGACACGCCGCGCCCTCCGCCGACCGACACCCCCAATCCCCCTCCGCCGACCGACACGACCGGCGGCACCGACACGCCGGCGCCCCAATGCGCGACCCCGCTCGACTGCGCCGCCGTGCCGTGGGTGGCCCCCTGTCCCGGCGACTGGCAGTGCGATGCCGGCGTCTGCGTCCCCGTGTGCGCGCCGCAGTGCGACGCGGCGAGTGCGTGCGCGTTGCTGCCGTGGGGCGACGCCTGCCCCGGATTCTGGACGTGCACCGGCGGGTACTGCGACGGCCAGTGCAACCCCGCCGGCTGTGGCGACGGGGTGTGCGACGGCCCCGGCGGCGAGTCGGCTTCGTCCTGTGCGGCCGACTGCAATGCGCCCTGCAGCGCCGGCGTCGACTGCGGTGGCTACGCCTGGACGCTCACCTGCGGCGGCCATTGGGACTGCCCGGCCGGCAGCTGCGCCCCGGTCTGCGACGCCACGGCTTGCGGCGACGGCGCGTGCGCGGCGGGCGAAACGGCCATGAGCTGTCCGCTCGACTGCGCCTCCCCGTGCCGGGAGCCGAGCGACTGCCTCGACCGCCCGTGGCCCGTCCGCTGCGGCGGGCGTTGGGCTTGCCTCGCCGGCCTGTGCACGCCGAGTTGCGAATTCGTCGCCTGCGGCGACGGCACCTGCGACGTGCTCGGCGGCGAGTCCACCGTGAGCTGCGCGCGCGACTGCGCGCCGCCGTGTGCGCAAGCCGGCGACTGCGCAGGCCTGCCGTGGGGCGCCCAGTGCCAGGGCACCTGGCAGTGCCAGAGCGGGCGCTGCCAGCCGCAGTGCAAGGCGCCGGGCTGCGGCGACGGGGTTTGCACCGCCGCGGCGGGCGAAGACGGTGGCAGCTGTCCCGGCGACTGTCACCCCGGCTGCACGACCGACGCGGCCGGCTGCCTCACCCTGCCCTGGGGCCACGACTGCCCCGGACACTTCGCGTGCGTGGGCGCGCGCTGCGCCGCGGTCTGCGACAGCGCCGCATGCGGCGACGGGGTCTGCACGGCGGCGGTGGGCGAGTCGCTGCAAAGTTGCCCGGCCGACTGCATGCCGCAGTGCACGGGCCCCGAAGGCTGCGTCATGCTCAACTGGCCGCTGTTCTGCACCGGCCACTGGGCCTGCGAGGACGCCGGCTGCGTGCCGCTGTGCGAGTTCGACGACTGCGGCGACGGCACCTGCGCCGGGGCCGCCGGCGAGTCGGCCGGCAGCTGCCCGCGCGACTGCGGCGCCCGCTGCACCGCGCCGAGCGACTGCCTGCTGCTGCCGTGGACCGAGTCGTGCGGCGGCCGTTGGGACTGCCCGAGCGGGCTCGGCTGCACGCCCAATTGCACGGACGGGAGTTGCGGCAACGGCCGCTGCGAGGCGGCGCTTGGCGAGAGCGTTGCCTCGTGCGCCTCCGACTGCGGCGCCCTCTGCGAAACGCCCGCCGACTGCCTGCCCCAGGCGTGGCGTGTGGCCTGCCCGGGGCACTGGGAATGCACGGCGTCTCGCTGTGCCGCGCACTGCGAGCTCGACGCGTGCGGCGACGGCAACTGCGACGCCGCCGCGGGCGAAACGGCCGCGAGTTGCCCGCCCGACTGCGCCGCCCCCTGCACCGGCGCCGCCGACTGTGCCGGCAACCTCTGGTACGCCGGGTGCGACGGGGCCTGGCAGTGCCGCGACGGCGAGTGCCGCGCGAGCTGCGACGCTGCCCATTGCGGCGACGGGCTGTGCGACGAGCCGGCCGGCGAGACCCCCGCGGCGTGTCCGGCCGACTGCCGCATCCCGTGCCCCGCCGGGCTCGGCGACTGTCTCGGCGAGCCGTGGCGGCTGCCGTGCACGGGTCGCTGGGCATGCCCGACGGGCGACTGCGAGGCCGTGTGCGACGTGGTGGGCTGCGGCGACGGCATCTGCCAGAGCGACGCCGGCGAAGCGCCGCTCAGTTGCCCCGCCGACTGCACGGCGAATTGCGTCTGGACGCCCGACTGCATCGGCCTGCCGTGGCCGCTCGAATGCGGCGGGGCCTGGTCGTGCGACCTCGGCTACTGCACACCGCACTGCACGCCGGCCGCCTGCGGCGACGGGGTCTGCGACACGGCCTACGGCGAGACGAGCGCCTCGTGTCCGGCCGACTGCGCCGTTGCCTGCGGGGGGCCCCGCGAATGCCTGGCGCTGCCGTGGTCGCTCTGGTGCGCGGGCCATTGGGCCTGCACCGCTTCGCTGTGTGCGGCGGTGTGCGACGCCCAGGCCTGCGGCGACGGCACCTGCAACCCGGACGAGGGTGAGACGGGCGCGTCGTGCGCGGCCGACTGCCTCGTTCGGTGTCAGGTTGTCGAAGACTGCCTGCCGGCCACCTGGACGGCCGATTGCCCCGGCCACTGGGAATGCCGCGCGCCCGAGTGCGCGCCTGTGTGCGACGAGGCCGGCTGCGGGGACGGCCGCTGCGATGCCCCCGGCGGCGAGAGCCCGGCCGCCTGTCCAACCGACTGCGCCGCGCCCCCGCCGCTCCCCGAGGACCGCCCCGACGGCCGCCGCGCCCGGCGCCGCGCCGTACCCCGACCAAGGAGGACCTGCCCGTGACCCGACGAACGACCTGCGCCGTCTTCGCGTTGCTCCTGTCGCTCGGCGTTCTCGCCGGCCTGTCCGGCTGCCGCAATGCCTGCGAAGACCTCAAGCAGACCCTCAAGGTACGGCTGTGCGACCCGCTGCCCGAAGCCCAGCGCGCTCCCTGCGAAGAAGGGCTCAAGGCCTACGAATCGTTGCCGACCGAAGCCTGCGCCGACCATCTGGCCGGGCTCGACGGCAAGAAACCGTAGGCGGGCCGCGTCTCGCGTCGGTCGGCAGGCGTCCGCGCCCCGGGGCGGCAGCGCGCGCTACGGTGCGGTGGGATTCGAGGGAAAACCGCCGGACGGGGCCCCGCCGACGAGCATGCGGCGCTGTCCGAGATCGAATTTGAGGTTGGCGAGGGCCAGGAGCGAGCTTGCGTCGCTGCCCTCGAACGCGCGGCCAAAGGTCGCCGCAAACCAGAAGCCATCGCCGATGGCCACGTCGAACGTCACGTCGGCGCGGTAGAGGTTGGCCTCTTCGCCTCGGTGGGCGTCGAGCCGCCGCCGGTAGAGGCCCTCGGCCGCCACGCCGAAGCGGTCGATGGCGTAGACCAGGCGCGCGCCGAGGTCGAGGACATGCCGGCCCGGGGCGGCCTCGACCTGGTCGGCGCGATAGCGCACAAGCCCCACCACGCTGAACTGCCGCCAGAGGTAGGCCGGCGCCAGCCACACGGCCGCCGAGGTGAACTCGCCCGCATCGAACTCCCCGTCCGGAAAGCGGAATGCGAACGCACTGGCGAGATCGAGGGCGAAGCCGCGGCGCGCCGCGACCTCGGCGCGGCAGGCCTCGGCGTCGGCCGTGAATTCGGCCTGGAGGCTGGCCTCGACCTCGGCCAGGGCGGCCTTCAGGGTGGCTTCGTCGGCCCCGGCGGCTTCGAGCTCGGCGGCCTTCTCCGACTTGGCCGTGGTGACGCGCTCGTTCCATTCGGCGAGCGCCTTGTAGAGTTCGTCGACGCAGGGCCAATGGCGGTTCTCGTAGAGCGTTGTGCGCAGGCCGACGGCGAGGTAGGCATTGGTGACCGCCGTGGTCGTGCCGTCGTCGGCCGTGACGGTTTCGTCGAGCCGCGTCGTCGCGAGCGAAAGCGTGAGATTCTGGTAGAAACTGCGCCAGTTCTCCTTGACGAACTGCGCGAGTTCGAGGCGCGGATGGCCAAACAGCCAGTAGGGCGCGAATTCGAGCGCATAGTTGTCGGGCAGGACCAGCGTGGAATCGCGCACGAACGAGTTGCCGAGCTGGATGGCCAGGCTGCGCACGGAACTGGGCCGCTGCACCTCGTCGCTCGCCGTGCCGAGCAGCACGGCGGCCGGCGAGTCGGGGGTGCGCAACCCGTTGTAGCGAGGCACGGGGTCGGCCGCTGCGCCGTCGAACTGCGCGAACGCCGGCGCCACGAGCAGGGCGACGACCCCCCCCAACACGAATCCTGCGAAGCGTTGCGTGGCCACCGTCACCCTCCGGCCTAGGTCAGGCGAATGCGGAAGTAGAAGTGCACCGGGCCGCCGCCCGCCGCCTCAGCGGCTGCCGAGAACGTCGCCGGGCGGGGCCCGCCCTTCACGTCGACCGTGACCGAAGTGCGATCGGTTTCGGCCCGCAGGTCGACGACGGCTACCCCCACCACCAGCGCCGCCCCGCGCACGGCACTGCCGGCGCCGAGCACGACCCCGCGCAGCGCATCCTTGCCCTTCGCGAGCGACGTTTCGCCGGCGGGCTGCGCCAGGCGGACGTCGATGGCGCCCGGCTGGGCCTCGCCCACGACCACATCGACGACGACGTCGCTCGTGTCGTCGACCGCGTACTGGCCAAACACGTCCGGCATGATTCCCTCCGGGCCCGCCCCGCTGGGCGCGCCAACGAAACGCGCCGCGCCGCCCGTCAGCGCGTCTCCTCCGGCCCGCCGGCATCGCCCGCCGTGTCGCCCGCCGGCAACACGCAGCGGCCGTCCCGGCAGTCTTCGCCGGGCCCGCAGTCGATCGGGGCGCGGCACTGTTCGCTGCGACAGATGCCGACGACGCAGAACGCGGTGCCGGCGTCGCCGCAATCGCTGTTGTACACGCAGAACTTGGAGGCGTTCTCTTCGGCGCAGGCCCCGCCGAGAAGCGCCAGGACGCCGGCCAGCAAGGCCGGAGCGAGTCGTCGCATCGACCGCTCTCCTCCACGCAGCGGGCGCACGGCCGAGGCCGCGCTCCAACAACGCTGCCGGTGCACGCGGCGGGCGGCCTCGCCCGATGTCGCGGTCCCCTCCCTCCTACGCAATTTGCGGCCCGAGCGCAAGCCCAAGGCCCCAGGGGCCGTCGCGCGGTAGGGCTTGCCGCGGCAGGCCATCTGGCCTATTCAATGGCCGACCGCCCCGGCCGCGGCGGCCCGGATGCCCCATGCCTCGTCCGCAAAGCGAACCCCCGCCCGTCGCCGCGCTCACCCTCGCCGAGCGCCGGCTCAAATTCGTCTGCGGGCTGCTCGCCGGGGCGCACGGCCTGACGGCGCTGCTCGTCTCTGCCGTCGTGCTTGCCGTCGAAATGCGCCTCTTCGGGGCGCCGGGGCCGCTTGCCGGGGCCGCCGGCCCGTTCTGGGCAGGGGCCGGCGCCACCGGATGGCTCACCGCCGCCGCGCTGCTCGGCGTCGCGGCGCGCGACCCCCGCCACGCCGGCCCGGCGCTCTCCGCCTTCGTGGGGGCCAAGGCGCTCGGAGGCGGGCTCTTCGCCGTCCTTGCGCTGGTGCTCGGCCGCCCCGAACTCGCGGCCGTGGCCTGCGGCGAGGG
>CAYRCM010000007.1:57223-76107 GCA_964422715.1 uncultured Myxococcales bacterium | reverse complement strand
CGGGGCGGCGGCGCCGCCACGACCGGGCAGGGTGGATTCGAGCAGCTCGGCCGCCGCGTCGGCGCCGGACCGTGCCCGGGCCGCCGGGTGGGGCGTCGCCTGCGTGGGTTCGAGCGGGGCCCCGGCCGCAGCGGCCAGGGCGGCCTCGACGTCGGCCGGCAGCTGCGCATCGGGCTCGGTGGCGAGCAGCGACTCGCCCTGCGGCGTGGGCAGACTGAGCGTGCCGTCGGCGTCGGCTTGCGGCTCGGCCAGTATGGCTTCGAGGCTGGCGGCGACCTCGGCCGCGCCCGCCGGCCGATCGGCGGGGCGCTTCGCGAGCAACTGCGTGACGAGCCCGCGGAGCGCCCTCGGGATGGTCGTTTGCCCGACGCGGGTGGGCAGCGGCGGCGCCGGCTCGTTGACCACCTTATAGATCAGGGAGGCGGTGGACGGGGCGTCGAGCGGCACCTCGCCGGCAAGCATCTGAAAGAGCATGACGCCGAGCGCGTAGAGGTCGGCGCGCGCGTCGACGGGCAACCCTGCCGCCTGTTCGGGGGCCATGTAGCGCGGCGTGCCGAGCACGACGCCGGAGGCCGTGATGTTCTCGCCGCCCACTTCGGCCGACATGGCCTTGGCGATGCCGAAGTCGAGCACCTTGACCACGTCGGGACTGAGCGCGTACTGCAGCAGAAAGATGTTGCCCGGCTTGAGGTCGCGGTGGACGAGGCCCTGGCGGTGGGCCTCGTCGAGCGACTGGCAGATCTGCCGCGCGATGTGCACGGCCCGCGGCGGCGCAAGCGGGCCGCCCTGGCGGAGCAACTGGCCAAGGGACTGCCCGTTCAGGTACTCCATCGCGAGGTAGAAGTAGCCGTCATCCGTCGTACCGAAGTCGTGCACCTTGATGGTGTTCGGGTGGTTCAGCAGCGAGGAGAGACGTGCTTCCTGGTAGAAGCGCTTGACGGCGGCCTGCTCGTCGCCGACGCCGGGTCGCATGACCTTGAGCGCCAGGGCGCTGCCGAGTTTGAGATGGCGCGCCTTGAACACCCAGCCCATGCCACCGCGGCCGACGAGCGCTGTGATTTCGTAGCGCCCGTCGATGACCCGGCCGATGAGTTCGGCACCCGACTTCTCGGCGAGCCAGAGTCTCTCGGGCACGAGCGAGAGCCCGTCGTTTGGACAGCGTTTCTCGGAACCGCGGTGGCCGCAGTGCGGGCACACGTTCATGGGTCCAGCGCCCCCCTCGGTGCGGGCCGCAAAGCCCGGGTTGTCGTCTGGCGGAATCGACGCCCGGCGCGTCGGGATCGAAGCTGTCACGGTCGGGCGGCCGGTGTCAACGCTCTTCGGGGGGCGGCCATTCGGAGGACGGGCGGTCTGTCGGCCGGTAGCGCGGCCGGCGGGTCGGCCGCGGGCGGCACGGCGGGCTCGTCGAGTGTCCGGGCGAGCGGGTCGACGAGCCCAGTGGGTGACCTGGAATACGGCGGAGCTGCGCATCTGGCGCACGCGGTCGTGGCGCAGCGAGGCCGGCGACACGCTCTCGCCCACCGAGTCGGGCGCGAGGCGGGTGAACGGTGCCATCGGCATCGAGAACATGCGCTCGCGGCGCCAACCCGCAAGGTCGGGGACGAGCACGTGGTGGCCGAAGTGCAGTTCGGGCTCGTCAACGATCCAAGAGCCGAGTTCGCCGGCGACGATTTCGGCCACCCGGTGTTCCGGGGCATCGAGCACGTCCCGGTCGCTGGCCTCACGAATCGTCGGTTCGCGGCGGGCGGCGACCATGCCGGCCTCCTCGGTCTGGTCATCCGAGCGCGGCGCGAGCTCGCCACATCACGACGGCAGTGAAGCACCCCCGGCGCGGGCCCTAGGGCAGGAGCGGGCGCACGCAGCGCGCCCCGAGGTACGCCATGCGGGCACTGGGGGACTCGTTGGCGCGAAGCGCCGACCGCAGGTTGGAGGCGGGGCCACTGAAAGCGCCTCCGCGTTGAACGCGATAGATGCTGTCCGGTTCTACCCAGGCACTGCCGTCCACGGGGGCATCCGTGTAGTCCGAATGCCATGCATCCTCCATCCATTCCCAAAGGTTTCCAGCCATGTCCAGCGCACCGCACCACGAAGATCCCGTGGGCCTGGAGCCGACCGGCTGGGTGCCACTGCAGCACGAGGCACACCCTTGGTCCGCGCACGTAGTGCAGGCCCACGGCCGCGTGCTGCTGCCGTCCGGGTCGAACACGGCGTACTCACAGCCGGGCTCGGGCGTGTTCCCCCACGGGAAGCGGCGGTGCACGGGCCCTGAAGCGGCATACTCCCACTCGGCCTCCGAGGGCAGCCGGCCCCCCGGGGCCACCCAGCCGCAGAAATCCCGGGCCTGCTGCCAAGTCAGCCCGTTCTGCGGGTGGTTCTGTCGTCCGTTCGACGCGCGGTTCAGTCCCCAGCCCAGCCCATCCCAGTGCGCCGTGGTCGGCGGGATGCACCGCTCGGCGTTCTCGCAGGCCAGATGCTGATCCACCACGATCTCGTATTTCATGATGAGGAAGCCGCCGGCGAACGTGACCTCGTGGACCGGGCGCTCGCTGTTGCCCGCGCTGGGTTCCTCCGCGGGTGCGCCCATCATGAACGACCCGGCCGGCACCCAGATCCACACGTCCCACTGGCGCCAGCCGGACGGGTCGACCGGCGTGTACTCGCAGTGCGCCTGGGGGTTGCAGGCGACCCGGTAGCCCGGCAGGTACGGGCAACTCGCCCCGCCACAGAACGCGCCGAAACACTCGCCACCGACGCAGCGTCCGTTGCCGCCGCCGCAGGCCGTTCCGTCGGGCAGCGCGCCCGTGTCGGTGCAGCTCTCGCTCGATCCGTCGCAGGTGCGCGCACGACAGTCGCCGAGGCGCGTCGGGTCGCAGCGTTCGAGGCACCAGAGGCGCGCCTGGGTGTCCTGGACCTCGGCCTGGAGTGCCGCCACGATGGGGCAGTCGAGGGCTTCGGCGCACAGGTCGGGCAAACCGTCGAGGTCGGCGTAGGCATTGCTCAGAGCGACGGGGGCGAGCTCGGCCGTGCGCGCGAACGGCTGGAGGTCCGGGGTGCCGGTCAGGTCGGCATAGTCGCCCGAGCGCGCCACGGGGGCCAGACCGGCCACCGTCGCCTGAAGCGCCGTGAGGTCGGCCCGGAGCGCCGTGACGAGGTCCGCCAACTCGTCGATGGCCGCCTGATAGGTCGTGGCCGTGAGGCCCGAGTCGGCCCCGTTGTAGGCCCAAAAGAGCGTCTGCACGGCCGGGTCGAGGGCCGCGGCCGGCACGCAGCCGAGGCAGTCGATGCCGTGCGCGACCTCGGCCACGTCGGCCGTCGCCGCCCGGGCCGCCACGAGCGCGTAGGGCACCGAGACCACCGGGATGCGGGGGCTCAACTCGGACGCACCCGCCGGCGCAATGCCGATCCAGCGCGGCCCGCCGTCGGCAAACACCGCGGCGAAGGCCTCGGCCTCGCCGGCCTCCGCCGGCACGAGAGCGTTGAACACCCCGGCCTCGCAGAGCACGTCGAGCGCGGCCGCCGGCTGCCACAGCGGGTCGGTGGCGGCCTCGCTGCCGTAGAGCCGGATGGAGATCGTGGTGGCTCCCTCGACCGTTTCCCCGGTCTCGTCAAAGAGCACCCCCTGCACGTTCACCTGGAGCGGCACGGCCCGGGCGGCCGTCGGCCAGGCCGCGGCGAGTACCAGGAAGATGAGGCTCCCCCAGCGTGGACAGTTGCTGCGCATCGTTCGCTTCCTCTCCGCAAGGAACGTACGGGACCAGGTGGGTGCGCCGCGCGACTGGCCGCGGCGCCGGGACTGCCACCTCAGGGCGCCGCGGGCGCCGCCGGACGCACGATCGGGCCGAGCCCGGCGGCGAAGCGCCGGGTGTCGCCAACCCTGAGCGTGGGGCCCGCCAGCGTCTGGCCGATGACCACGCTGCCGAGCCGCTGCGTGCCGCTCTGCGCGCCCAGGCTGTAGACGGCCCCGGCCGAAGCCAGCCCGGCCCACACGGTCACTTCGCACCCGGGGTCGACGTTGTCGTCGCAGTCGTTGTCCTGGCCGTCACAGACTTCGATCACGCCGTGGCCGTTTCTCGGGTCGTCGGGGGCGCAGTCGGAGGCATCGGGGTCGCCGTCGCCGTCCCGGTCGGGCGCCGGCTCAGTCTCCTCGGTGTCGGCGTCGACCTCGTCGGGCGCGTCGACCTCGTCGGGCGGGAGTCCGGGGTCGGGGAGTTCGACTTCGTCGGCCGTGTCGACCTCGTCGGGCGCGTCGACCTCGTCGGGCGTGTCGCCCTCGATGACCTCGCCCGGCGGGCCGACCACCTCGATCTCGGGCTGGGGGCCGGCCACTTCGATGTCGGGCTCGGGGTTGGCGACTTCGACCCCCTCGGCAAGAGGCTCGCCGGCCTCGACCTCGGTGTCGCCCGCCCCCTGGAACTTGGCGCCCTCGATGCAACCGGCGGCGAGCAGTGTGCAGGCCCCGAGTGCGAGCCCCAGGGCGAAGCCCCAAGACGACCGGACAGGGATGCCGTGCTTCATCAGAACGCTCCTCGCCACACGAGACCGGCACCGCCGGGGGCGGCCGCGGGAACGACCGGAACCCGGAGCGCTCCCCCTCGACTCCGCGACCCGACGCGGAAGAGCTCGGGCCGAGTGGCGTCGAGCACGAGCAACGTGGCCCCGGCCACGGCCGCTGCGCCCCCCAGACCATAGCAGACGTAGGCCACCGTGCCACGCAGTTTCATGTCGTCGTTGGCCTGCTCGAACCGTTGCCGCCGCGTGTCCTCAGGGAGGTTGGGGATGGGCGCGGCATAGCGCTCGGTGTCATCGGCCGCCGCCGCCGCCCAGGCGTGCATGCCGCCCCCGACCGCGAGCAACGCCACGCCACCGCCGACGAGCGACCAGCCCAGAATGCCCGGGAGGCGGTTCGGCTGCGGGGGCGCCGCGGCGTCGACCGCCGCGCTTGGCGGGGGCGCGTCGGATGAAGCCGGCACGGCACGGAGTTCGAAGGCCGCCCGATGCGATTCGCCGAGCGTCGTGGGGTCGAGCACGGTGTCGAGGGCCAGTGCGCCCGGGGCGCTGGCGCGCAGCCGGTGGCCTCCGGCCGTGAGGCCCAGCGTGCGGGGCACGGCCACCGCCACGCCGTCGACCGTGACGGCGGCCGGCCGCGGCGCCGTGACCGCGAGCCGCACCCAGTGCAGCGGCGGGGCGCAGGCCGCGCCCTGGCGGCTGAGCCCGGCCTCGATGAGGGTGCGCTCGTCGGCTGTGGGGTCGAGGTCGGCCGCGACGAGCAGCAGTTCGAAGGCGTCGCGCGGCCGGTCGAGTTCGGCCAGGATGGTGGCGCGGGCCAACGCCGTCGAGGCATTGGGCAGGGCCCGGTAGGCGAGTTCGGCTTCACCGAGCGCGCCCGAGAGGTCGCCCGCGCCAAAGCGTCGGTTGGCCGCCTCGTAGGCCCGCTTCGCCTCGCCGAGCGCCGCCGCGTCGGGGGTAGCGCGCGTGGGCAACTCGGGCACGAGCACGCTCGACGCTCGGGCCGCAGGACCGGCCGCGGCGGAGGCCGCGGGCGCGAAGCCCACCCAGAGCATCAGGGCCACGCAGGAGATTCGGATGGCCGCCAAAGCACGTCTCCGTTGCTGGTTGGCGTCGTCAGACGCATGTCGAGAGGCATCCACACGTGCGTACACCGCCCCGATTGTGCACCGAGGGGTCATGCGTGTCGAGGTCGGTGCGTGTCGGCTCTCGCCAGCCCCGGGCCCATCGCGGCTCGCTTGGCCGTGCGTCCGCGCGGGTCCAGGCGCGCCCCACGGCGAGTGGTTCAGCGCGCCCGCTTGCCTGTTGGCCCCCGCGGTGGCAGCATGCGCCGCGCCTGGCCCCCACCATCCGGCAACCCGCGCCAGGCCCCCACGGAGGAGGCACGCCGCCATGAGCGAGTCCGAGTTCGCGAGCGACTTCGATGCCAAGATTCAGCAATTCGCCGGCGACAACGCGCTCACCCCGGCCGAGCTGAGCCCCGAACGCGCCGTCTTTCCGGTCAACATGGACTCGGGCCGCCAGCAGGTACTCTTCGTGCGGCAGCAGGGGCGCACCTTCGAGTTCGTGGTGCCGAGCATGGCGCAGTTTCCGAACGTCGACGAGGTGCCGGGCATCATCTCCACGCTGCTCCTGCAACGCAACGTGCGCTCCACGCTGGGATTCTGGTGCCTGGCGAACCTCGATGGCCAGGAGACGTTCTGTTTCATGCACAACGTCGACCGAGCGCACCTCGACAGCGCGCTGTTCGGCCGGCTCGCCCGCCGGATGGTGGCCGAGTGCGACGAGTTCGACGGGCATCTGCTCGCCATGCTGAAGCGCGGTTGCTGAGCGGCCGCCGGGACAGGGGCCCGACCTACCTTCGCCGTCCGATGCCGACGCCTGCCGGGCGGGTGTGCGGGTAGGTCAGTGCCCCGCCGCGGCGACGCGTCCGGGCGCCCGCGGCGTGGCCAGCCAGAAGCGTTCGCGTTGCGCCGACTCGTGCACGCGGCGCCGCCATGCGGCCGGGTCGAAGTCCGCCGGCCGAGACGCGCCCCCCTGCTTCGCGTCCTCGCGGAAGGCGACGACGGGCCGGCTGCGCAGGTAGTGGAACGCGCCCGTTTCGTCCTGCAAGAACGAGATGGCCAGGGGCTCCCCGTCTACAACGAGCAGGAAGTTGTCGCGCGCCGTCGGCACGAGGACGGGGTCGTAGGGCACACCGGCCGCGTCGAGCAGCGGCGCCTCGAACCGCAGCGTAGCCTCGGCGTGGGTGATGTGGATCTCGCCGATGTCGTACGGGTCGACGTAGCGGCCGGCGTACGCCGGGTAGCGGCTCTCGTCAGGCCCGATGTCGGGCAGCGGTGACGTCGGGGGCAGCGTGACCAGCGACTCGAACCAGGCCGCCACCGATTGCGCGAAGTAGGCGCCGTCGGTGGCCGCGAGCACGACGAGCCCGATGTTCTGCTCCGGCACGGCAGCCACCTCCGCCGCGAAACCCGGAATGCCGCCCGTGTGGTCGACCCAGCGCAAGGCGTGGAAGCCGTCGCGCAGCACGACGCCGTCCATGACGCCTATGCCGTAGCCGTAGGCCAGCAAGTCTCCCACCTCCCGCGTGACGACCTGCGGGGACATGAGCGCCAGCCGTTCGGCGTCGGGCAGCACTTGCGGATCTCCGGCCATGAGGAAGGCGAGGAATCGAGCCATGTCGGCCACTCCCGACCAGGCGTAGCCGGCCGGCCGGCCCCAGGGGTTGTCGTAGTCGGCCGGGCCCACCGCGGCCGGAATGCCGAGATCGGGCTGCGCCACCGTCCGGCCCCAGGCGAAGTCGCCGTCGGCCAGCACGTCGGCCGCGGCGAAGAAGGTACGCGTCATCCCGAGCGGCGCGAAGACCCGTTCGTGCATCGCCTGGGGGTAGGGCAGGCCCGACTGCCGCTCGACGAGCAGGCCGAGCAGGAAATAGCCTGGGTTCGAGTAGTTGTAGAAGGTGCCGGGCGGGACCAGGAAGTACAGCGTGTCGCCGAGCCGGCCCGTCACGTAGTCGTCCAGGGCGGCGTCGCTCTGCTCGTCGGGCGGGGCATCGACTTCGAGGTAGTCGACGATGCCGTGGGTGTGGGTCAGCAGCTCGTGGACAGTGATGGCGGAGGCGGCTGCGGGGTCGGCCGCCACGTCGAACTCCGGCACCAGCGTCTGGTACGCTGCGGGCGCGTCGAAGGCGCCGGCGGCCGCCGGCTGCAGCACGGCGACCGCGGTCATCATCTTGGTCACCGAGCCGATGCGGAAAAGGGTCGACGGACGCACGGGGTCGTCGCCGGCCGGATCCTTCAGGCCGTAGCCTCGGGCAAAGGTGACGACGCCATTCTCGACGACCGCCAACGCCGCACCGGGGCGTCCGAACGCTTCCCACTCGGCCTCGAACGCCGCGACGAGGGCGGCGAAGCGCGGGTCGGTGGCCGTCTCGGCGTCGGCCATGGTCTCGGCCTGGAGACCATCCGGCGCGTCCTTGGCAGCCGTGTCGCCCCTGGGCGCGTCGGGCAGCCCAGCGTCAACGACAACCTCCGGAGACCGTGCCTCGGGCACGTCGGCGGCCGCTCCGTCGGTGGCCTCGGCGCCGGGACCGTCGCTCCGGGCCGCGTCGGCCGAGGCGTCCGGGCCGGGAGCGCGGTCGCCGCTGTCGCCCGTCCGGCCGTCGACGACCGGATGGTCGCCGTCGATCCCGTCCGCGGGACCGGCGCCGTCGGCCGGGTAGGCGTCGCGGCCCGAGCCATGGCCGGCGCCGCAGGCGACGACGAGCGGCAGCAGGGCGACAGCCAGGACGATTCGCCGGCCGCCGCGAGGCCGGCCGCCGCTGACGAAGACGGGGCCGATCGGGTTTCGTCGGTCCACACGAGCCGCCCCGACTGAGGCCTGACCTCTCGCGTACCCGAACCAAAGAACGACCACCAGAGCGAGACCGAGCGCCGTCATGTGAGACCTCCTGCCGCGTGGCGAAGGGGGGAGCGACCCGCGTGTGCCGGCCGGCCCTTCGGCGCAAGGCTCGGCCCGGTGGCGCGCGCGTGTCAACCCCGTGGACCGCCATGGTGGCGCTACTCAGGACCGTAGCGGAACTGTCCGCGGTGTTGAGAATCGCCACACACCTGTTGTGGCGCGCCGACCCTGCTCAGGGCGTTGCGAGCCCCGCGGGAGCGCCTCGCCGCGAACGCCGCCGGGTCGCCAGACGGGGCGCTGGCGTGCCGGCCCGGATATTGCCAGACTGTGTGTGCATCGAGGCCGCACGCGGGAGGCCTCCGACCGCGCCGCAGGGGTGCTGCCGCGGTGTACTCGGCTGGCCGGCGTCGAGCCTTGCGGGGGAGGGTTGAACATGCGGGCTATCGGTTCGCCGTTCAGGGCACCCATTCGACGTCCTTGGGGGCGCGGCTCGCTCGTGCGGTTTCTGTTTGTCGTGCTCGCCCCGACGGGGTGCGGCGCAGGCGAGTCGATGCAGCCGCTGCCCGGGGCCACGACCTTCGAATCCATGAACCCCAACGCGGGGATCTATGCGGCTGTGAACTACTCGGACGCCTCCGGCGGCGGCGATGGGGCGGGGTGGAGCGGCGAGGCGGGCAGCACGGGGATCCCGGAAGCCGACGCGGCACGCGAAATCGTGGAAGCCGACATCCTCCAGCTGGAAGGCGATCGGCTGTACGCCCTGTCGCGCCACCGGGGCCTGTCAATCATCGATCTTTCGCAGCCCGACGCCCCGCGCGTCCTCGGACAGTACGGGGTCATCGGCGAACCCTTCGAGTTCTACCTGCGCGACGAGGTGGCGTTGGTGCTGTTCACCGGCACCTGGACGGACATCGATTCGGCCGGCGGAGGCGAGCCCGGCTCCTTCACCGCGGGTCGCCTGATGGCACTCGACGTCGCCAACCCGGCGGCGATCCGCGGACTGGGGGTGCACGCTCTGGAGGGGGACATCGTCGACTCCCGGATCGTTGGCGACGTTCTCTATGTGGTGACGTATCGTCGGGGTTCCTGCCAGGGCTGCTCGGCGTTCATGAGCGTCTCCAGCCTCGACGTGCGCGACCCCCACGCCGTGCGCATGGTCGACGAAATCGAATTCCCGGACACGTCTTGGGGCGATCACCGGGCGGTCGCGTCCTCCCCGGACCGGCTGTACGTGGCCAGTCGCGAGTACGAGGGATCGAGCGTGCAGGTGATCGACATCTCCGACCCCGCCGGCGCCCTGCTCCGGGGCGCCGACGTCCCCGTCAACGCCCCTGTCGGCGCACGTTGGCAGATGGACGAGTTCGAGGGCGTGCTACGCGTCGCCACCCAGCAAGGCATTGAGGCTCCCGTCATCGAAACCTTCCAGATCGTGTCGTCCGAGGATGTGCTGCCGCTCGGCGTCATCGAGCTGCAACTGCCCTTCCCGGAAGACTTCAAGAGCGTGCGCTTCGACGGCCCCCGTGGCTACGTGGTGACCGTCCAGCATATCGAGGAGCAGTACATCGACCCGCTTTTCGTGGTCGACCTTGGCGACCCGGGCGCGCCGCGGCAGCGCGGGGCCATCGAGTTTCCGGGCTGGCTCTACCATGTTGAACCTCGCGGCGACCGGCTCGTCGCCCTCGGCTACGATGAACTCGGCTCCGCGAATCTTTCGGTGTCGCTCTTCGACGTGGCTGACCCCGACACTCCGCGCGAACTGGCCCGCGTTCACTTTGGTGGCCCCTCTGGCGACATGCCTGAACACCAGAACCGCGTGCAGAAGGCCCTGCGCATCCTGCCCGAACTCAACCTCATCCTCATGCCTTACAGCGATTCCGCCGGTCAGGGGGGCATTCAACTGATCGACTTCGCGGGCGATACCTTGACGTTGCGCGGAGTGGCGGCGCACCGCGGCTTCGCGCGCCGCGCCTTCGTGCACCGCAACCGTTTGTTCGCCCTCTCTGACGAACGGCTCGACGCGTTCGACATTGCCGAGCGGGACCGGCCGGTCCAAACGGCCACGGTAGCCTTCGCGCGCAACATCGAGAAGACGCTGCCACTTGGCGATGTGGTTGTGCAATTCGACCCTGGCGACTCGCTGGCGCCACCCCGCCTCGACGTCGCCGCCAGCAGGACGCCAGGCGCTCTCGAACCGCTGGGGAGCGTCGACCTGTCGGCATCCCTGGCCGCTGCAACGAACGGCGCGCGGGCCACGGTCGACCGGGCCCAGCTCTTCGGGACGGGCAGCCGTGTGTTCATCGCATTGACGAGCGCCATGCCCGGCCCGACCGGGCGCTCCACGTTCGTTTCCGTCGACGTGACGACGCCGGAGGCGCCGCGGGTCGAAGCGTCATCGAGCCACCTCTTCTTTTTGCCTCAGACCGTCTTGCAGGCCGGCAGCACGCTCGTCGCCGAGACGGGGGGCCGCCTCCAGGTCATCGATATGTCCCGTCCGGCCGCTCCCCTTCTCGCCGCGCAGGTCGTTCGGCCGGGCGCCCAGTGGCATGGGAGCCCGCAGTTGTCCGGCTCCGTCGTGGGTCTGAGCCACTTCGCGGCATCGGCCGGCCGCGCGGGTCACGGCCGCTACTACTTCGACCGGGTCGATGTGGCCCGTGCGGCCGAGCCGCAGAGCCGCGAGCGCCTCAACATCCCCGGAATGCCTGTGGGCTTCGATGCCGAGGCCGGCTGGCTCGTCACGCTCGACTACCAACCGCGCCCCTACCACCCCTATGACGAGCGGTGTGAGCCAAACGACGAAGACCAGCGCGTGTGGCGCGATGAGACGTCGGGCGAGTGCTTCGAAATCGAGGAGTCACTCAATCTGCTCTCCCTTGGAGACACGGTTGCGACGTTGCGCGCGCGCCGGGTGTTCCCGGAGGGCCAAGACTGCCTCTCCGCAACCCTTGTGGGCGACCTGCTGCTGTACAGCTGGCGCGACCTGGCCAGCTACCAGGTCCAGACGACCCTCGTCACCGGTCTCGGCGCCGGCCGCCTGTCGGAGCGCGGCTCGATACCGACCGTGGCGCCGATCGTCGCCGCGCGCGGCCGCTACGTGGTCTTCCGCATGGCGGGAGACTCCGGCCTGAACTGGCTGGCGGTGTACGATGTTGCGGACCCCGACCACCCGGCGCTTCAGAAACGGGTGCCCTTGCCGGGCAGCTCCTACGCAGACCCAGACGGCGCTCTGACCGACCTTGCGGTGGCCGACGACGCCCTGTGGCTGAGCTACGGCCTGAGCGGCGTGCAGCGGGTTCCCTTCGTGGACGAGCGCTGAGCGCCCGTCCGCGCCGCGCGGCCGACGCAGCCGGGCCGCCGGCTCGCCCGGTGTGGCCGGGTCTGCCTGAACTCCAACCGGCTGCGTCGCCCGCTGTGCTTGGAGCGCCCGGTTTGCCTCAGCGTGGCTTGCTCCCCGCGGGATCCGGCGTCCTTGATGTCTGTTGTACGAAGTAGGCCGGCCCCGTATCCTGGGATCATCGCGCCAGTGACTGCAGCGTGCCGCCAACCGGCGGGACGGTTGCGGCCCGGGCCGCGCGAGGGGGGGCACGATGAAGCCAGGCGTTCTGGTCGGGGCGGCGCGGGTCGGGTTTGATACCGAGCTCCGTTCGACAGGATTCCGAGGCGCCGAGGAGGGCTCCCGCGAGGCGTATCCCTGGTGCGCCAGAGGAGGGAGCGACGGCGGCAAGATAGGCATTCGAAGGCGGGCGACTGGGTCCGACCTCGGGCAGTGGAACGCAATGGGCACGCCCCTCTCTGCGGTCCTCGTCACCGCCGGCCGTGTGGCTCCTCCTCGAGTTGGCGCTGCCAGTCCTTCGTCGTGGCACTTTGCCGGCGGCGACGAGCCCGCGGAGATAGGGTGCCGCCAATCTCGTTCCACTACACCAGGCCCGCGAGACGGCGTGGGGTTCCCCCGTCCGTTGCCCGCCGTTCTGATCGGCTTCTGGGTGCTTTCGGCGGCGTTCGGGCCGCGGTCCGCGGGGGCGGCGCTGCTCTCCGCCCCGAGCTCGGCCGCCGAAGCCATCGCGGCCGCGCGGCGTACCCATAACCTGTCTGAGGCCGCTCCAGCGCGGACGCGCGACGGGTCGGCCTCAACCTTCGCCCTGGAGGCCACGTTCCTCGGCTGTGGCCTCGGCAACCTCTACGGAAGCGCCGTTGCCGGGGTCGGGGACGTGAACGCCGACGGCTTCGCCGACGTGCTCATCGGCGAGGCGCACGGGTTGGGGGGCGAACCGGCGCCGGGCATGGCCTACCTTCACCTCGGCGCGGCCGGCGGGGCGCCCGCGGAGCCGGCCGACACAGCGGGCGGCACGGAGCCGGGGGGCCAGTTCGGCTACGCCGTCGCCGCGGCGGGCGACGTCAACGGGGATGGCTTCGCCGACGCCCTCGTCGGCGCGCCGGGAAGCACCGACGGCACGACCCCAGGGCGGGTCTTCTGGCTCGTCGGTGGACCGGGGGCGCCCTTCGAGTGGCTCGAACTGCCGCTCACGGGCGCCGTTCCGGGCGACCGCTTCGGGGCAGCCGTTGCCGGGGTGGGGGACCTGAACGGCGACGGCTTCGCCGACGTGATGGTTGGGGCTCCGGCCGCCGCAGTCGACGGGATCGGGGCGGCGGGCCGCGCTTTCCTGTACCTCGGCGGGCCCGGTGGTCCCCAGCCTGAGCCCGTCTGGATGGCGCAGGGGCGGGGCGCCGGCGCGCAACTCGGCTACGCGCTCGCCGGCGTCGGCGACGTGAACGGCGACGGCCGGCCCGATGCCCTCATCGGCGCACCGTGGGCGAGCGGCTCCAGCTATCGCGACGGTCGGGTCGACCTCTACCTCGGCTCCGCCACCGGCCTTGCGTCGCGCCCGGCCTGGAGCGTGACCGGGGGCCGGAGCAACGCCGCCTTTGGCGCAGCCCTTGCGCCCGCCGGCGATATCGACCGCGACGGTTTCCCCGACCTGCTCATCGGCGCCCCCGAGCACGCCGGCACGGCGCTTGGCCAGGGCCGCGCCATGCTGTTCCGCGGCACGGCACAGGGTTTTGGCAGCCGCCCTGCCTGGACCGTCCGCGGCGAGGCGCGCGACGACGACCTCGGCAGGGGGCTCGCGGGGGTGGGCGACCTCGACGGCGACGGCTTCCCCGACCTGGCCATCGGGGTTCCGGGGCAGTTTTTCGGCCCGACCGGGCCCCATCAGGGCGCCGTGCGGGTGTATCGCGGCGGGCCAACCGGCCCCGCCAGCGAGCCTGCCTGGACGGCCGAAGGTTGGCCGGCGCCCTCCGCCATGGGTTACAGCGTGGCTGCGGCAGGCGACACCGACGGCGATGGCCAACCCGAGCTGCTCGTTGGTGCGCCGCTCGGCGAACACACCCACGCGCGCCAGGGCGTGGCCCAGGTCTTTCGCGCGCGCCCCCGCCCGTTCGGGGCCGACGCCGCCTGGGTGGGGACGGGGGCGGCGCGCAGTTACGAGTACGGCTACGCCGTGGCCGGGGCAGGCGACGTCGACGGCGACGGCTACGCCGATGTCCTCGTCGGCCAGCGCTACGTCCTGCACCCCGATGGCCAGTACGCCGGCCGGGCCGTGCTGCACCGCGGCTCCCCGGCCGGAACCATCGACACACCTGCCTGGGAACGGTGGGGCAACGCGTCCTTCGACGGCTTCGGCGAGGCGCTCGCCGGGGCGGGCGACGTGAACGGTGACGGCTACGCTGACGTCGTCATCGGGGCTCCCTTCGACTCGCAAACGGCATACGAGGCTGGCCGGGCCGAGGTCTTCCTCGGCGGCGCCGCCGGACTCGGCCCCGAGGCGTTCTGGTATGGCTTCGGCAGCACGGTCCGCGGTTGGTATGGCCGGCGGGTGGCCGGAGCCGGCGACGTCAATGGCGACGGCTACGCCGATCTGCTGGTCTCGGCCTACGAAGAGACGGCCCCCGACAGCGGCCAGGGGCGCGCCTATCTGTACCTCGGTTCTCCGTACGGGCCCACGCCGGCGACTCAGCCCGACTGGGTCGGCACCGGTGAAGTCCGCTCGGCCACCTATGGCGCCGGGCTCGCCGGGGCGGGCGACGTCAACGGCGACGGCTACGCCGATGTCATCGTGGGCGCGCCGTTCCTCTCGACGTCGGTCGCCCAGATCGGGCGGGTCTACGTCTATCACGGCTCTTCGGCGGGGCTCTCGGCCGCGCCGAACTGGATCGCGTCGGGCGACCGGCCCTCCGCCTGCCTCGGGCTCGCCGTGGCCGGAGCGGGCGACGTCAACGGCGACGGCTTCGGCGACGTCGTGGTGGCGTCCGGCAACTACGCCGACCCCTTCCCCCAAGAGGGGCACGCACGTCTGTACCTCGGGTCGCCGGACGGGCTCGCCCCCGGGCCCGCCTGGACCGCCGAAAGCGACATGCGCTTCTCCTATTTCGGTGGCGCCATCGCCGCGCCGGGCGACGTCGACGGCGACGGGTACGCCGACGTGCTCATCGGCGTGCCCTACTTCGAACGCGACTTCTGGCAGCAAGGCGCCGCGTTCCTGTACCACGGCCAGGCCCAGGGACTTGCTGCCGGGCCCCGCTGGCGGTACCTCGGCATCAGCGACTATCTCGACCTCGGTTGGTCGCTCGCTGCCGCGGGCGACGTCGACGGTGACGGCTGGCCGGACCTGATCGTGGGGGCGCCGTCGAGCAACCACTACTCGTACCCCGGCCTCGCGTTCGTTCTGCTCGGGGCGTGCGGTGCCGACGCCGACAGCGACGGCCTGCCCGACTGCCGCGACCGTTGCCCGGACGATGCCGCGAAGGTCACGGCCGGAGCCTGTGGCTGCGGTCGTTCCGACGCCGACACCGACACCAACGGCCTGGCCGACTGCGTCGAACGCTGTCTGCCCGACGGCGACCTCGACCACGACGGCCGACTCACGGCCTTCGACGCCCAGCGGGCCTTCGGCGTTGCCATGGGCTTCGAGACGCCGCCCTACGTCGTGCGTTGTTCCGCCGACTGCACCGGCGACGGTGGGGTGACGGCGGCCGACGCCCAGACCATCTTCGCCGCCGTGCTCGGCCAGGGCCGCTGTGCCGCGCCGGCCGGCGGGTGGCGGTAGGGGGAGCGCGAAGTCCGCCGGCGGGCTTGCCGCCCGCGCCCTTCTGCCCGCCTCCTGACGCCCGCCTGCCCGGCACCTGCCAAAAAGTGGTTCACGGCGGTGGCGGTTCGGGGTCTCTTGGGTGTTGGGGCAGGGTTCCCCCGAACGTGGAGCACGGCTCATGAAGCCCGGTTCGGACGACTGGCTCAGGGACATCATCGACCGGGTCAAGCACGGCGACAGGGCGGCGCGCTGGGAGTTCCTGTTGTACTACGAACCGCTGGTCCGGGCCTGGTGCCTGCGTGAGCGCGCCAATCCCACGTGCGCCGACGACGTTTCCGGTGCCGTGCTGGACGACTTCCTGGACAACCGCGTGCAGGAGGTCGCGAACCCGCTGGCGACGACTTGGTACTTGCGGCTTGCAGCCCGCCGCGAGGCCTGGCGTTGGCCCCATCTCATGCCGCGGAGGTACGCCGCGGTCCTTGATGGCGCTGCGCCTCCGGAGACGGCCGATCCCATCTTCCCGCGGCTGCGGGCATGGCTCGAAGACTGCCTGGGGCACTTGAGCGACCCCGTCCGGCGCACGGTGTTGGCGCGGGTAGCGCCGGACGAGCCCACCTTCGAGGATCTCGGGCAGCGGTTCGGCGACACCAAGGAGGCCAACGCCAAGCGTTTCCGGGTCGGCCTCGACAAGCTGCGCAAATGCCTCACCCAGAAGGCGCTCGTGCTGCGGGCCGAACGGGGACCGGAGCCGGGCGCGGGGGCGAACCCCTTGCCGGGTTTTGGCCCCGACTTCGCCTTCGACGCGGCGCTCATCGAGCGCCTCCTTGCGGCGCGCGTAGCCGGGCTTCGGGCAGCACTCGCGGACGCGGCCGCCGAGTCGGCCGAGCTCCGCTCGGTTGAAGCAGTCCTCGCCGGGGCACCCGCAAGCTGCGCCCCGGCTCGAGTCTGGCTCGGCGAGACCGACGAACGGGCGTTCGCCGCCGCCGATGCGGCGTTCGCCGCGCACCGCCCGAGTTGCCCACGTTGCCAGGCACTCTGGCAACTCCTCACGGCTGCGCGCGGCCCGGCGGAGGGCCAGCCGGGCATCCGGGCCAGCGCAGCGCGGTCACTCGGCAAACCGCCGCGAGCCCTGCGGACCCCCGTGGCGCCACAGCGCGGGCGCTGGTTCTGGTCGGGTGCGGCGGCTGCGGCGCTCGTCCTTGCCGCCGGGGTGAGCCTGCTGCTTACGCATGGCCCCAGCGGCTCGCCCACGGCAGAACCCTGCACGCCCGGAGGGCTTTGCGAGAAGGCGGGCAGCGGCTGCTTCGACGCTCAGGACCAACTCCAGGTTGCGGTGCAGCGCGGCGCGGACGTCTTCCGCCTGCGTGCCGGTGACGCGCTGCAACGGGGCGACCGGCTTTCGTTCTTCTACACGGCCAGCCGGGCCGGCTACCTGGCCCTGTTCGATATCGACACGAGCGGCGTGGCGCTGCTGCACCCGCAAGGCGCCGACTTCAGTGTGCCGGTCGCGGCCGGCGCCGAGCTGCCGCTCGATGCCGGCGCCGCGGTCAAGGCGGGCGACCCGCAAGAGTGGCTCGTGGCCGTGTTCACGGACTTTCCGGCCCCCGTCGAAGCGTTGCGCGATGGTCTCGCGCGGCTCAAACTCGACGGTGCCTTGGCCGGCGGGAGCAGCGGCCGGGCCGAGTGCGCGCCGGGCGCGGCCATCCCCGGAGCGCGCACGTTGCGCATCTTCCCGTTCCGGAGGTAGCCCATGTCGCGGGTGCACTGGCGTGCACGTCTTCCCTGGCTTTGCCTGGTCGGTTCGATGGTCCTGCCCGTCCCGGGGGCGGCCAAGGTGCTCCGCTACGGTCTGGTCGTCGGCGTCAACGCGCCGGCGCGGAACGTGGCGCCACGTGATCTGGAAGAACTCACGTACGCCGAGGCCGAAGCGCGGCGGGTCAGGCAGGCGCTCGTCGAACTCGGTGCCTTCCAGAACGACGGACGGCACGCCGTTCTGCGCACGGGCGACGACGCCACGGCCGTGGGCATCCAGGGTGCCGCCCTGGCGCTTTCCGCCAGCCTCATCGCCGAGCGCGCCGGCTTGCCCGATGCCGAAACCCTGTTCGTGCTCTACGTCACGGGTCACGGCCGGGGTGGCCGCCTTTGGCTGCGCGACGGACCCGTGTCCGGTGAGTTCCTGCGCGACCTCGTGCGCCGGGTCGGGGCCGATGTCAGCATCGTGGTCCTCGACACGTGTGAGAGCGGGGCCCTCGTCGCGAAGGGCGGCGGCCTCGAAGCCGCAGCGCCCACGGCCATCGAACTCCCGGACGACGCCCTCGACATGTCGGGCACCCACTGGATCTCCTCGTCTGGACCGGACGAGAAGGCGTACGAGAGTCTCCTCGACTTCCGGGGCAGCGTGTACACGCACTTCTTCCTGGAGGGCATGCAGAACGCGCCACGTCAGGCGCCGGCCGGCACGTTCGCGGAGATCCACGAGTACGCGGCCAAGCGCACCCGCGAGTTCGTGAGCACGAAGGGCCTGCGCCAGACGCCGACGAGCCGGGCAAGCATCGTGACGCGCGGCGGCCGTCCGCTCTACTTTTCGTTTCCGCCGCGCGACGCGCTCCTGCACTTTGCCCCGGACGTCACCGGACGGTTTCAAATCGAGTACGGCGAGGGCTCGCTCACCGAGTACGTCGATCGCGTCCCCGGGGCCCCAAACCGCGACGTCGCCGTGTTCTCGGGGCCGCTGCGCATCACCTACCTGTCCGGTGCGCGGCCCGTCCCGCTCGAGAGCGTGGTGCTGCTGCCCGGCGCGAAGCACCTGGTCGCCGGCCGCCCCCCGCAGCCGGGGCTCGGCGAGACTGTGAGGCTGCGCCCGAAGGGTGTCGCCGTGGCCGAGCCGTTGCCGTACACCCTCTACCAGGCCACCACGGTGCCCGGCGCCGTCGCCTACCTCGGGGTCGGGGCGGCTGTGGGCTACGTCCCGCGAAACCTGCTGCTGCCGCAGTACAAGGCCGGGCTCGACCTGCGGCTCTACTACGGTGGCCTGCAGTTCGGCCTCGACGTCGGTTGGGGCACCGACCGGCAGAGCCATCCGAGTTGGGGCTACCGGCTGCACGCGCTGGGCCTCGACCTTTCGGCGGGCTACGGCTTCGATGTCTGGGCATTGCGCCTGTTTGCGGCGGGCAGCCTCGGTACCGACTGCGTCTGGCAGCGCTACGATGACAGCAACGACACGCGCCCCCCGGACTGGACCGTGCGCCCCGGTCTGCTCACCGGACTGGCGTTTCCGACGAAAGGGCCCTTCTCGGTCGAGTTGGCCTTCCGCGTCGGGCCCGCCTACGGCCGGCAGAGCGACCGCGACGGCGGCTACCGCTGGAACGTCTGGTTTGATGGGGCGCTCAAACT
>CAYRCM010000007.1:0-57123 GCA_964422715.1 uncultured Myxococcales bacterium | reverse complement strand
GCGACCGCGACGGCGGCTACCGCTGGAACGTCTGGTTTGATGGGGCGCTCAAACTGCGCGCCCGACTCAACGGAGGATCGGGGTCATGAAGACGACGCGAGGCGTCCTTGGGGCTGTTTGCCTTTGCGCGAGCCTGCTCAGCGAGCTCGCCCCGTCCGGGTGCACGGTCGGGGTCGGCTGCGGCGGAGACACGGACTGTGGGCCCTGCCAGGCTTGCCGCAACGGGACGTGCGTGGCGTCTGGCGATGGCGCTCACTGCGAGGACGGGACTCCGTGCACCACCGGCGAAACCTGCCAGGCGGGTCGCTGCGTGTGGGGCGGTGAGCACGACTGCGGGCCCTGCCTGACCTGTGACGCTGAGGTCAAGGCGTGTGTGGAGGACTTCGCCCTGCGGGGCACCGAGTGCGGCGAGGGCAACGACGCGGCGGCCGACGCGGTCTGCTACCTCGGCGGGTGCTGCGTGCGCGAGTGTGCCGGACGCGAATGCGGCCCGGATGGCTGTGGCGGTTCCTGCGGGGGATGCGCGGACTCGTGGAAGTGCGACGAGCAACCCGGGCAGTGCATCTGCGACCGGCCTTACACCCCCGAGGAGTTCGACAGCGACCCGGTGTTCCAGCCGGAGCGGTGCGGGTTGCCTTGCGTGAACCGAGATTTGGAGGCGGTAACCGCCTACGAGGAAGTGGCGGGGAAATGCCGGCCACGCATACTGCTCTACGGGTGCAAGTCGACGAACTGGATCTCGGGCGCAACGTACGTTGTGGCCTTCGACCTGACCAACGTTCCGGGCGATTGCTTCGTCATCGACGCCCCCGACGTCACGCTGGACGGCAACGGCCGCATGCTGACGTCGCGCAAACGACCCGATTTCGTTGTCGTGGGGCAGATCCCCGGGTTCGCGCCAGACCGGGAGGACCCGGACTACGACGCGAACTGGAAAGTCATGTCCGTCATCCACAACAATACGTCCGAGCCGAGTTCCCCCTGGACAAGCACCCACGTAGCCGTCACGGGCTGCGGGTACATGTGCGACTACTCACCGTGGGCGGCCGCCGACGTTGACGGTGACCTTGACCTCGACGTGTATATGAATGGGCAATGGACGCAGAAACGGCCTGGCTGGCCCTGGGAGGGAAACGCCAGCGCCATCTTCGAGAACAACGCCGGTTCGATCGGCCCCGAGCCCGCCTTTCAACTCGACCCGCAGTCGGCGAGCCACGGTTTCGAAGCGGTCAGGTTCCTGGACTTCGACCAGGACGGCAACGTCGATCTGTTCGCTGTCAATGACGGGGGCCCTGAGACTCTCTTCCTCGGTGGCCTCGGAGCGGCCGACTTCGTCGATGTCTGGTCGTCAGCGAATGTCGGCGCGTTCTCGGATTCCGCCGACCTTGCAGACCTCGATCGCGATGGTCGGATCGACCTGCTCATCACCAGCCGCCTCGCGGGCGCAGGATACAATGACTACAACTACCTTCTGCTGAACCGACTGTCCGCCGAATCGCAGAGTCCGGCATCCCTGGAGCCGATCGCGATGCACGAAACATACGCACGCGGGGGCGGGCCGCTGTACTCGGCCGACTTCAACGCCGACGGTTGCGACGACATTTTGGCGCACGCCGATCTGTCCGACGACCGCTGCTGGTGGTGGCCCAAATCGAAGAAGGGTCCGTGCCGCGAAAGCTACATCTTCCTTGGTCGTTGCGGAGACGCGCCGCTCGAATCGGAGCCCTCGCTCGCGTTCTCGGACTACCTCGCCCTCGGCGCGGCCGACCTCGACGGTGACGGGGACAGCGACATCGTCCTGCACGAGTACGACCCGGTGGCGCAGCGCGAGGCGTTGCTCCTCTACGCCAATGTGCCCCCCGTCGATGACGCGCCTGTGGCGTTCGAACTCGTGCAGCGAATCGAACTCGACGCGTTGGTTGCCGAGCCGCCCCACCACCTGGTCGGCGCGCTCGTCGCCGACCTGACGGGCGACGGTTTGGCGGACCTCACCTGGTCGGGATTTGAGCGCGGGCCGCTCTATGTCTTCCGGGGTGATGGCGCAGGGCACTTCGCGTCGCACGAGCGTTGGCCGCACACGGACGACGAGAGCGGCTTCATTCTCAAGTACTCGGCTGCTGGCAGTCCCTGGCGGGACATGGACAGCGACGGCGACCTCGATGTGGTCATGCCCGCCGCCCGCGACGAACTGGATACCGGTTGCGAAACGACTCCCACCGGCGATGCAGCGCCACCGAATCGCGCTGTCGTCTACCTGGCAAACCGAGGGGACGGCACCTTCGAGAAGGCCTGGTCGATGGAGGTGTGCTACGAAGCGGAAGACCGCAACGACCCCGACAGCGTTGCACAACTGAGAAACCAGGGGTTCCAAGTCGGAGCCCCCGGCGACCTCGACGGCCCCGTCGCCACCGCCATCCGGGTCGCCGCTGACGGCGTCACCGTCAGGAACTTCCGCACGATTCGAGGGTTCAGTATCGGGGTCGACGTTCGTGGCGCGGGCGCGCGGCTCTCCGACATCGAGGTCGAGTCACCCGAGGTCTTCGCGGTCCGCGTGCAGGGCGCGACCAACGTGTCCCTCACGGACGTCCGCACACGGTTCCTGCAGAACGCGACCGGTATCGCCCTTGTTCACGTGCGGGATGTCGAGGTCACGGACTCGCGGCTCTGCGCCGACGGCAAGCCCTACCAGGACACCGTGATTGGCGTGAGTTGCCGGGAGGTCGAAGGGCTCCGCGGCAGCGCCAACGCCTTCGAACTGAACAACGGCTGCATCGACGACGATTTCGCTTGGCAGACCTGCCCCTGAGTCGTCTCGGCCGGTTCGCATCACGCCCTGACGTCGAGCCCCAACACCACGGGCAACGAGACACCTGGACCCGCCGGAACCGTCCGTCCTCCGGCCTCGCCACCGGCACCACGCCTCAACCCTGCAAAAAGCGGTTCACCGCGACCGGCCGTTCGGGTCTCCCTTCATGAGTGCACCGAACGGGCAGTGCACGGCGGACTTGCCCCCGGCAGGGCGACTCGGCCATGCGGGCCGGCGGCCGAGCGGGCGTCACCCCCACCGCTTGTGATGAAGGAGGGCTCGAATGGGAACGCGGAAGCATTCTATCCTGGTCGTGGCGTTGTGGCTCATCGGGACAACCGTCGGCTCAGCGGCGCAAGCCGGGCCGCCCGGTGGCAAGAACTGGCCGCAGGGCGGGCGTGGCGAGGCGGTGCTAACCACGGCGGGGGCGGCCGGCATCGTCGGCGACACGGTCTACATCAACCCCGACGCCCTGCGCCTCACGGTGTCGCTCATCGAGCCGGCGGGCGAGCCCATCCAGAGCGCGACGCTGCACCTTTCGGAGGTTGACGAGGCGGGTCACTGGCTCGATGAGCGGGCCGTCGCCGTGCCGCTGGAACCGCCGGCTCCCCGGGCGCCGCGGACGCGGGTCGGTGCGGTCGACCTGCGCGACCTGATGCCGGCCGTGCGCTACGAGTTTGCGCTCAGCGTCCGGTACCGACACCATGCCGCCTTCTTGCGGGTGTCGCACGTGCAGGCCATCCCGCCGTCTCGCGAGGCGGGCCTTGCGGGCATCCGCTATCGGCTGACGCAGGGTTGCTGCCAGTTTGGCCATTTCGTGGTGCTCGAACGTCCGGTCGTGACCGTGGTGGCCCCCGAAGCGGGCGCCTGCCTGTCCCTCGACGGCCCGGATGTCCAGCTCTCGACGAACGTCTCGACCGTCGGAGTCGGCGTCCGCCTCGACGGCGGCCCCTTGGCCGACGCCGAGCCCGGCGAGACGCCGCAAGCGTGGTCGTACGACCTCCCGGATCTCACACCGGGTGGCCACGTCCTCGGCGCCGAGGCCTGGAACCTGCTCGGCCAGCGGGCCGAGAGTTCGCCCGTGCCCTTCAAGGCCGCACCGGCCGGACATTGCGGTGGAACGCCGGAGGTGTGCTTCGCGGCGTGCGCGACGATTCCCGTCGGTCCGCTCTCCGCGAACCCGGCGCCGGGTATCCCAGACGGCACCACGCTGCGGAGCGGCGACCTCGAAGGCGATGGCTGGCCCGAGATCGTCACCGCGCACTGGCTGCACCACATGGGTGTCATTCCGAACCGGAGTGCTCCCGCCGAGTGTGCCTTTCTGCCCGAGCAGGACTACTCCGTTCCGGGCGGCGACCACGAGCTCGGGGCCACGATCGGCAGTGCAGTGGCCGACCTCAACGGGGACGGCCACCTCGACGTGGCGGTCCCAACCTACGGAAACCACTATGCCGGCGATGCGGTCGTGGTGCGCTACGGTATCGGCGACGGCACGCTGGGCCCCGCGGTGACGGTACACACGGGCGACGCCAACCCCATGTCGGTGGTGGCCGCCGACTTCGACGGCGACGGCCGGCTCGACCTCGCGGCCAGTCACAACAACGGCGACTGGAGTGTCGCCATTCTGCTCCAGGACGAAGCCGGCGCGTGGTATCCCGCCGGCTCCTACGGCGGCTTTCAGAACCCCCAGTACCTCGCAGCGGGGGACTTCAACGGCGACGGCTACCCCGACCTCGCGGTGGGCGCTCATTCCCCGGGCGTGACACTGCTCCTGAACCAGGCTGACGGGACCACCGACTTCGTGGCGTTCGAACTCTTCACCGGCGTCGACCGTTCCATCCTGACCGCGGCGGACTTCGACCAGGACGGCTTCGACGACGTGGCGGTGTTCGACGATCAGACCGATCGGGTGCAGTTGTTCTACGGCTCTGGCGAGCCCAACGACTTCGCTGCCGCGTCTGCCTCCCCGGGCTTCGGTGCAGGAGGCATTGCCGCCGGCGACCTCAACGGCGACACGCTGCCCGACCTCGTGTTGACCCGCAGCCAAGGCGGGGACGACGTGGTCGTCCTGCTGAACGTGGGGGGCCGCAGCTTCGGCCCGCCGCTGTCGTTCCGGGTCGGCGGCTACCCCTCGGGTGCGACGGTGGCCGACTTCGACCGGGACGGCCGCGCCGACATCGCCGCGGCGTCGCACGAGGACGATGTGGTCACCGTGCTGCGCCAGGTTCCCTGTGACACCGAGACCGCCGACTCCCTGGTCTTCTCTGAGTCGTGGCGGGCCACGGTCCGCCGCATGAGCCCCGACGGCAGCACTATCGTGACGATGGTCGCGGGCGACGATGTGTGGGCGCCCCAGGATCTGGCCATCGACCGAGCGGCCGGCAAGATCTACTTCACCCAGTTGAACTACGAGGGACCGGGAGTGCGGCGCGCCAACCTCGACGGCAGCGAACTCGAAACGCTCTACGAGGCCATCGGCGGGGAGCAACGCGGCATCGCCATCGACCCCGCGCGCGGGCTGCTGTTCTACGCCGACCGCTATAGCCTCTACCAGGGTTCGCTCGATGGGCAGACGCCGCCCCGGCTGCTCGTCGAGAGCACCGAGCTCGGGGGCTGCCCCACGGCCGGGTTCGGCAATGGTCTCGAAGCCGACCCCCGGACCCGGCAGCTGTACTTCGTCAGCACCGACAACTGGAGCAATGAATGCCGTCGCGTGTGGCGGGTGAACTATGACGGCGGCGAGCTCACCGAACTCTACCATCCGCCGACCGTCACCGGCCTCGATCTCGACGTGCGGCACGGCCACCTGTACCAGAGCCGCGACGTGGCCGGCGAACGCAGCCTGTGGCGCTCGGCCTTCGACGGAAGCGGCGCCGAGCGCCTGTTTCCGTTGCCCAGCGACGCCGGTTGCTCGGGCTACCAGGTCGACGCTACGGCGGGGCAGATCTACTTCGCGTGCGTGCACCCCCCGGTCAACACGGACATCTGGCGGGTCAACCTCGACGGCAGCGGTGCGCAACGGCTACGCGTTGGCGTACAGGGGGTGGCCGGCCTGACCCTGGTTCGCGAACTGCCCGTCCAGCCGTAGGCCCACACCCGCCGCCGCTCGGCCTCCGCCGCGGCTACGCCCCATCCGCCGTGAGCAGTACGCTCTCGAAGGTCTGCCCGGTCCAGCGCAGCAGCAGGTAGCTGTAGCCCTCGTAGTAGTTGGACTCGAAGACCACTTCATCGACCCCATTGCCATCGAGATCGACGAGCGAGTTCAACTCGTAGTGTTCGAGCCCGAAGTCGGCCTTGCCGACGATGTGAATGGGGCGGCCCTTGGCGTCGACGAGCGCCATCGCGGATACCCAATCGTAGCCAGGAAGCTTGGGTTCGATGCCGACCGTCACGATGCCCGTCGCCTGAGAGCCGAAGCGGCCGCCAAACCACTGCACGTGCTTTGCGGGGCGCAGCCTCGTTGCGAACGCCTGCCGCACCTTGGCCGGGGCGCCCTTCAACAGACCGGCCCGGGCGGCGGGCCAGAGGGGGCGGCTTGCGCGGGCCGCGAGCGCGGCCCCGGCCGCCGGTCGCAGGGCCACCGTGGTGGCCGGTGCCGCGATTGCGGCGCCCGCCCCCGCGAGGCGCACGACCAGGGCGTCGGGCCCCGCGTTCGGCACTCCGTCGAGCACCAGGAAGAGGTGGGTGGCGCCCGCACCGGGGCGCACGCCAAAACCTTTGAGGGTGCAGCGCTGCGTGCCCTGGGCGGTCACGACCGCGAAGGCGTCGCCGATCTTGAAACAGCGGGGCAAGTCGGGGTCGTCGGGAGGCACCCGGGCGAAACTGACCTCGCCCTCACTCGGCAGGCGGTCGATGAAGCGGTTGACGAGCGCCTCGAAGTGGGGCTGCTCGGCGGCCGGTGGGTCGGTGATGTCGACCCAGGTTTCGTCGGGCCGCACCTCGGCCCAGAAGAAGCGGGACCAGTCGGCGCAGGCGTCGGTGGGGGCGGGTGTCGTGGTCGCCGCTGTGGCCGTGGCAGCCGCCGCTGCGGGCGTCGTCGCCGGCGCATCGCCCGGCTGCGGTGCCGAGGGTGCCGGCGGCGCGGACTCTGCGCGGCCCGTCACGGATGAAAGGCCCAGCAGCCCTGCAACGAGCACGGCCGCCAGACGTGGAAGGGTACTGCGCATCGCCAAACTCCCAGGCGGGGCGGCTGACTGCCCCGCGTTTCGAGCCAAGAGAACGCGCGTGCGGTTCAGCTTGTTTCGGGGCCGAGCCCGGCCCGCCGCACTCCCCGGAGCAGCCAGGTCCGCATCGGGCCTTTGCCCTTGATGTCGATCGGACCCCGCGCGTCGAAGTCGAATTCGCCCTGGAGCAGGGCATGGGTCTCGGCACTGACCTGGATCTCGCCCGGAACCCCGTGCGACTCCATGCGGGCCGCGGTGTTCACGCTGTCGCCCCAGAGGTCGTAGCTGAACTTGCGCTTGCCGATGACCCCGGCGACCACCGGCCCGGAATGGATGCCCACGCGCATGCTCAGCCGTCGCCCATGGCGCGCCGCCCAACTCTCGATGTGGGCCCGCATGTCGAGTGCGAAGCCGGCGATGGCGCGGGCGTGGTCGGCCCGCGGTTCGGGCACACCGGCTGCCACCATGTAGGCGTCTCCGATGGTCTTGATCTTCTCCAGGCCATGGGTACCGGCAAGGTCGTCCAGTTCCGAGAACAGGTCGTTCAGCATGGCCACGAGGGCCGACGCGCTCATCTCGCTCGCGAGCGGTGTGAAACCCACGATGTCCGCGAACAGGATGGTCGCGGCGTCGATGCCGTCGGCGACGACCTGCGGTGCGCCGCCGAGACGCTCCACGATGGAGGCGGGCAGGATGTTGAGCAGCAGACCATGCGAACGGCGGTGCTCCGCCAGGAGCTGTGCCTCGGAAACCGCGGCGGCGCGACTGTAGTGGTACCCGAACAGGCCGAGCAGGCCGAAGACGGCGACCAGGTTGCTGTAGTGCAGGACCGCGAGAACGTCCGGCGCGACGGCGTACACCGGCGCGGTGCTGCGTGAGTAGTGGAGCAGCAGACAGAACGCCAGGCCCGCGCCCGCCACCATGCCGAACTTGAGAGCCGTCCGGCCGGGCGGCAGGAAGAACACGACGCCGATGATGGTCAACAGGTAGTACTGGAAACCGGAATCCCAGCCGATGAGGTACACGCACAGCGCCTGGTGGACGGTCAGCTCCACGAGCCCGTAGACGGCCACGAACAGCGGCCGCCCCCGGCGGTTCTGTTGCACCGCCAAGAGGTAGCCGAGGACGCTCCCCACGTTCAGCCAGACCAGAGGCCACACGCCCAGGATGCCGAACAGGGCCGTTACGGCGAGGTGCAAGGCCGCGGCGGACGCCGCTGCCACGCCGAGGACGACGAAACTGCGGTACGTTTCTGGGCGTACGGCCGGCGTCGGGGTCGTGAAGAAGGCGGACAGCGAGCCCATGGGCTCAATCCTCGTCGCCTCGCGGCGTGCGGGCGTCGGCTACGTCCCCGAGAAGCCGAGCGGCGCAAAGAGCAGCGACGGCGCGGCCACGGATGCGTAGGGGTACAGGTCGCTGCCGGCCTCCTCCAAAGCGTTCCAGAGGTCCAGGAAATTGCCGGAGAGGTTCATTTCCGCCACGGGCTCGGGGGGTTGCCCCGCCCGGATGCGCGCGCCGCGGATGCCGAGCGAGAAGGCGCCCGTTGCTGGATTGGCGTTGCCGCCGATGAAGCCCGTGACCAGGATGCCGTCCTGCAAGCCGGCAACGAGCGCCGCGCGGTCGCGGGAGCCGGGCGCCACGATGAGGTTGCTCGGCGTGCCGCCGTTCGCGGCCAGGCCGAGCTTGCGGGCGTAGTAGGTGTCGAGGAGGTAGCCCGCGAGCGTGCCGTGGTCGGCGAGCACGCGGTACCGGGTTGTCAGGCCCTCCTCGTCGTAGGCGCGGGAGCCAAGCCCGCCGCTGCGCAGTGGGTCGTCGACGAGTTGGAACGCCCGGCTGCCGACGGCTTGCCCCATGCGCTCGGCGAGAAAGGACGAACGCTGCTGCAAACTGCGGCCCTGGAACGCGGGCAGCATGGCCAACAGCAGGCGACCCGCCGCGACGTTTTCGATGACGCAGGGGTAGCGTCCGCTCGGCAAGGGGGCGGCCCCGACGAGTTGCGTGGCGCGGCGCGTCGCCTCCCGGCCGATGTCGGCCGGGTGCGGCAGGTCGGCGAGCCGCCGCGTCTCGGCAACCCACCACGCCGACGGCTTGCGGGCGTCGTCGCTCTCGACGCTGACGCTGGCGTTTGCGGCATAGGCCGTGGCCGCCCGCGTGACGGCAAGACCGTTCGACGCCACGAGGGCCTCCTGGTCGTACCGGCGCGTGGCGCTGGTCGTGACGGACACGATGCGCCGGGCGCTTGCGGCGTCACGCGCACCCGCCTCGACGGCCGCGGCGAGCGCGCGTGCCTCGGCCGCCGGCAGAGCCTCGGGGTTCGGGTCGAGGCTGGCGAGGTCGGCCGTCGAGCGGTCGGCGTAGAGCGCCGCATCGGGCAGGACCCGGTCCGGGTCCGGGCTGAGCCGGCGGGTCATGGCGACGGCGTCGGCGACAAAGGCTGCGAGCGCCGCGGGCCGCAAGTCGCTCGTGACGTTGAAGGCGTAGCGTCCGTCGACGTAGAGCGTGACTTCGAGCCCCTGGCGGGTCGACTCGCCGACCCGGTCGAGCTGGCCGTTGCGCCACTCGGTCGTGGACTGACGGCTGCGGTAGGCCCGCACCCGCGCACCGGCGGCTCCGTCGGTGCGCGCAAGTTCGACGACCTGGGTCGCACGCTGCAACAGTTCCTGTTCCACGCTGGCCATGGCCTCCCTCCTACGCCGTCCTGCCGCCGACCGAAACCGAGCCCACCCGCAGCGTCGGCAGGCCGAAGCTCACGGGTACGCGCTGGCCGTCCTTGCCGCACCAGCCGGCGCCCGAGTACATCGCCGGGTCGTTGCAGACGACCTCTACGCTCGCAAGCACCTTCGGTCCGTTGCCGATGAGGTTGGCGTCCTTGACGACGTGCGTGAGCCTGCCGTTTTCGATGAGCCGGCCGTGCTTCAGGTAGAAGGTGAAGTCGCCCGCCCCGATGTTGACCTCGCCGTTCAAGAACATCTCGGCGTACAGCCCGCGGCTGACGCCGGCGAGCGCCTCCTCGGGTGCGTGTGGCCCGCCCAGCATGTAGGTGTTGCGCATGCGGGGCACCGGCGGAAAGCGGAACGACTCGCGTCGGCCCGAGCCCGTGCGGGCGACGCCGTAGTGCTTGGCCGAGAGGTGGTCGTGCATGTACGACCGCAGCATGCCGTTCTCGACGAGCACCGTGCGGGCACCCGGCTCGCCTTCGTCGTCGACGTTGAGCGAGCCGCGCAGCCCATCGTTCGTGGCGTCGTCGACGATGGTGACGTCGCGCGGGGCGATCTGGCTGCCGATGCGCCCGGCGTAGATCGAGACACCCTTGCGGTTGAAGTCGGCTTCCATGCCGTGCCCGATGGCCTCGTGCAGCAGGATGCCCGAGAGGCCGGGCGCCAGCACGATGGGGTATTGACCCCACGGCGGCGCTACGGCGTCGAAGAGCCGCACGGTGTAGTCGGCGGCGCGCTTGGCCACGTCGGCGAGGACGGCCGGGCTGTAGTAGTCGAGTCCGGCGCGGGCCGCAATGCTCGCCCCGGACGTCTCGGTCTGACCGCCGCTCACGGCCACGCAGTTCACCCGCAGCGCCGTCATGGGGCGACTGTCGGCCACCCGGCGACCCTCGCTGTCGGCTACGAGGATGTGCGAGTGCTCGTCTTCGAGTTGGAGAGAGACCTTGACGATGCGCGGGTCGTACGCGCGCGCCACGCGGTCGACCTGTTCGAGGAGCGGGATCTTCTGGTCGACGCCCACCTCAGACCAGGGCACGGCCACGGGGTAGCGGTTGCCGATCGGGGTTACGCGCCAGGCGGCCGGCTTGAGCGAGCGTGGCCCATCGGCCACGGCGGCGGCCGTCGTGGCCGCTTCGAGGAGCGCGGCCTCGGTGAGGTCTTCGCAGTAGGCGTAGCCCGTGGCGAAGCCCTTGAGGACCCGGATGCCCGCCCCGAGGGCCACTTCGGCGGCAGCCCGGTCGACCCGGCCGTCTTCGAGCCCGGTCCAGTGGCCCACCTGGTGTTGCAGATACACCTCGCAGAAGTCTCCCCCGCGGGCGAGACCTCTGCCGATGACTTTCTGCAGGACCGCGCCGGTCACGCCAAACGGCTCGAAGTAACCCGCGGGCGGGGCCGGTAGCGCGGCGGTTGCTGCCTCCACGCGGCGGCTCAGCCGGTACGGGGCGGCGACGAGGAACTGCGGGACCGACACGATGGCTGTGCCGACGGCGGCTCCCCTCAGAAACTGCCTGCGGGCGATCGGTTGCATCGCATCCCTCCAAGCGCGGTTCGACTCCCCTCCGGCGCGGTGTGGCCGCCAGGGGGGCGCGCTGCTCCGGGCGCACCTTAGCAGATCTCCAGGCGCTGGGCTTCCCGGGCAGACAGGTCGGCAAGGCACGGCGCCGACGTTGACCCCCCGCGTGCGCCGTGATAGCCCGAAGAGCGCGCGCCCTGGGTCGCGGGCAGCCGTCCTCAGGCCCCATCGCCCCATTCGGCGACGAGGAGTCGGCGAGTTGGCCAACGCAATCGACCTACGGTTGAGCATCAGCCCGCGGGGCACAGGCCCAGCCTCCGATCCGCGGCCTGGCCGGGATGCCCGGCGGCCACGCGCCGCATCGCTCGTCGTCGTCGGTCGTGCCTGCGCGCTCCTGTGCTTCCTGGGCCTGCTCGTGGCTTCGGGCTGCGCCACCGCCTATCGGGTTGGCGCCAGCGCCGTCGTCAACACCGCCGAGCAGGCGGCGCTGGTCGCCAACTTGGGCGCTGCCCTGGGGTTCAAGACCACGTCCGACAGCGGGTTGCTGCTGCGTTGCGAGGGGGCGGCGGGCCCCACGGTCACCCGGGTCGGCGGCCTCGTGTCGGGCAGTCTCGGTCAGGACTACGTCCATCAGGAACTGCGGCACGCGCCGGTCGGGCTGCGGATCGGGCTGCGCGAGGCCTACTTCGGCTGGGTCGACACCGAGCATCGCTGGCGCCATGAATTCGGCGTCGGGGGCGCCCTGGCCGTCCTCCTGACCCTCCGGCGGCACCGGGAGCGCGGCCACGAGAAACTCGGGGGCGGTGGGCGCAGCTACGATAACCTGGCCTTCGAATTCCAGGGGCTCTTCGCCTTCGAATCCACGAACGGGCCCGCGCTCGGCACCTTCATCCTGAGCATCGGCTACGAACGAAACGACATCTTCGACCTCTTCTGAGCCGGTCCGCGCGTGCTACTGAAGATGCTGGGCCAGGATGCTTTCGAGTTGCGGGGTCACGGCCCATTCGGGCAGCAGGGCCCCGGGGATGAGGAACGCGCTGCCGAGATCGAGCGGGGCCGCCGGGTCCCACGAGTACGGTTCGAGCAGCACGAGGGGGGCGACGTAACGGGCACCAACGACGGTGAGCCGCGGGTCGCCGCAGCGGAAGGCCAGCTGCACGGTGTGGCGTGGCAGGTGTTCGTACTCGTGGATCGAGAAGGTCGTGGACAGCTGCACGACGTGCGCCTGGTTCACGGGGTCGAACGCGGCGCTTTCGACGGTGACAAGCGCGATGTGGGTGGCCAAGGCGAAGGCTTCGGCCGCGTCGCGCGGCTCGGACCAGGGGGCGTTCTGCGGGTTCTGCAGGAGCGCCTCCGGCACGGGCGCCGCGCCGGCCGGCCACAGGCGGTAGAGCGGGTCCGAGGCCGCGACCCAGGCCATGACCTTCGTCCACTCGGCCGGCAGGCCGGGTCGCCTTGCGGCGACCGGCGACAGGATGTCGGGCCCGTCGGCGTACCAGACATCGCCCTGTGGGTACTCCAGGCAATCGAAGTCGTCCGGCAGCGCCGGGCTCGGGTCGACGAGCGCGTCGAGGGCATAGAGGAACGCGTCGCCGCACCCTTCGCCCCCGTAGTAGGCGTGGCCGCCGGTGACGAAGCGCGCGGCCGGCGGCATGCCGGACAGCACCTGTTCGACGGCATGCGAGACATACGTGCCGCCGGCCCCGGTGCAGCATTCTTCGGCGAAGCCCGTCACCAGCGACGCGACCACGACCGGGACATCATGGAAGCGCAGCCCGTCGCGCAGGTCGTCGCGCTGTGCCACCAGCCGGGCCTTCTGCGCGGCCTCGTCCGCGGGACTGGCGAGGGCCGCGAGGACGTCGGCGAGCGTGTCGGGTGTGGCCGGCCGAAAGTCGAGCACGGTGCCGATGACGAGGTCGTCGTCCGGGTACGCAGTGAGCCCGTCGACCCCGGCGACGTACGTCTCGGACTCGTCCGCGGCCGGAGCCGGGTAAGGCAACGCCCACTCCCCGTACCAGTTGTCGGAGAACGTGGCCGGCCAGGTGCCCTTGAGGGCATCGAGCACCTCGAAGGTCGTGCGGTATTCGTCCTGGGCCACGATGCGCACGATGGCCACGTGCGACAGGCGATCGGCGTCGAAGCCGATGTCGTCGGCGTAGTCGGGGGCATCGGCGGCCGGCACGAAGGCCAACCCGTTGCCCCAGACCGGTCGCGGCGCCTGCTCCCACACCGAGGGGTAGCGCCCCGACAGGCCCACGAGCCAGCGCGAGCCCTCGGGCAGCTGGGCGGCTTGCGTGGGCGCGACCTCGACCAGCACGTCGAGGCCCTGAAGGAAGGCCGCTCCCCGGTGCACGGCCTCGACGTGCAATGACACGAAGGGCCGCTCGGAGAGGGCCGTGGGCGCGGCGAGGGTGCCCTCGACCACGGCGGTGGCCTGGCGGAGCGCGAAGTGGCGCAGCGAGGCCAGGTTCTCGACGGCGTGGTCAGTCTGCCAGAAGGTGCAGGGGTCGAGCGGGCCCAATTCGCCGGCCGTGTCCCCTGGTCCTGCATCGAGGGGCAACTCGGGCGCTGCGGGCTGGTCGCCGGGGTCGAGGGCGTCGGGGCGGCCGTCCCGCGGGAGTCCATCGGGCGCGGCGACGGCATCGCCGGCTCCGGCCGGGCAAACGCCCGCGTCCGGGCACGGGGCGGAGGTGGCGCAGTCGGGGCAGGCGGCGCCCGCCGCGCAGTCCGGGCATGGGCCGCAGGCGGTGCAGTCTGCGCAGGCAGCGCAGGCGTCGCAGGAGCCACTGTCGGCGTCCGGGCAGCCGGCGAGCAGCAGGGCCAGGAATCCGAGCAGGAACGACGCGGTGACTGCCTTCATCCGGGCCTCCGCGGTGAGTGGCGGCGCGCTGTGGCTTTGGAGCGCCGCCCGCGGCGGCCTCCATCCCCAGCATCATCCGGGCCGGCTACCGGGAGTCAAGGCCGGGCGCACCGGCCGGCGGGCGCGCCGCGTCCGTGTCGGTGGCCGCCGGCCCCCCAGGAGAGGCACCGATTCGGGCGCGTGGGCCCGATTTTCACTGGCCGGGGTATGCCGACCCCGTCTCTGGGGAGCGTGGTCGCGCGGCCTCTCGCCCAGCGCGGAAACCCGCATGGATGATGGCTCCGGGCGCAGCGACCGGCGGTCCCGGGCGCCTTTGGGGTGGGGTCTCGCGCGTCCGGCAACCCTTCGCTCGACCCGGGGTCGGCCAGGCAATTCGGGCGTCGGCCGGCGGGCCGGGCCCGACCGCACGCCCAAGCCGCCGTATCGCTCGCAAGTACGGGGTGTTGCCGATCTGGCCGGCCGCCGGGCGGGCCCGGGCCGGAACCACCCCATGGGTGCCTGGCGGGCGCCCCGGTACGTTTTTCGGCCCGCTGGCACGCCTCTTGCCCATGTAGCGGTGCGGGCGCCCGAGAGAACGTCCAGAAAAATCAAGGTTGTTGGCCCACGCGGACTTGTGGGCCGGATTGGAGTATTTCCATGGGTATCTATGAGACTGACCGCGAGCGGCGAATCGTCGGCGACAATGTCGTGGCCAAACGGGAGACGTTTCACGAGATTTCCGCGGCCGTGGGCGAGGCGTGCGACTATTTCGCGCGAAAGCACGATGGTTTGCAGGTGGCCGTCGAGGAGCGGCTGCGCGCCGATGGGGACGACGACGTCGCCCGCCGGGCGCGCGACTCGACTTGGGCCCGGGCCCTGCAAGCCTATGCCAACGCCTACGGGCGGCTCGAACTGGCACTCTCGCCGGACTGGCTGAACACGCCAGCGCCCGAATCGGTCGTGGCTGTGCGGCAGCGCCTTTTCCCGCTCGGCCCGCCGAGCACGGTGGCCGGCTCCGTGCAGCTGACCCTCGATGCCATCACGCACCTCGTGGCGGCGATTGGCCACGAGACGGGTTTGCACTTCCCGGAGGCGTTCGTTGCGTCCTTCGTGGAGTTTCGCGGCCAACTCGGGACGGCCCTGGCTGCCACAAGCACGGCCCGCGAAGCAGCGTCGCGCGCGGCGCAGAGAGTGTTCGCGGCCCGTGAGCAATGGGACACCGCCTACCAGGCGTTCAAGGACATCACCATCGGCTACCTGCGTTTGAGCGGCCAGAAGGAAAGGCTCCGCGGCCTGTTCGTGGAACTGCCGTCGACCAGCCGGTCGCCCGGCCCTGCCGAACCCAACCCCGCGTCGGTGCCGAGCGAAGCCATCCCGACATCCGATGTACCCGCCGCTGCTGCGCCTCCTGCCACGGCCGTCGCCGCCTAACCGCCCCCATCCTCTCGTCCAATCCTCGGTCGCCGGGGCCGGCCCACACCGGCGGGCCCCGGGCGACCCGTTCGCCCGGGCCAATCCCTCGGCTATCGGGTCAGGTCTCGTATCCCGAGTGGTTGCATCGCCAGCCGGGCCGCTCGGGGACTGGCCCCCGAGGGCTCGGCGCAGCCCGCTACACCTCTCACCGCGCCGCAATCGGGGCCGGGGCGTGTCACCAGAGCCACCCAAGCGAACGTAGCCGTGTTCGGCTGACCTTCTGACGGCCAATGAGGCGGGTGGCGCCGTGCCTCCTCCGCGCAAGAGGGGCCAGCCGCCCGGCCGGGGTGCGCGACCCGGTGACGAGCTCACTGGACCCCGACGCTTCGTGGCGGGATTGCGCAGCGGGGAAACTGGCCCCCTGACGGCCAAAGACAGGGTTCTCCGGCGTGCCAGGTGGCACCCACTCGGTTGTGGTGGGGGATCCGGTGGCACCGAAACTGCCTCCCGGCCGCTCCGGGATGGCTCCCCCAGACGGGCGGGGTGGCCTCGGGACGCTCTGCAATAGGTTTGCTCGGCGGGTGAAGGTGGCAGTCAACCGACGAGGGTGGCGGATCTGGCGGCGAGGGGACTGTTAGTTGACGTTCCGGGACGGGTTTCCCCGGCGTGGAAAGTGCCACCTGACAGTCCGGGACGGGTTTCCCCGGCGGGGAAAGTGCCACCTGACAGTCCGGGACGGGTTTCCCGGCGGGGAAAGTGTCAGTTGACGTTCCGGGACGGGTCTCCCGGCAGGCCCCTTGGCGTGCCCCCGGCAGCCTGGCCGGGCCTACCCGACTCGCAGCGGTTGCACGGCGAACGCGACGAGCAGCGGCCGGCTGAGCGGCAGGCGCGCTGCGAAGCGCGGGGTGCCAAACGGGGCGCCGTGTTCCTGCTATCGTCGCCCGTTGACTCGCCGCGCCCGAGCGGGTAAGACCAGCCTCGCTTCGGATGGCGGTGGAGTCCGCCGATAACCGTCACGCCTCGCCGTGGCCAATGACTCCTACGGGGCTGCCGCCCGTGGGAGCGGCCATGGTTCCTGCCCCGAACCAACCCCGAACGAACTTGACCGGCGCGCCGCCGCGCCCGGAGTGTCGGCTTTGCTCGCGACGTTTGCCATCGCCGCCCTGTGGTTCGGGCTCGCGCTCGTGGCCACGTTCCTCGCCAGTCGGCTGCGGGTCTCGAACGCGCTCATGGAGATCGGCGTCGGCATCGCGGCCGGCGCGGTCGCCACCCACTTCATCGGGCCCGACGCCTTCGGCGCCAAACTGCCCTGGGTGAGCTTCGTCGCCGGCACCGGGGCCGTGCTGCTGACGTTTCTCGCCGGAGCCGAACTCGACCCGCGCACGCTGCGCACCCTCTCAAAGGAGGTCCTGCTCGTCGGCCTCGTGAGCTTCGGCGTGCCGTTTCTCGGTTGCACGGCGCTCGCCTACTTCGTGCTCGGCTGGTCGGGACCGGCCAGTTGGCTCGCCGGCATCGTGCTGTCGGAGACGTCGGTGGCCGTCGTCTACGCTGTGACGCTCGAAACGGGGCTCAACCGGGTGCGCCTCGGCAAGGCCATGCTCGGCGTTTGCTTCGTCACCGACCTCGGCACGCTGCTGGCCCTCGGGCTCATGTTCTCGCCCTTCACCTGGAAGACGGCGGTCTTCGTGGCCGGCTCGACCGCCGCCTTGCTCATCCTGCCGCGGCTCACCCCGCACCTCGTCGACCGGTACGCCAACCGCACGGCCGCCTTCCGCACGAAATGGGTGCTCTTCGTGCTGTTCGGGCTCGGCGCGCTCGCCCTCTGGGCCGACACGGAGCCGGTGCTGCCGGCCTACGTCGCCGGCATGCTGCTCTCGCAGAGCCTGTCGGGCGACCACCAGTTCATCCGGCGGCTGCGCACGCTGACCATCGGGTTCCTGAGCCCGTTCTACTTCCTCCGGGCGGGGGCCATGGTCTCGTTGCCGGCGCTCGTCGCCGCCCCGCTTGGCTTCGGGGCACTGCTCGTCGGCAAGGTGGCCACGAAGGTGCTCGGCATCGGCGTGATGTCGCGGCGCTTCCATCCGCCCGGCCGGGAGCGCCGGTACTACACGTTGCTGCTCTCGACCGGTCTCACCTTCGGGGTCATCGCGGCGCTGTTTGGCCTCACCCACGGCCTCGTCGACGCCGAGCAGTACTCGGTGCTCGTGGCCGTCGTCATCGCCTCGGCCGTCGTGCCGACCCTCATCGCCGGCGCCTTCTACCTGCCGCGCCACCTGCTGCCGCAGGCCGCGGCGGACGTGCCCCCGGGGCCGCCGAACGGCCACCCGCGGCCGCCCAATGCCGCGGAGCCGCCCGGTCCGCTCGAAGAGGGCTGATTGCGGACGCCCGCCGGGGCGGCCTAGAATCGCACCGTCAACGCGCTCAGGCGGTTTCGCCGCGGGACGAGACGCCGGGAGGGTCGTTCATGGCAGGCACGGGTTGCGGGCGCCTCAAGGTGTTCGTGTCGTCGACGACGGAGGATCTGAAGGCCCACCGCCTGGCCGTGTTCGCGGCTCTACAGCGGCTTTCGGCCCAGGTCGAGGCCATGGAGGACTTCAACGCCGCCCCGGGGACACCGGTGTCCGAATGCCGTCGGCGCGTGGTCGAGGCGGACGCGCTCGTGGTCATCGTGGCACACCGCTACGGCAGTGTGCCGGGGCGGGAGCAAGGCGGGCACGACGGGCGGTCGTTCACGTGGCTCGAAGTCGAGGCCGCCGAGGCGGCGGGCAGGGCGGTCTTCGCGTTTCTCGTCGACCCCGAGGCCGTCTGGAAGCCGAAGAAGGAGCAGGACCGGCTGGTCGAGGCAAGAGATCCGCAAACCGCCGGGGAGATCGTGGCAGCGGTCCAGAACCTCGTCGCCTTTCGCGAGCATCTGCGAAGCCACCACATCTGCGTTTCGTTTGTCGATCCAGACGGCCTCGGCGGCAAGGTCGTGACCGCCCTGCTCGACGAGGTGCGCGAGCGCCGGCCCGCCGGGGCTGAGCGGCCGTTGGACCCGCCGGACCTTCTCCCCCCGGACCTCGATGGCTACCTCGATCACGTCGAGAGTCGCTGGGGGGTGGTCATCCTCACCGGCCTGCTGGCCGAGAAGGGCGCCGCCGCCATCCCGCTCGACGAGGTCTACGTGTCGCTCGACGCCACCCGGCCGGCAGCTGCCGCGCAAAGAGGCCGCGGGGCGCGGGGTGGGGGCCGCGCAATCGATCCTTTGGGCGACCAACGCGTCGCGGCCGTTCAGGAACTGTTCGAGGCGCTGCGGCAACGGGAACGCGCGTCGGGCAAGGACCGCCGAGGCCCCAGCAAGCGACAACTGGCCCTACTCGGCAAGGCTCTGGTGAGTGTGGGCGTGCCCATCGAGACGGCCGGGGATCCCGCTGTCAGGGCCTCGGTTTGGGCCCGGATCCGCGAGCGGCGGCCCAAGAGCGAGGAGGCTCTCGCCGAACTCCTGCGCCGCCAATCGATTGAAGAAGCCGTACACGGCGTTCAGCACCTGCTGATCGAGGGCGACCCCGGCTCGGGCAAGACGACGCTCCTCATGTGGGTGGCGCTGGCGCTCGTGCGAGCTTGGCGCGGTGCGCCCGACGGCCATGCGGCGCAACTGGGTTTCGCCGAGCCTTGGCCGCTGCCGCTGATGGTGCCGCTGCGCCGATTCGGCCAATGGCTCCAGGGACAGGCCGACCTGCCGCAGGAGTGCGCGGGGGCCGACACGCTCCGCGCGTACCTGGAAGCCTCGGTTGCGCAATTCGCCGGCGGCAGCGCCTGGCTCGCACCGGCGCTCGAGGCCGGCCGCGTCGCCGTGCTGCTCGACGGCCTCGACGAAGTGGTCGAGGAGCACCAGCGGCGCACCACCGCGGACGTCGTGCGCGATTTCGTACGGCGCTACTCCCGCTGCCGTTTCCTGTTGACGAGCCGGCCGACCGGCCTCTCGCCTGATGTGCGGCGGCTGCTCGTCGAACGCGGCGGGCTCGCGCAGGCCTCGGTGTGTCCCCTCGATGACGCGCAGATCGAGCGGTTCGTGCGGGCCTGGTATCGCGCCTTGGTGCGGGATCCGGCCGATGCCGAGCGCCGCGCGGGCGAACTCCTCGCCCGCATCGGGCAGTCGGCGGAGCTCACGACGCTCGCGCGCACGCCCATCACGCTGACCGCCATTGCGGTCGCGCATCAAACCGGGCCGCTGCCCGAACGGCGCGCGGAACTTTACCATCACTGCGTGCAGGCGATGTGTGGGCGGTGGGACAGCAGCAAGGATCCGGCGCAGAAGACGGGTCTGTGCGGGAGGATTGGGCTCGACGGGCGAGTGGCTCTGCTGCAGGGCCTGGCCATCCGAATGTACGAACGGGGCGAGGACGGCCTGCGCGTGGAGTTGGGGCCGCTCCTCGACTTCGTAGCGGCGCAACTCGCCGAGCCGAACCGCGGGGCGGTGTCGCCATCCGACTGCCGCGAGGCGGTCCAGGGGCTCGTCGAGCGCACCGGCCTGCTCGTGCCCGACGGCGAGCGCGCCTATCGGTTTCGCCACAAGCAGTTCTTGGAGTTTCTCGCAGCGCGCTGGGTCGGCGCCTGTGCCGAAGATCGGGTGGGCTACCTGGCACCGCGGCTTGCGGACGCCTTCTGGCGTGAGGTGGTCGTGCTCGTCCCGTCGTTCAAGGCCATCCAGGCGCCCGCGGACGCGCGCAAACTGGTCGACGGCCTCGCCGCATACGCGCAGGCCGAGCTCCGCGACCCGGCCGAGCGGGCGCTGGCGTTCGCGGCGCTCGCCCGGGCCGTCACGGACCTCGCCGAGTACCATGTCGACGGGTTAGCGGCGAGCGTCGCGCGGGTCGTGCCGGATTGGGTGGCGCTCCTGGAGTCGCCGGAGCAGCCGGGAACCGTGGCCGACCGCATCGCCATGGGCGAAGTGCTTGGGCGGTTTGGCGACCCGCGCCTCGGGGCCGACGTTCCCGTTGTCCTGCCCATTCCGGGCGTCGAGGGCGTGTCGCTTGGCAAGTATCCGGTCACGGTGGCGGAGTACGGGCGGTTCGTGGACAACGAGGGCTACGCGAACCGGACGTTCTGGGACGGCGATGGTTGGCGCCACCGGGGGCAAGAGGCGTGGACGGAGCCGGCTTGGTGGGACGCGCAGAAGGCGCATCCGAATCGACCCGTGGTGGGGGTCACGTGGTTCGAGGCGTGCGGCTTCTGCCGCTGGCTGTCGTCGCGGCGCCCCGGCGAGCAATGGCGCCTGCCGAGCGAGGCCGAGTGGCAGGCCGCGGCCACGCGTCCGGCCGGCGAATATCCGTGGGGGGAGCCAGAGCCGGATGACCGCCGCGCCAATTTCGGCAGGACCGTCGGATCAGCGACGCCGGTCGGGCTGTATCCCTCCGGCGCCGGGCCCGGGGGCCACCTCGACCTCGCCGGCAACGTCTGGGAGTGGTGCAGGGATGACGTGACGGCCGAGTTCCAGGCTGAGACGAAGAAGATGGACATCTTCTCGGAGGAGGAGTTGCTTGCGCTTCGGGCGCTGCGGGGCGGCGGCTTCCGCAGTGGGCCCGGGAACCTGCGTTCGCCGGACCGGGACGGGGGCCCGGCGTTGTACCGGAGCGACGGCCTCGGCTTTCGGGTCGCAGTCGTGCCCGCGAGCACGGTGGGCCCGTAAGGATTGCGCTTTGGGGCCCGAGAAAAGGGGGGGTCCAGGGGCGGCCGGGCGGGTGCGATGGGCCACTTGGTGTGACGCCCCGCGCGGCGTGCTCGTGGGGGGCCCACGCCACGGCCGGGGCGTGGCCGGTTCGGGTCGGGTCGATTTGGTCGGAGCTGCGGTCCGGCAGGCTTCCGCGGTGGGCGCCTGTGCTAGGATGGGGCGATGAAGACGAAGCCCAAGACCTACATCGAGACGTCCATCGTCGGCTCGCTGACGGCGCAGCCGAGCCGCGACATCGTGGTTGCCGCGCACCGGGTCGTGACTTGGGAATGGTGGGCGGAGCGCAGCGCCTTCGACCTGTACGCGTCGCAGCTCGTTCTCCACGAGGCGGCTGCCGGGGACGCGGACGCCGCCTCGGACCGGCTGGTCGCCCTCGATGATGCAACACTTCTCGAAGTCACGGAAGAGGCCATCCTCTTGGCCGAGAAGTTGAGTCCCGGTCGGGGTGTTCCCGCAGAAGCGCGCGTCGACGCACTTCATGTCGCGACGGCGACGGTGCACGGCATGGACTACCTGCTGACGTGGGACTGCAAGCGCATCGCAAACGCCGCACTGCGGCGCCGAATCGAGGGGATCTGTCGGGCCGAGGGCTTGGACCCGCCCATCATCTGCACCCCACTCGAACTGTCCCGGGAGTAGCGCGGGTGGGCCGCTTCGACCTCGGCCTCGTCGTCATCGTGCGCAGCGCGTATGTGGCCGTCGTGGCGTCGGCCCGTCAGGCTCGGCGCGAGGTGCGCGGCCGTGCTGGGGGGCACGGGCAGCCGGGGCCGGAGTGAGGACCAATCTCTTGGGGGAGTCTCCCAATGGACACGTCTTGTTCGTGGATAGACCGCCTGCTTCGGGCGGTTCCAGGCGATGCGGTCGCCGCCGCCAGCGACGCTATCGCCACTTTCCGTGCCTCCGGCCAGCCGAGTTCGGAGAGTGGGTTTGCCCTTCGGTTTGGTCCAGAGGTGCTGGAGATCCCCTCACGCATCTACGTCCCCGAGCCTCCGGCCTCCACGACAAGCCTTCTCTCTCGGGACGCGGCGGTCGTGCTTTCGGCCCTTTTCACTCGTCATCATGAGGGTTTCGTTCGCCAACGCCATCTCGCCGTCCTTATTGCGTCCGCGCCCCGGTGGTCGCCTCTTTTCGTCTTCCCCCTCGTGGGCGAGTACGTCGTCGAGATTGTCGCCGACGTTCACCATGCGGCACCGCTGCTTCGTGGGACGGCCGACTGGTCGGCGTTCTTCGCGGACAACCCCGGGTATCTGGCACGCGTGAAGAGCCGTGCGATCAGCTACTGGGACTGCTACTATCGCAACCAGTGGTTGAAGTTCCGCGACTATCCTGGCTTTCTGGCCCTCGATGCCCTCGGTGCGTGGACTGCCGGTGAGCGCAAACGCATCCTCGCTGGCTAACAGGAACTCCCTACCGCGCCATCGGTTGCCACCCGGCTCGGAGGGCGGGCCGGCGCGGCCGTTGGTCCCGGTCGGGGAGTGCCCCTTGGACGGCCGGTTGCAGGTCGGGCCTGAACGGTGCGCCCGTTCTCCGCGCGAAAGCCGATAGCGTCCCGCCAAACCGGCCGTGGCCGTCGCGACTCGGGTCCAGCCCGTGCTTGCCCTCGGCGCCTTGCCCGGGACCCGGCTCTCCGCCAGGCGCCGGCCCGCAGCCCGAGCCAGGGGCGCGCAGTCAGCGGGAAGCGCCTGCGCATCGCCCGCCTGCCCGGGCTCGGGCCGTCAGGAGCGAGCGCCCGCGCCAGGCGACACGGGCGGAGCGGCTGCGGTCGCGCCGGCAGGCCAGCGTGGCGCGGCCTCGGGGCTGGACGGACGGTCGGGGGGCGCCGCTACGACGATGGCGGGTCGGCGAACGCCAGCGGTGTCGCACAAGGCGTGCGGGGCGGTTCGGGCCAGAGGGGTGCGACGTCAAGACATCCCTCGCAGCGCACCATCACGCCGACGGCCCCGGCGTGGCGGCCGGCGGTCGCCGACGCCTCGCGACGTATGGCAGGACCCACCACAACCAGATGACCCCCAGCGCAACAACCGAAGCCAGGATTGTTGCGCCCAGCTCGCCGATGACCTCGGAAGTGACGAGCTGGGTCATCAGGGCGAGGGCCATGGTCAGGGGTACGAGCCCGATCACCATCATTCGGCTCGCGTAGTTCTTGAATGCGACGCGGTCCCGCAGCGGACGCTGCAACCGATGGTGCGCGGCCGGCGCGGTGAAGAGCACGAGGCTCACGAGGGAGCACAGGAACGTCGCCACGTAGACCCACTTCTCGGCTTCCACGATGGTCGAGAACCGGGCGCTGAAGGGCAGGATGACCAGAAACGCCGTGAGAACTTGTGCTCCTTGCCCTACGATGCGCAGTTCCTGGAGCATTTCGCTCATGTTGGCCGGGTCATCCGTCGGTCCCGGAGGTGGTGAGTTCAAATGAGGCTCGTTCATGGGGCCCTCCCTGCTTGCGCCGGCCTGTCCCGTCTCACGACCGTGGCCCTGGCGCCCGCGGCAGATGATTCTCCTATCATGGTCCCGAACCTGGAACGGCGACGTGCAGGCCGCCGTGGGCGACCCGCTGTGGCTCGCGGCGGTCGCGCAACGGCCGGGCCGCCACGAGCGGCCCCGCCCCTACAGCAGCGCCTCGATGGCGTCCATGGTCTCGGCGAAGAGGTCGAAGGTCTGCTCCGCGGCGTCGGGCTTCGTGAGGTCGATGCCGGCCTTCTGCAGCAGGATCAGCGGGTAGTCGGAACCGCCCGACTTGAGGAGTTCGAGGTAGGCGTTGACGGCGGTCGAACCGTCGGCGAGCACGCGGCGCGCGAGCGCGATGGAGGCCATGAGCCCCGTGGCGTACTTGTACACGTAGAAGTTGTAGTAGAAGTGCGGCACATAGGCCCATTCGACGCCGTCGCGTTCGCCCATCTGGAATTGCGGCCCGTAGTACTTGCGGATGAGCGCGCCATAGATGGCGTTGAGCCGTTCGGCCGTGAGCGCTCCGCCGCCTTCGACTTCGGCGTGGATGTCGCGTTCGAACTCGGCGAACATCAACTGCCGGAACACCGTCTGGCGGATGTTTTCGAGCCGCTTCGTAAGGAGAGAGAGCCGTTGCTCGCGGGTCTTGGCCTGGGCGAGCAGATGGCTCAGGAGCAGTTCCTCGTTGAAGGTGGACGCGATCTCGGCGAGGAAGATGGGCGGCGAGGCGTTGACGAAGGCCTGCGCACCGTTCGCGAGGTGGCTGTGCATGGCATGGCCGAACTCGTGCGCCAGCGTGAAAGCGTCGTCGAGTTCGTTCATGTAGTTCATGAATACGTAGGGGTGCACTTCATAGGCGTCGGTCTGGTAGGCGCCGCTGCGTTTGCCCTTGTTCGGGTAGAGGTCGACCCAGCGATTCTGGAGGTCAAGGCCCTGCTTCAAGACCTTGAGGTAGTCGGCACCGAGCGGCTTGAGGGACACCGTGATGTCGCGCACCGCCTCCTCGAATGCCACCGTCTCGGAGACGGACGGCACGAGCGGCGCATAGAGGTCGTAGTAGTGCACGGCATCGAGCCCGAGCACCTTGCGGCGCAGTTCGAGGTAGCGGTGCAGCGTGCGCGGTAGGTTGTCGGCCACACTCGTGAGCAGCCGTTCGTAGACCGCCACCGGCACGTTGTCGGCGTCGAGCGCGGCTTCGAGCGCCGAGTTGTAGCGTCGCGCCTTGGCGACGAAGATGTTGCGCTTGACCCCCATGTCGAGCGAGGCGGCAAACGAGCGTTCGTGACCCGCCAGCGTCTCGAAGAACTTCGCCACGGCGGCTTCGCGCACCGGCCGCACCTTGGAGGCCCGGTAGCGCGGGAAGTTGGCAAACGCGAGGCGCACCGTCTGGCCTTCTTCGTCCTGGATCTCCGGGAACTGGATGTCCTGCTGCAGGGCGTTGAGCATGGCGTAGGGCCCGCCGCGCAGGTCGCCGGACAGCGCCAGCACGGCCTCGGCCGCCGGTTCGAGCACGTGGGCCTTGCGGCGCATGAGGTCGTCCAACTTGTGGCGAAACACCCCGAGCTTCGGCTCGGCGGCGAGGAATTCCCGCACGCGGGCTTCGTCGAGAGCCAGGATTTCGGGGTCGACGAAGGCCACCGCGTTCTGGAAGCGCGTTTCGAGCAGTTGGACGCGGTCGAGGCGTGCCTGGGCCGCCGCGACCTGGCGGTCGGTCGAGAAATCGGCCGAGGCGTACACGCCGAGCCGGTTGAGGGTCTTCTCGGCAAGAACGATGCTTTCGAGAGCCGCGAGCAGCGTCGCGGCGTCGTTGCCGAGCTGGCCCTTGAACGTCGTGAGCTGTTCAAGGCTCGTCTCGACCGCGGTGCGCGTCTGCTCCCAGGCATCGACGGACGGATAGAGCGGGCTCAAGTCCCAACGGTAGGTCTCGGGGACGGATTGGCGGGGGGCTTCGGCGTCAGGCATGTAGGGCTCCTTCTCCTGCGCGACGGCGGGAACCGCGAGCACCGCCGTCAGCGCGACCGCGAAGGCGAAAGCACGGCCAAGACGCGACCGGGCACGGGTGGGAGTTGGGTGCAGCAGCATCGAATCCTCCTCGGCCGCCCCCGGGCGGACTTTCCAAGCGCATGCCGGAAGTACGGCCCGGTGTCAACGCTTGGCCGAATTTTCGACGGCACGCAGGCCTCTTGGCGCAGGGTTCGGGGCATGGCCGCGGTCCGCGTCGGCAGGCCCTCGGGGCGCGGAACGCGGCGGCCAGGCGGCCTGGCCTGACCGGTCAGAGCGTCGGAGCTGCAACGGTGACGGTCAGTTCGTAGTCGGAGACCGCCGGCGGCGCGCTGAACGACCCGGTGAGCGTGTCGCCACAGTCGACGACGAGGACGTAGGCGGCGGCGGGGTCGGCGCAGTCGATGCGGCCGTTGGCGTCGTCGTCACCGCCGTTTGGGCCCTCGGTCACGGGCCGGCAGCCGCTCCCGGGGAGGTGTCGGCAGCCGGCGGGCGTGCCGCTGTCGGTCGTGCAGAGAGCGTCGTCGCGTGCGCGGGCCGGCGGCACGTCGGGGCCGGTCGGCTCGTCGAGCGCGGCGTCGGGGCCGAGCGCGTCGGGACCGGCCGGCGAGTCCGTGGCGGCATCGGGCTTGGAGACGTCGCCGCGGGGAGGTTGCCGCCCGGGTTGCCCGCGCCGTCGGGCGACGCGTCTTCGCCCGCGCTCATGTCGGCCAGCGCACCGGGTAGCGCGAGGTCGCCGGCCGTCGAGCCGCCGCCACCCCCGCCGCAGCCCTAGGGCGTCGGTGGCACGATACCGCCCGGGCAGGCGCCCGTCGGGACACACGTGAGCCCCTGCACGAGCGGGCAACACTCGCGGCCCACGGCGCAGTCGTCGTTCGTCGTGCAGGAGTTCCACTCGGCCTCGCAGCCGCCCGAGCCGACGCAACGGTAGCCCACCTCGGGCACCTCGCAGCACTCGAACCCGTTCGGCTCGCCCTGGGAGTTGGTGCAGACGCCGCCGGGCTCGCAGGCCACCGACCCGGGGCATTCGGCGTCGGACACGCACACGAGCAGGCCGTCGCCAGCATCGCAGCATTCGAGGTTGTTCGGGCATTCGCTGGACGCGTGGTAGCACTTCTCGGGGCACTGGCCGCGGTCGAGGCAGACCACCGTCTCGTTGAGGTCGCAGCATTCCTGGGTGGCCGGGCAGTCGGCGTCGCTCTCGCACTCGCGCGGGCACATGCCCTCGGCCATGCAGGTGGGGTTCTCGGCCATGTCGCCGAACTTGCAGCAGACCTGGCCAGCCCGGCAGTCGCGGTCGGTCTCGCAGCCGCCGACTTCGCCCGGACACATCTCGGGCGGCATGCACATCTGCATCTGACCGAAGAAGTTGCAGCAGATGGTGCCGTTCGCGCACGGTGGGCTGCTGCCGCAGCGGTCGGGCGAGCCGGAGTCGGGCGCCGGGGTCGTGTCGCCGGCGCCCTGATCGGCCGCGGGCAGGTCGGGGTTGGGACCGAGGTCGGCGGGCGGCACCGCGGTGTCGCCGGGGCCGGGCGTGTCGGGCAGGGCGTCGGGCTGGAGAACGACGTCGGCCGGCGGCTGCACGGTGTCGCCGCCCGCGGGTGTGTCGACGTTGCCGAGGTCGGTGACCTCGGGCCGCGGGCCCACGCCGTCGCTCGGTGGCTTCGCGACATCGCCGCGACCGGTGTCGCCGACCGGCACGTCGGCCGGTGGCTGGGCGCTGTCGGGCGTGCCGGGGGCGTCGAGATCGGTGCCCGCCGGCACGTCGACGGCCCCCGTGCCGTCGCCGGCCTGCGTGTCGGGGCCGCCGTTGCCGCCGGAGCAACCCAAGACGGCCAGCGAAGCGAGGACAATGACGCGGACCAAGGCGCGTGACACGTGCATGGAACCCTCCTCGGATGCGCGCGGCGGGGTGCCGCCTGGGCTGGTTTGTTCCATGCCGCTGGGGTGAAGTCAAGCAGGGCGGGGCGGCCGGCGCACCGGTCCCCTGGGCCGCGCCGGCCGGCGCTGCTCCGCGTAGCCGCGCCCTTCTGGCCGCTCGCTGCCCCCTGCGCTATGATGCGCCGCCAACGCGGCCCCTCCGGGGGCTGCGTCTTGGCCGCCGGCGGGCGCCCGGCGCGTCTCGGGCACGGGCCGGCCAGCCCAGGGAGGGCGATGAGCGAAGAGCAGCACACCGTCGACGTTGCGGGCAGCCGCATCGCGCTCACCGAGTTCCTTGGGCCCGGCGGGCGCACCTGCGTGCTGCTGCACGGTTGGGGTTCGAGCGGGGCGGCCTTGCGGCCCATCGCGCTGCACCTCGCGAAACGGGCGGGACGCGTGTTGGTCTTCGACTTGCCCGGCTTCGGGCGCAGCCCGGCGCCTCCGGGGGTGTGGGGCACGCCCGAATACTCGGCCGCGGTGCTCGGCGTGCTCGACCGGCTCGGGGTGACCTCGGCGCTCTGGCTCGGCCACTCGTTTGGCGGCAAGGTGAGCCTGTTCTCAGCAGCCGAGGCCCCGGCGCGCGTCGAACGGCTCATCCTCATCGCCTCGGCCGGGGTGCCGCGCCGGAAGACCCTCGGTGTCCGGCTGCGCGTGCGCGGCTACAAGGCCGTCCGCTTTGCGCTGCGCCACCTCGGGGCCTGGGGTCGGGCCACCGCAGAACGCATGGCCGAACGGGCCGGCTCCGAAGACTACCGCCGCGCCGGGGCGCTGCGCCCCATCCTCGTTAGGCTCGTCCAGGAGGACCTGCGGCCGCGCATCGCCACCATCCGGTGCCCGGCGCTGTTGCTGCAGGGCGAGGCCGACACCACGGTGACGCTGGCCCACGCCCAGGAACTCGCGGGCTTGCTGCAGCAGAGCCAACTCGTGACCTTTCCGGGCGTCGGTCACTTCCCCTTCGTCGACCGCTTGCCCCAGGTGCTCACGCAGATCGACCGTTTCACCGCCGAACCGCAAGGGGACGCCCCGTGACGCTCTTCGATGCCCTCGTGCTCGTCGGCGCGGCCGGCTGGCTCGTCGCCGTGGCGCTCTGGCTCTTGCGCTACCTCCACATCTTTCAGATCGAGGAATACAGCGCCGGACGCACGCTGCGCTGGGTCGTGCAGCGCCATGCCTTCGACCTCGTCGGCTTCGGCGGGGCGCTCGCGGTGGCCCTCGCCGCCGTGGGGCTCGGCGCCCGCGCGCCCGGGCTCGCGGGCGGTCTGGCGCTCGCCTGGGGGACGGCCGCGGCACTCCTGGCCCTGCGGGCCGCGCGCCGCCTGCCGCGGCCGAAGAAGCCGCTCGTCAAGACCGCGCGCCTCAAGCGCATCATGGGGGCCACGGCGCTCGTCATCGTGCTGCCGCTCGCGGCGGCGGTCGCTTTGGGCGGGCCGGCCTTCTCCTGCCGCGCGGCGACCCTCGGATTCGTGGCGGCGGCCCTGGCGCTGCTCCTGCCCGCCGTTGCGGGAATCGGCAACACGCTGCTCTGGCCCGTCGAGTGGGTCATCCAGCAGCGCTACCTCGCCGATGCCCGGCGCATCCTGCGGGAGGTGGCCCCGCTCGTCGTCGGCATCACGGGTTCGTACGGCAAGACCAGCACGAAGCACGCGCTCGCCCCGCTGCTCGCCACGGGCCGTCGGGTGCTCGCCACCCCCGGCTCGTGGAACACGCTGATGGGCATCTGCAAGGTCATCCGCTCCGACCTGCGCCGCGAGCACGAGGTGTTCGTCGTCGAGATGGGCGCCTACCGGCGCGGCAGCATCCGACGCCTCACGCGCTTCACGCCGCCGCGGGTCGGTATCGTCACCTGCGTCGGGCTTGCGCACCTCGAACGGTTTGGCACCGAGGAGAACATCCGCCGCGCCAAGTTCGAACTCGTCGAAGCCTTGCCGCAGGACGGGCTCGCAGTGTTGAACGGCGACGACCCGACGGTCCGCGGCTATGCCGCCGCGGCTCCCTGTCGCGCGGTGCTCTACGGGTTGAACCGCGAGGCGGGGCCCCTCGACGTCTGGGCCGAAGACCTCGTCGTGCGGCCCGACGGCTTCAGCGCCTGGACGCTAGCGACGGCCGACGGCCGGCGCGTGCCTTGCGAAACCCCGCTGCTCGGTCGGGCGGCCATCAGCAACGTGCTGGCGGCGCTCGCCACCTGCTACGGCCTCGGACTCGACCTCGTGCGCGCCGCCTCGGCCGCCCGCACGCTGCGACCCGCCGCCCACCGGCTGCAGCTCACCGAGGGCGGCGGTGGGCTCCGGGTGCTCGACGATGCCTACAACTCGAACCCCGTCGGGGCCGCCGTGGCCCTCGAAGTGCTCGCGGCACTCGGCCAGGATGGGCAGAAATTCCTCATCACGCCCGGCATGATCGAACTTGGCGAACGCGAAGCCGAACTCAATCGGGTCTTCGGGCAGCAAGCGGCAGCCGCGGCCGACGTCGTGTTCCTCGTCGGCCCGGAGCGCACGCGGCCCATTCGGGAAGGCCTGCTCGCCGCGGGCTTCGACCCGGCGCGCATCGTCGTCGTGGCCCACCTGCACGAGGCGCAGGCCGAACTGGCAAACCGCGCGAGACCGGGCGACGTGGTGCTCTACGAGAACGACCTGCCGGACAACTACACCGAGCAATGACCGGCAGCGCGCACGACCTACCGGGCCGTGCGCCGAAGGAGGTTCTGCAATGGGTGAACGCATCCGGGTCGGCGTGGCCTTCGGCTTCCGCTCCCCCGAACACGAAGTCAGCGTCATTACGGGCCAGCAGGTCATCGCGGCGCTCGACACCACCCGCTTCGAGGTGGTGCCCATCTACGTGACGAAGGCCGGCCACTGGTACACGGGCGACGCGCTCCTCACCATCCAACCGTTTCGCGACGGCACCCTCGACCTCGCGAAGTTGACGCGGGTGTACCTGCCACCCGACCCGAGCGTGCGGGCGCTCGTGCCGTACGAGAAGCCGAAACTCTTCGGCGGGGCAAAGAGCTGGCCGCTCGACGTCGTCTTCCCCTGCGCGCATGGGGCCTACGGCGAAGACGGCTGCTTCCAGGGTCTGCTCGAACTGGCCAACCTGCCGTTCGTGGGCAGCGGGGTGCTCGGCTCCGCCGTGTGCATGGACAAACTCCTCATGAAGGCCGTGCTCGGGGCGGCGGGGCTCGACCAGGTGCCCTACCTCGGTTTCACCCGTTCGCGCTGGGAACGCGACAAGGACGGTGTCCTCGCCGACGTCGCCCGGGTGTGCGGACTGCCGGCCGTCGTGAAGCCGTCGGCCTGCGGCTCCAGCATCGCCGTGTCGTTTGCGCGCGACGTTGCGAGCCTCACGCGCGCCATCGACGAGGCCTGTGCCTTCGACCGGCGCATCGTCGTCGAGCGCGCCGTCGTCGACCTCATGGAGGTCAACTGCTCCGTCATGGGCTTCGAAGACCGGGCGCGCACGTCGGTGCTCGAACAGCCGCTGCGCAAGAGCGAGCTGCTCACGTTCAAGGACAAGTACGGCGACAAGCCGCCCGAACTCGGCGGCACGAAGGGCGTCAAGGGGGCGAAGGGCGGCAAGACCGGGGCCCGGGCCGCCGATGGCTCCATGGCCACGGCCGACCGCATCATCCCGGCCCCGCTCAGCGATACTCAGGCGGCCGCGGTGCGAAAGGCCGCCGTCTCGGCGTTCCAGGCGTGCGACTGCGCCGGCGTGTGCCGGGTCGACTTCCTCATCGACCGCGCCGACGGCCACCTGTACGTCAACGAGGTCAACACGCTGCCGGGCTCCATCGCGTTCTACCTCTGGGACCACGAGCTCGACTTCGTGGGGCTCACCGGCGCGCTCGTCGACCTGGCCCTCGAAGCCCACCGCGAGAAGCAACGCACGCAGCACGTGTTCGACACGGCGCTGCTGCCCGGGGTGCGCTGATGGACGAGCGTGAACCCCTGACGTCGTCCGACACCGCCCCGAACGCGCCGGGCGGGGCCGATTCGGCCGGGCCGGTCGTCCCGGCTGAGCCCGCCACGAGCTCTCTGCCGCCCGCGCCCCGGTCGGCCGGCCAGAAGGTGCTCGATCGACTGCGCGGCCAGCGCCGGCGGCTCACCTCGCTCGTGGTGCTGGCCGTGGCCATCGGCGGGGCCGTGTGGTTTCTGCAGCGGGCGCCGGTCGAGGTGCAACTCCGCTATGGGCTCGCCCGTGTCGTGCTGCCGCTCGGGGACCGTGCCCTCGAACGCCAGGATCTCGTGTCGCTGCGGGCCACCGTCACGAAGGACGACGCCTTCGTTGCGCGCTCGACCTTCGACTTTCAGCGCGCGGGCGAGGCGCGCCTGCCCGTGCCGTTCGAGACCCAGCCGCTCAAACTCAACCTGCCGCCGGGCGACTATGCCGTGAGTTTCGAACTCGTGTTCGCCGACCCGCAGGGCCAGCGCTTCCAGGCCGAGCGCCACACGACCTTCGCCGTGGGCCGCGAGGCCGCGCCGATCACCGTCGCCGTGCCATAGGGCGCGGCGCGGGCGGGCCGGCTGCACTACTTTGCGGCGAAGAGCGGCAGGGCGGCACTTTCGGCGACGAGCCGCAGCGGCTCCCAGTACACGCCGAGCACCACCACCGGGATCACGAAAGCCGTCGTGACGACGTCGAGGGCGCGGGCGCGGCCGAGCGGGGCCGGCGTGGCCGGGGCTTCGAGGAACATGGCCCGCACGACGCGGGCGTAGTAGTAGAGCGAGAGCGCGCTGTTCAGGAGCCCGATGAGGGCGAGCAGCGTGAAGTAGAACCCGCCCGCGTTGAACACCGCCGCGAACAGGTAGAACTTGCCGATGAAGCCCGCGAGCGGGGGCAGCCCCGTGAGCGCGAAGAGGAAGATGGCGAGCGCCACGGCCGGGTAGGGCGCCCGGGTGGCAAGGCCCTGGAAGGCTTCGAGCTCGGCCGAGCCCACGGCGTCGGCCACGCGCTGCACGACGGCGAAGGCGCCGAGGTTCATGAAGAGGTAGATGGCCAGATAGGTGAGCACCGCCGAGCCCGATTCCGGCGTGAGCGCCGTGAGCGCCATGAGCAGGTAGCCGGCCTGGGCGATGGACGAGAAGGCCAGCAGCCGCTTCACGTTGGTCTGCGGGATGGCCGTGAGGTTGCCGAGCGTCATCGTGGCGGCCGCGATGACCCCGAGGAGCGCCGCCCACGGGAGCGTGTCGTGCGTGGCGGGCACGAGCACCGTCAGGAAACGGGCGAGCAGCAGCAGGCCAGCGGCCTTCGGCCCGACCGACAGAAACGCCGTGAACGGCGTGGGCGCGCCCTCGTACACGTCGGGGCTCCACATGTGGAACGGCACGGCCGCCACCTTGAAGCCGAAGCCGACGAGCACGAGCAGGATGAGCCCAAACACCCCGAGCCGCAGGGCGGGGCTGGAGCCGGCGAGCGCGCCACCGGGCCCGAGCGCCGCGGCGAGCTCTGCAAACCCCGTCGCGCCGGCGAGCCCGAAGAGCAGCGACATGCCGAACAGCATGACCCCCGAGGCCACGCCGCCGTAGATGACGTACTTCAGCGCCGCCTCGTGGGCGCGCACGTCGCCGCGCCGGAAGGCCGTGAGCACGTAGGAGCCGAGGCTCACGAACTCCATCGCGAGGTAGGCCATGAGCAGATCGGTCGTGGCGGCCATGAGAACGAGCCCGAGCCCGAGCAGCAGGAGCAGGGTGGCCCACTCGGCGTACTGCAGGGCGGCGAGCTCGCGGGAGAGCCGGCCGAGGAGCAGGGCGGCCAGCACGGCCGCAAGCGCGAGCCCGAGGGCAAACAGCGTGAGCCCGTCGAAGACGAGGAAGTGGCCGGCCGCCCCGGACGCGCTTGGCCACAGCCAGGCTGCCGCGGCGATGGTGGCCGCGATGACCGCGAGGGCCGCGCCGAGCACGCGGCGCCGCGGCCGCTCGGGCGGTGTGCTGCGGCGCGCGATGCCCGCGAGCAGGGCGACGACGGCCCCGCATGCCAGCACAAGCAGGGGAACGAGGGGCAAGTAGGCGCGCACGTCCATGGGTGAGGCCCTCCTGCCCTTACGCGGCAACCGTCAGGCTGGCGACGAGTTGGCTGACGGTGTTGCCCATGAGGTTCAAGACGGGCATCGGGTAGAAGCCCAGCAGCACGACCAATGCCCCGAGCGGGTAGAGCGTGAAGCGTTCGCGCCACGTGACGTCTTTGAGCGTTGCGTACTGCTCGTTGAGCGGCCCGAGGAACATGCGCTGCATGGTCCAGAGGTAGTAGGCCGCGGTGATGATGACCGCCGAGGCCGACAGGATGACGTAGAGCCGGTAGACCGGGAAGGCGCCGAGGAAGCACATGGCCTCGGAAATGAAGCCGGCGAGCCCCGGCAGGCCGAGCGAGGCCATGAAGGCGAGCCCGGTGAGGGCCGTGTATTCGGGCACCTGGTGCGCGAGCCCGCCGAAGCCGTCGATGCGCCGGTGGTGCGCCCGGTCGTAGATGACGCCGACGAGGAGGAAGAGCATGGGGCTGATGAGCCCATGGTTCCACATCTGCAGGACGGCGCCGTTGACGCCGGTCTCGGTGAACGCGGCCATGCCGAGCAGCACGAAGCCCATGTGGCTGACCGAACTGTAGGCGATGAGTTTCTTGAGGTCCTTCTGAGCCATGCAGACGAAGGCGGCGTACACGATGCTGATGGTGCCGAGCAAGGCGAGCGCCGGGGCAGCCCACTGCGTGGCCTCGGGCACGAGGCCGAAGTTGAAGCGCAGCACGCCGTAGCCGCCCATCTTCAGCAGCACGCCGGCCAGGATGACCGAGATGGGGGTGGGCGCCTCGACGTGGGCGTCGGGCAACCAGGTGTGGAACGGGAACATGGGGATCTTGATGGCGAACGCGATGAACAGCAGCACGAACACGACCTTGGAGAAGGCGAAGCCGAGGATGGTGCCCGCGTTGCTGAAGTCGTTTTCGGCCATGAGTTTGAGGAGATTGAACGTGTGCTCGGCCGGCGTGCCGTCGACCAGGGTCGTGGGCGCGGAACTGTAGTACACGGCGATGAGCGCCAGCAGCATGAGAACCGAGCCGGACAGCGTGTAGAGGAAGAACTTGATGGCCGCGTAGGGACCGCCGCGCACGCGGCCATCGGGCTCGGTGCGGCTCGGGGCGCCCCAGATGCCGATGAGGAAGTACATGGGCAGCAGCATGACTTCCCAGAACACGTAGAACAGGAAGAAGTCGAGGGCGCAGAACGTGCCGAGCATGCCCGTCTCGAGGAGCAGGAACATGGCGAAGTAGCCGCGCGGGCGCTTCGTGATGCCGCTCGACGCGATGGCGGCGATGAAACTGATGAGCACCGTGAGCAGCACGAGCGTGATGCTGAGCCCGTCGACGCCGACGAAGTACTCGACGTTGAGGCTGCGAATCCAGACCGCGTGCTGCACGAACTGCATGCCTGGGTTGCTCGGGTCGTAGCCGAAGTAGAGCGCGCCCCCGAGGAGGAGCGGCACGCCCGTGAAGACGAGCGTCAGCAGCCAGGGGAGCCGTTCGGCGCGGCGCGGGGTGAGCAGCACGAACGGGATGCCGAGGAGCGGCAGGAAGATCATCCAGCTGAGGATCGAGTGGTCCATGGCGATTCGGTTCCTCCGCTCCTACTCGAACCAGAAGAAGCGCACGACGACGAGGACGAGCGCGCCGACGAGCAGGCCGTAGAGATACGACTGGATGCGTCCGGTCTGCAGGCGCCGCAGCCCGCGTCCGGACGCAATGCTGGCATCGGCGACGAGGTTGACGGCCCCGTCGACGACCACGCGGTCGACAAACCCGTGCACCCGTCCGATGAGCCGTTGCAGGGCCGCCACCGCCTCGACGAGCCGGTCGATGACGAAGCGGTCGAACCAGTCGCTGAGCCAGGCGAGCGAGAGCACGCCGCGCACGGCCGTGCGGTCGTAGGCCTCGTCGACGTAGTACTTGTTGAACACGACGCGGTGCGCCCCGGCGAAGCGGGCGAGCAGCCGCGATGGCACCGCCGAGCGTGCGTCGCGGTAGAGGGCGCGGGCGATGGCGAATCCGGTGAGTGCCAGCAGCACCGAGGCGCCCATGAGCCCCCACTCGATGAGGATGTGGTCGCCGCCGTGGGCCGCCGCCGCGCCGCCGTGCGGCAGGGCCGTGCCGGCTGCCGCCGCCCCCGCGGCGAAGACCGGTTCGAGCCAGCCTTCGAGGAGGTTCGGCAAGTGCCAGAGCGCCGGCAGGCCGAGCGCCCCGCCCACGATGGCGAGAAACGCCAGCACCCGCAGCACGAGCGTCATCGAGAGCGGCGACTCGTGGATGTGGTGGCGCGTGTGCTCGTCGGCGCGGTTTTCGCCGCTGAAGGTCATGTAGTACGAGCGGAACATGTAGAAGGCCGTGCAGAGTGCCGCCGTGGCCCCGATGGCCCAGAGGACGGGGCCCGGGATGAGCGTCTTGGCGTTGAAGAACACCTTGGCCAGGATCTCATCCTTCGAGAAGAACCCCGAAAACACCGGGAAGCCCGCGATGGCCAGTGTGGAAGCGAGGTAGGTCCAGGCCGTGACCGGCATGAGTTTCTTGAGGCCGCCGTAGCGCCGCATGTCCTGTTCGCCGCTCATGCCGTGGATGACCGAGCCGGAGCCGAGGAACAGGCAGGCCTTGAAGAAGGCGTGCGTCATGAGGTGGAAGATGCCCACCCAGTAGGCGCCCGTGCCGACGGCCATGAACATGAAGCCGAGCTGGCTGACCGTGGAGTAGGCGAGGACCTTCTTGATGTCGACCTGGAAGAGGCCGATGGTGGCGGCGAATAGCGCCGTGAGCGCGCCCACCGTGGCAACCACCGTCTGGGCGACGGGGCTCAATTCGTAGAGGAAGTTGAGCCGGGCCACCATGTAGACGCCGGCCGTGACCATGGTGGCCGCATGGATGAGGGCCGAGACCGGCGTGGGGCCGGCCATGGCGTCGGGCAGCCAGACGTAGAGCGGAATCTGCGCCGACTTGGCCGTAGCGCCCCAGAAGAACAGGATGCCGATGAGCGTCGGCAGGGCGATGCCGGCGATTTCTTTGTTGGCGAGCAGCCCGATGTTGGCCTGGATGTCGCGGAAGGTGACCGAGAACTGGTCGGGGTGCACGATGGCGTAGCCCGTGGGCGTCCAGGCCCCGGCGAGGCCCCAGAACAGGATGAAGAGCCCAATCAGGAAGCCGAAGTCGCCGACGCGGTTGACGACGAACGCCTTCATGCCGGCGGCGGCCTTGGCCGGGTCGGCAAACCAGAACGAGATGAGCAGGTACGAGCAGAGCCCGACCCCTTCCCAACCGATGAACAGCAGCAGGAAGTTGTCGCCGAGCACGAGCATGAACATGGCGAACATGAACAGGTTGAGGTAGGCGAAGAAGCGCCAGTAGCCCGGGTCCTTGTGCATGTAGCCCGTGGCGTACACGTGGATGAGCGTGCCCACCCCGCCGACGACGAGCGTCATCACCGCCGAGAGCGGGTCGAGCCAGAACGCCATGTGGGCCCGCAAGTTGCCGACGAGCACCCAGCCGTAGACGTCGTTGAGCAGCGCGCGGCTCTCGGGGGGCAGCAGCGCCAACTGCACGACGTAGTAGGCCGCCACGGCGAACGAGAGGGCCGGCATGAGCACGGCGATGGTGCGGATGGGACCCTCGCCGAACCGCCGCTGCATGGGGCGGCCGAGCGCGCCGTTGAGGAGCGCCCCGAGCAGCGGCAAGGCCGGGATGAGCCAGAGCCAATCGACGGCAATGGGGTGTTGCATGGCCTAGCCCTTGAGCCGTGTCGTGTGGCTCGTGTCGATGCTCCGCAACGTGCGGAACACCGCAAGCACGATGGCCAGTGCGATGGCGGCTTCGGCGGCCGCGAGCGCGATGACGAACAGCACGAACACGTCGCCGCCGACCGCCCCCTCGACGTAGCGCGAGAAGGCGGCGAGGTTGACGTTGGCGGCGTTGAGGATGAGCTCGATGCCCATGAGCAGGGCAACGGCGTTGCGGCGGCTGACGACGCAGACGATGCCGCAGACGAACAGCGCCGTGGCGACGATGAGGTAGTGGTGCAGGCCCACGTGGAAACTCATGGCGCGTCCTCCGGGGCGGCGGGCGGGGCGCCCGGGGCGGGGGCCGGGGCCGCGGCGTCGGCAGCCGGCTTGACTTCCTTGCGCACGATCGCGACGGCGCCGAGCAGTGCCAGCAGCAGCACGAACGACAGCACCTCGAACGGCACGACGTGGCTCGTGAGGAGCTGGCGGCCGAGCGGATGGGGCTGCCCGGCCGGCACGAGCGCAACGCCGTCGGCCGCTTGGCCAAACGGCAGCGCGAGTACGAGGGCCAGCAGCAGCCCGCCGATGAGCAGCGCCAGGCCGGCCGCAACCCCTTGGTTCAGCGCCTTGGTCGTGGCCCACACGTTGTCGATGCGGCTCGTGAGCATGACCGCGAAGCAGACGACCATGAGGATGCCGCCGGCGTAGACGAGCAGTTGCACGACGGCCAGCAGGTACGCCGAAAGCAGCGCGTAGAGCCCCGACACGCACACGAGGGTGAAGAAGAGGGCGATGGCGGCATGCACGATGTTGCGCGTGAACGCCGTCTTGATGGCCGAGACGACCGTGAAGAAGGCGAGCACGTAGAACGCCACGTCGGCGACCAGACTCGGCACCGGCGGGGCAGCAGCGGCAAGGGGCAGCAGCGGAAGCGACATCGGGTCCTCTCCGCGCGCGGTGACGCACCGCGCGAGCGGGCGCTATGCCTCAGGTTTGGCCTCGGCCGGGGCCGGCGCCGCCGCGGGGGCCGGCGCCTCGGCGGTCTTGGCCGGTTTGGGGGCCTTGGGCTTCGCCGCCGCGGGTTTCGGCACGGGGCCGAGTCGCGGCAGCTGCACGAGGTCGGCCGGCGGGTTGAACGGCTCGTAGGCGGTCTCGCCTCGGGAGTCGACCGCGGCGAGGGCGGGCGGCGCATCGAAGGGCCGGCGGGCCTCGCCGAGCGCCTCCCCGAGCGGCCGCGTGACGATGGCCGACTTGTCTTTGGGCGCCTTGAAGGTGGGCACGGGGGCGCCCGGTTGCACGAAGCGCCAGATGAGGTTTGCCACGTGGCGCGTGGCGCCTTCGAATTCCTTCGTGTGGCGGATGGCGCCCGTCGGGCAGTTTTCGGTGCACAGCCCGCAGTGCATGCAGAGCGCCGCGTCGACATCGAAGCGTGTGATGATGCGGCCGCCGGTGGCCGCGTCCTTCTCGGTTTGCACGGCGATGCAGCCGATGGGACAGCTCTTGGCGCACATCTGGCAGCCGGTGCAAATGGTGACGTCGGCTTCGATGAGCCCCCGGTAGCCGTCGGGCAGCATGTCTTCGACGCGCTGCGGCGTGCGGTCGGGGTACTGGACGGTGACGGGCTTGCGGACCAGGTACGAGAGCGTGACCGCCATGCCCTCGAAAATGGACGCCGCGGCGCGCCGGACGTTGTGCCAGTAATCGCGGAAAGCCACGTACCCCTCCGGAGGTCGCGACCGCGGGCCCGGGTAGGGCGCGCGGCGGCGCGGCCGACGCTCAGGTCCAGATCTTCAAGTACACGCGTTCGCCGGCCCGCCGCACGTTGTAGAACGCGCGCCACAGCATGAGACCGACGAGGCCGGCGCCAAGCGCCACGAGCGCCAGGCTCACGCCGAGCCGGACGAGCCCGAAGGCGCCGTGGCGCGGCAGCAGGAGCCAGGCCGAACTGCCGAGCACACAGACGAAGCCGGCCGGCACGAGGTACTTCCAGCACATGCTCATGAGCTGGTCGACGCGCAGCCGCGGCAGCGTCCAACGCAGCCAGATGATGAGGAAGACGCCCACCGAAGTCTTCGCGAAGAACACCGCCACCGAGGCGAGCGTGTAGAGGGCGGCGTACACCCCGCTCAGCCCCGCGGCCGTGGTCTCGTCGAGGAACGGCACCTGCCAGCCGCCGAGAAACAGCGTCGTGGCGACGGCGCTCGCGACCCACAGGTTGGCCCATTCGGCGAACAGGAAGAACAGGAAGCGCATCCCCGAGTACTCGGTGTTGTAGCCCGAGACGAGTTCGCTCTCGGCTTCGGGGAGATCGAAGGGCGTGCGGTTGCCTTCGGCGAGCGCCCCGATGAGGAACAGGAAGAAGGCCACGAAGGCGAAGGGGTTGTCGGCCACGAACCACTGCCAGGGCAGCCCCCCCTGCTGGCCGATGAGGGTCTGCATCGAGAGCGAGCCGCCGAGCACCACGACCGTGAGCACGGCGAGCGCCGTTGGAATCTCGTACGACACGATCTGGGCCGCCGAGCGGATGCCGCCGAGCAGCGACCACTTGTTGTTGGAGGCCCAGCCCGCCATGAGCAGACCGACCGGGACGAGCGCCGTGGCGCCGAGGATGTAGAGGATGCCGACGTTGAGGTCGATGGCCGCGACGCGCGCCCCGAACGGCAGCCCGGCAAACGCCATGAAGGTGCCGATGAAGACGAGGTAGGGGGCCAGCCGAAAGAGTTTGCGGTCGACGGCCGCGGGCAGGATGTCTTCTTTGAGGAAGCACTTGATGCCGTCGGCGAGCCACTGCAGCACCCCGCCCGGGCCCACGCGGTTCGGCCCGATGCGGCTCATCATGCGTCCGGCGATGCGCCGTTCGGCCCAGGAGGTGACGCCCGCGAATGTGGCCACGAAGCCGAGCACGGCGACACCCACGAGCAGCATCCAACCCAACACGACGAGCAGGTAGACCCACTCGGAGAGCGCATGACCGCGGAGCAGCAACTGGAGGAACTCACCCATGGGCGCCCCCTACCGGTCGATTTCCGGCGCGACGACGTCGAGCGAGGCGATGAGCGCCACGAGGTCGCCGAGCATGAGCCCGGGGCTCACGTGCTCGACGATGCTCAGGGACGTGAAGGAACCGCAGCGAATCTTCACCCGTTCGGGCTGTTCGCTGCCGTTGCTGACGACGAAGTAGCCGAGTTCGCCGCGGGCACTCTCGACGCGCGCGTAGACCTCGCCGGGCGGGGGCTTGAGGCGGCGGGGCACGTCGGCCGTGTGGTCGCCCTCGGGCAGCCCCTGGAGCGCCTGGCGCACGAGGCGGACGGATGCCGCCATCTCGTCGATGCGCACGACGAAGCGGTCGTAGCAGTCGCCGACCGTGCCGCGGGTACCGCGCCCGACCGGCACCGTGAGCGCAAGCTCGGGATAGGCCCCGTACGGCGCGTCGCGGCGCAGATCGTAGTCGACGCCCGACGCGCGCAGATTGGGCCCGGCAAGCCCGTAGGAAATGGCGTCGGCGTCGGAGATGACACCGACGTTGGCCAGACGCTTCACGAAGATCTCGTTGCCGGAGATGAGCCGGTCGTATTCGGGCAGGAAGCGCTCGAAACGGTCGCAAAACGCCAGCAGGTCGCGCGCGAGGGCGGCGTCGAGGTCGCGGGCGACCCCGCCGATGCGCACGTAGTGATAGGTGAGGCGCGCGCCGCACAGCCGTTCGATGAGGTCGTTGATGACCTCGCGTTCGCGCAGCCCGTGGACGAAGGGGGTGAACGCCCCCATGTCCATGGCCATGGAGCCGACCGCGATGAGGTGGCTCGCGATGCGGTTCAACTCGGTGGCAATGACCCGCAGGTACTCGGCGCGCCGCGGCGGCACGATGCCGGTGAGCGCCTCGACCGCCATCGCGAAGCCCTGGTTTGCGAACATCGCGGCGAGGTAGTCGACGCGGTCGGTGTAGGGCAGGAAGCCGGCGTAGGGCGTGATTTCCGCCAACTTCTCGATGCCACGGTGCAGGTAGCCGACGTTGGGCGTGGCGAGCCGGACGAGTTCGCCCTGCGAGCGCAGCAGGAAGTTGATGACCCCGTGCGTGGATGGGTGGTGCGGCCCCATCTGGATGAGGGTTTCTTCGCCGGTTTCCTGTTCGGTGAGGATGAGCTCGGTCATGGGGCCGTGGCCTCCTCTCCGGCGCCTGGGGCCACGGCCGTGCGGCGCGCGAGCATTTCGAGCACGTCGGGACGCGTGGTGGTGAGCCCGTGGTACGTGGGTGGGTTCTCGTAGTCCTTGCGCAGCGGGTGGCCGGGCCAGTCGTCGGGCATGAGGATGCGCCGCAGGTCGGGGTGGCCGGCGAAGACGATGCCCAGGAGATCGAAGGCTTCGCGCTCGTGCCAGTTGGCGGTGGCGAACACGCCCGAAACGGTGGGCACGAGCGGCGCCGCGCGCGGCGTCTCGACGCGCAGCGCGACGAGGTCGGGCGTGCGCAGCGCAGCCAGGTGGTAGACGACGGCGAGCTGCTCGCCTGCATCGACCCCCGAGAGGCACGCGAGGTAGGGCAGCGGGTGTTCCGGGTGGTCGCGAAGCAGGCGACACACCGCCGCGATGTCGGCCCCGCCGACGAGGATGCAGGGCTGGCCCGCCTCGCCACGGCGCAGTTCGAAGGTGCCGCCCGGAAAGGCGGCGGCGAGTTCGGCGCGGACGGCCTCGATCTCAAGCATGGGACGTCCTTCCACGGCGGCGCTCGAGCCAGGGCTCCCGCATCATCAATTGCTGGAGTTTGAGGATGCCCTCGGCGAGCGTTTCGGGGCGCGGCGGGCAGCCCGGCAGGTAGAGGTCGACCGGCAGGATCTTGTCGACGCCGAGCAGGACCGAGTAGGAGCGTTGGAAGAGCCCGCCGCAATTCGCGCAGGAGCCCATGGCGATGACGTAGCGCGGGTCGGCCATCTGGTCATAGAGGCGTTTGACCCGCTCGGCCATCTTGTAGGTGAGGGTGCCGGCCACGAGCAGCAGGTCGGCCTGGCGCGGGGTCGATCGGAAGACCGCGCCGAAGCGGTCGAGGTCGGTGCGCGGGCCGCCGGCCTGCATGAGTTCGATGCCGCAACAGGCCGTGGCGAACAGCAGGTACCAGATGGACGACTTGCGCGGCCAGTTGGCGAGCGCGTCGAGCCGCCCGGCGACGGCCCCCGGGCCCACGACCGCGAAGCCGGCCGGCAGCGTGGCGGGGGCGCTCAGCTCTTGAGCGCCGGCGACGACGCCTCGAGTTTCTTGATCCACTCCAGATCTCCTCTGGCCCACAGGAACACGAGTCCGGCGACGAGCACGACGAGGAACAGCACGATCTCGACGAGGGCCACGCCGCCCCAGCCGAGCGCCAGCGCGTCTTTGAGCACGACCAGCACGGGGAACGTGACCGCGAGTTCGACATCGAAGACGAGAAAGACGAGCGCGAGCAGGTAGAAACGCGGGTTGAAGTTGTACCAACCCTTCGTGAGCGGCACTTCGCCGCATTCGTAGGTGCTCACCGACTCGGGGCGCCCGCCGACCGGGCGCAGGAAGCGCCCGATGAAGAGCGCCCCGAAGACGAAGGCCGCCCCCAGGGCCACGAACAGGAGGACGATGCCGACCTCGAAGTCCATGCTGGATTTCTCCGCTGGGGACGCGGGCCCCCACAAGGATGGGGTCGAATCGTAGGCGAGAACGGCGGGTTCGGGCAACCCCAAAAGGGCGCGTGGGGCTCAGTTGGCGAAGCAGTCGGCCGCTTCGTCGCTGCACGGGGCCCCGGGGGCGATGGCGCCGAGGAGACACGCAGCGGTGGGGTCCATGAGGCAGCGGCCGGCCACGCACGTGACGAGCGGGCCGATGGCCTGGCGAGCGGTGGGCGAGGCCGCGTTCTGGCACGTGCTGAGGCAGCCGAACGCGTCGCCTCCGCCCATCACGCAGTTCGTGAGACAGTTCAGCACCGCGCCGCAGGTGACATAGAGGTAGCAGTGGCCGGCGTCGCACTGTTCGTCGGGCTCGCAGCCGGGGGCGCAGGTACCGCCGCAGCCGTCGTCGCCGCATTCGAGGTTCTGGCAGTGGGGCTGACAGCCGGTGCAGCGGCCGTTCGTGCACCGGGTGCCGGGCGCGCAGGTACCGCAGGAGCCGCCGCAAGCGTCGTCGCCGCACTGGAGCCCCGCGCACTGCGGCAGGCACGGCGCGCACTGCCCCCAGGCGGTGCAGCTCTCGAAGGGGCCGCAGGTGCCGCAGGAGCCGCCGCAACCGTCGTCGCCGCAGAACCGGCCCGTGCAGTCGGGCGTGCAGCCGCTGAAGCAGTTCGAGAACGCCTGCTGGCAGACGCCGCCCATCACCGCGTCGAGGGCGCACGTCGCGCTGGCGTCGCCCCCGCACGCCGAGATGACACAGGCCGTGACCGGACCGAGCGCTTCGAGCGCGCTCGGCGACGCGTTGCCGCCGCACTCGCTCAGGCAGCCGAGGTAGTCGCCGGCCGACATCATGCACTGGATGACGCAGTTCAGCAGATCGCCGCACGTGGTCCACTCGTAGCACTGGCCGTCTTCGCAGGACCAGTCGGCGGCGCAACCGCCGCAGGAGCCGCCGCAGCCGTCGGCGCCGCACTCACTCCCGGCGCACTGCGGCTCGCAACCCGGCTGGCAGAACCCCCCGATGCACGAGTAGCCCGCGGGGCAGGTGCCGCAGGAGCCACCGCAGCCGTCGGCGCCGCAATCGTGGCTGCCGCAGACGGGCAGGCAGGGCGCACATTGGCCGTCGACGCAGGCTTCGTCGGGCGGGCAAAGGCCGCAGAGCCCGCCGCAGGTGTCGTCGCCACAGGTGCGACCCGTGCAGGCCGGCGTGCACGGGGCCAGACAGTCGACCGCCGCCTCGTTGCAGGCCCCGCCCGACGCAACGGCGTCGAGCAGGCATTGCTGGCTCTGGTCGTTGGCGCAGGCGACGAGCAGGCAGAAGAGCAGCGGTTGCATGGCCTCGATGGCCTGGGGCGAGAGCCCCTCCATGCAGTCGAGGCCGCAACCCTGGATGTCGCCGCCGCCGAGCACGCACAGGGAGACGCAGTTGAACGCATCGGCGCAGGTGACGCCCGCGTAGCAGCGGCCCGCCTCGCACTGGTCGCCGGCGGGGCAGTTGCCGCAGGAACCGCCGCAGCCGTCGGGACCGCATTCGAGCCCGGCGCACTGGGGCGTGCAGGCGACGCACTGGCCGAGCACGCACCGTTCGCCCGCTCCACAGCCGGGCGGGCACGTGCCGCCGCAGCCGTTGTCGCCGCATTCGGCCCCGGCACAATCGGGCGTGCAGGCCACGCACTGGCCCGCCTCGCACGTGCGCCCCGCCGGACAGGTGCCGCACGAGCCGCCGCAGCCGTCCGGGCCACAGGTGCGCCCCGTGCAGTCGGCCATGCAGCCGCTGTTGCAGGCCGCGGCCTCGTCGGCGCACGGGCCGGTGCTCGCGACCGCCTCGAGAATGCAGTCGACGGCCGGCGTGTCCGTGCAGTAGTCCTCGATGCACGACTGCACCGCATTGGCGAGCGCCAGGGCCTCGGGGGCCGTTCCCTCGGAGCAGTCGGCCACGCACGCGGACCAATCGAGGCCGTTGACGAGGCAAGTGGACATGCAGGTGAAGACTTCGGCACACGTGTCGTTTTCGTAGCAGCGCCCGTCGACGCAGGCGGCGTCGGCGGGGCAGGCACCACACTGGCCGCCGCAGCCGTCGGGGCCGCAGTCGAGCCCGGTGCACTGGGGCGTACAGCCGCGGCAGTGGCCGTCGTCGCAGGTCTGCCCGGCCGCGCAGTAGCCGCAGGAGCCGCCGCAGCCGTCGCCGCCGCAGTCACGGTCGCCGCAGGCGGGGGCGCAGGCGCACTGGCCGGCCTGGCAGGCGTAGCCGGCGGGGCAGCTGCCGCACGACACGCCGCACGCGGGGTCGGGGCCGCATTGCCGGCCCGCACAGCTGGGGGTGCAGCCGAGGCAGGTCCCCGCGACGCACGTTTCACCGGCATCGCACGTGCCGCAGGAGCGCCCGCAGTTCGGGTCGGGGCCGCACTCGATGCCCGTGCAGTTGGCCGCACACGTCTGGCACTGGCCGGCGACGCAGGGGTCGCCGGCGTCGCATTCGCCGCACGACGTGCCGCAGTTGCGGTCGGGGCCGCACTGCAAGCCGAAGCAGTCGGGCACGCAGGCTTCGCACTGACCCTCGACGCACGATTCGCCGGGCTCGCAGGTGCCGCAAGACACCATGCAGACCGGGTCGGGCCCGCATTGGCGGTCGGTACAATCGGGGACGCAGGCTTGGCACTGCCCGTCGACGCAGACCTGGTCGGCGAGGCACGTGCCGCAGGAGGCGCCGCAGACGGGGTCGACGCCGCACTCGAGGCCGGTGCAGTCGGGCGTACAGTTCACGCACTCAGCGTCGACGCAGGCCTCGCCCGGCTCGCACGTGCCGCAGGACACGCCGCAGAACGGGTCGGGGCCGCACTGCCGGTCGACGCAGTCGGGCGTACAGGAAGAACACTGCCGGTCGATGCAGGCCTCGCCGGGCGCGCACTGGCCGCAAATGCCGCCGCAACCGTCGTCGCCGCAGGCGTCGTTGGGTGCGCAGTTCGGGCAGCAGGAGCGGATGCACACGCCCTCGACGCAGACATCGTCGCTCGGGACCCCACAGTGCATGCACTGGCCGCACGTGGCACCGGGGCAGGCCTCCTGGTTGGGCGCGGGGCCGCATTCGAGGGCGCCGCAGCCGCAGGCGTCGGCCGCCACACACTGCCCGCTTTCGCACGTTTCGCCGGCGGCGCAGGCCGTGGTTGCGCCCCAGACGAGGCACTGGTCGGCATCCCAGCCGCAGGCCCTGTAGCCGGCCGTGCCGTCGCAGACGCGGGCGCCGAATTCGGTGCAGAGCAGCTTGCCGGCGCAGGCCGCCGCGTCGCCGCCCGGCGCGTCGCCAGGGGCGGTCTGGTCGCCCAGCACGTCAGGGCCCCCCGCTCCGTCGGGGGCGCCGATGTCGTGCGTGCCGTCGGGATTCGAGCCCGTCGTGGTCTCCGACACGCCACAGCCCGCGAGCCAAGCGACGCAGAGCGAGACTGCTGCCGTGGCCCAGAAACCGCCCGACCCGCGAACCGCCATCGACCTCATGCGTGAGCCTCCCCGCCAGAACGGCGCCCCGGGCGGGGCCGTCCGGGCCCCGCGCGCCAACACCATAAACCAGCGCCCCGGCGCTTTCCAGAAGGGCCCGCCGTTGGCCCGCCCGCGCAGTCCAGGCGCCGTTGACGCCGCGTCGAACGCTGTGCTAGCGTCGCCATTCACCTGGCATGGACAGGGCGGCTCGCCGGTCCGGAGGATGCGCATGGGTTTCTTCAAGCGGCTTGGCAAAGTTTTCAAAGGGTTCTTCGCGCTGTTCGTGCGCCGGATGGAGAAGTCCAATCCGCGGGCGCTCCTCGAAGTCGAGATCGCCGAGTTCCACGAGGCACTCGGCAAGTACAACGAGAACCTCGCCCGTCAGGCCGGCATGGTCGAACGCCTGAAGACCGACTTGGCCAAGCAGAAGGCCGAATACGAACGGCTCACGGCGCGCCTGACCGCCAACTACAATGCCAAAAATATGGAACTGGCCGGGCGCCTGGCGCTCGAAGTCAAGAGCCTGAAGGCCCGCATCACCGAGAACGAGGCGGCGCTCGCCGACGCCGAGAAGATGTACCAGAACCTCACGCGGCAGCGCGAGGTCTACACGCGCGAGGCCCAGCAGCGCATCGAACAGATCAAGCAGAAACTCAGCGCGGCCGAAATGGCCGAATCGCAGGCCAAACTGGCCGAGATCGCCTCGGCCACCGCCTTCGACCTCTCGGGCACGGGCGCCACGTTGGCGCGCGTCGAGGAAGACCTCGACGAACGCATCGCCGAGGCCAAGGGCAAGGCGCGGGTGGCCGTCGACGCCGCCGGCGGCGGCGAATGGGCCATGAAAGAAGACGAGCAGAAGGCCCTCGAAGCCCAGGCGCTCGCCGAGTTCGCGGCCACGATGGGGCTGACACCGCCCGTGGCGGCGCCGAGCGTCGACGCCGCGCCGGCCGGCGAGCGGCTCATGGGCCCCACGGCCCCGACGCCCGCCGAACCGCAGAAGACCCTGTAGCGCAGGCCGGCGGGCCAGGGGGGTGGGCCGCGGGCCAACCCCGGCGCCCGGTCCGGTGGCAGACTCAGCGACACGGAAAAGGAGCGAACCATGGGGGACAGAACGGGGGAAGCCGGGCTCACGCCGCTTGGCAAGATCGTCATCGCCGCCGTCGTCGTCGGCCTGGTCGGTCTGGGGGTCTACCTGCTCCGCGACAAGATCTTCCCGGGCGGTGACGAGGGCCCGAAGGAAGTCGACCTCACGGAGGCGCAGAAGCAGCTCGGAGGTGGCGCCGGTGCCCCGGCCAAGCCGGCCACGCCGCAGCCGGGCGCGCTCGAGGCGCCCGACCTCGCCGGCATCACGACCGCCAAAGAATACAAGTACGTGCCCCAGGAACGGCTGCCCGAGGTCAAGGGGGTCAGCAACTACACCTGGAGCGACGCCGACAAGATCGTCGAGTTCCCCATCAACATGTGGATCGGCTGGCTGCCCATCGTGGCGGCCAACCGCGGCTTCAAGCCCAACGAAGAGAGCGTCTTCTTCAAGAAGTTCGGCTTCAAGGTCAACCTGAAGCTCATCGACGACCCCGTCGTCGCGCGCGACGCCTACGCCTCGGGGCAGAGCCACGTGCTGTGGGGCACCCTCGACATGATGGCCCTCTTTGCGCCGGGCCTCATGAAGGACTCGCGCACCGCCCCGCGCATCTACCAGCAGATCGACTGGTCGGCGGGCGGCGACGGCATCGTCGTGCGCGACCGCGTCAAGTCCGTGCGCGACCTCAAGGGCAAGATCGTCGTCTACGCGCAGAACAGCCCGTCGCAGTACTACCTCAACGCGCTGCTCATCAGCGCCGGCATCCAGCCGCGCGAAATCAAGGAACACCGCTTCACGAGCTCGGCGTTCGAGGCCGCAGCGGCGTTCGTTGCCGATGCCAACATCGACGCCTGCGTCTCCTGGGCGCCCGACATCTACAACATCCCCGAGAAGGTGCCCGGCACGCGCATTCTGTCCACCACGGCCGACGCCAACAAGCTCATCGCCGACGTGTGGGCCGTGCGCGCCGACTTCGCCCGCGACCATCCCGACGTGGTCAAGGGCCTCGTCGCCGGCATCTTCGAAGGCATGTCGCTCGTGAAACAGGACCCCGACCAGGCCGCGCGCTGGATGGCCGAGGGCTACTCCATGCCGTTCGACGAAGTGAAGAAGATGATGGCCGACGCGCACATTACCAACTTCGCCGAAAACAAAGAGTTCTTCCTCAACGAGAACAACCCGGCCAACTTCGAGCGTACCTGGAAGGCCATCTCGTTCGTGTACCGCGAACTCGGCATCATCGGTTCGCCCGTGCCCTTCGACCAGGTCATGGACTTCTCGGTCATCAAGCAGCTCGACCAGGAAGGCGCGTTCAAAGACCAGGAAACGGCGGTCGCGACCAAGTTCGCGCCGCAGTCGTACGCCAAGGTTTCGGCCGAGGCCCCCATCCTGACGCAGACGCTGCGCATCAACTTCTTCCCGAACTCCTTCAACCTCGACGAAGAAGCGCGCGACGAGCTCGGCAACGTGCTCGCCGGCAAACTCTACGACCCGGGCATCCCCGACACGCTCGAACGGGCGGGCCGGCTCGCGGGCCAGTTCGAAGCCGCCATCATCGCCGTCACGGGCCACACCGACGCGTCCATGCGTGGCAAGGTGCCCTACGAGCGCGTCAAGGAACTGTCCGAGCAGCGCGCTCAGGCCGTGCGCGACGCGCTCATCAAGAAGTACAAGTTCGATCCCAACAAGTTCGTCGTGGCCGGCAAGGCCTGGGACGAACCGGCCGACCCCGACGACCCGCAGAACCACGCCAAGAACCGCCGCGTCGAGGTGTCCGTCTACCAGCCGGAATCCGGGGAGTAGTCACCCATGGGGGTTCCTCCGAGCACCCCGGCGTCCGCGGGCGCGGGGCCGGCGGGGGCCGCGGGCGGGTCGCCCGCCCGGCCGGCTCCAACCACCGGTTTTCTGGCCGAACTGGCCCGCATCCCGCTCATCTGGCGGCTCGTTTGCTGGATCGTGCCCTTTGCGCTGGCCGCCCCCGTGGCTTTCCAGGGCCGGCTGCTGACCGCGTTTTGGCTGTGGCTCGTGCTGGCGTTCATCGTCGGCGGCCTGCCGTTCACGTTTGCCATCTCGGGTCCGGTACGGCGGCGTCTGGGGCTGCTGCCTCGGCTCATCCTCGGCGTCCTGCCCATCGTGCTGACGGGGCTCGCCTGGTGGCTGCTCACCCGCGGTGCGGCCGAAGAACGCGTCATCCCGCCGGCCATCATGGCGAGTCCCGGCGAGGTGCTCGAATCGTTCTCGTCGCTCTGGTTCGAGATGCGCGCCATCTACCACGCGGGCTACAGCCTGTTGCGGGTCGTGGCCGGCTGGGCGGTGGCCTGCGCCATCGCGCTGCCGCTCGGCATGCTCATGGCCGGGCTCGAACCCGTGCGCGCGGCCTTCCAGCCGCTCGCCTCGGTCGGCGGCTACCTGCCGCTCTACGCGCTCCTGCCGCTCGCCATGATGTGGTTCGGCCCGCTCGGCACCGAGATGCAGAAGGTGCTGTTCCTGGCGCTCGCCGGCTTCTTCTACCTCCTGCCGCTCGTCGTGCGGTCGCTCGACGCCGTGCCGCAGGCGCTCCTGCAAACCGGCGAAACGCTCGGCGCCAGTCGCTGGCAGGTCGTGTGGCGCGTGCTCGTGCCGGGCGCGTTTGCCGACATCTTCGACGCCATGCGGCTCTCGTTCGCCGTCGGCTGGTCGTACATCATCGTGGCCGAGATGATGAGCGCCGAGCAGGGCACGGGCGGGCTCGGCTACCTGCTCATGTCGAGCCTGCGCCGCGACCTGAAGGGCCAGCTCTATCTCATCCTCGGCATCATCCTGGTCATGGCGTACGTCACCGACCGCCTGCTCGGCACCCTCGGCCGTGCGCTGTTCCCATACAAGGAGAGCAAGTGAACGCGTCAGCGACTGCGAGCGCCCCGGCCGGCAGCCCGGCCCCCGCCGCGGGGGCTGCGCCCGGCAAGACCACGCCCGAAGCGCGCACGCCGCCGCCGGTGCTCGAAGCCCGCGGTGTCGCCAAGGTGTTCAACCCGGGCACGCGCCACGAGTTCCGCGCCATCCACGACATCAACTTCCGCATCGACGATGCGCCCGGGGTCGGCGAGTTCGTCACCATCATCGGGCCATCGGGCTGCGGCAAGAGCACGTTGCTGAACCTCGTTGCGGGGTTCCACACGCATCTGCCGCCCACCTCGGGCGAACTGCTCGTCCGCGGCCAGCCCATCGTCGGGCCGGGCGCCGACCGCGGCATGATCTTCCAGCGCTACACGAGTTTTCCGCACCTCACGGTGCTCGACAACGTGGCCTTCGGCCTGCGGCTGCGGCGGCGGGAGTGGGGGCTCTCGCGCTCCGCCGTGCGCGATCTGGCCGCCGAGTGGGTGGCCCGCGTCGGGCTCAAGGGGCACGAGAAAAAGTTCCCGCGGCAGCTCTCGGGCGGTCAGCAGCAGCGCGTGGCCATCGCGCGCACGCTGGTCTTGAAACCGCAGATCATCCTCATGGACGAGCCGTTCTCGGCCCTCGACGAGCCCACCCGCATCGACATGCAGCGGCTCATCGTGCAGCTCTGGAGCGACGTGCAGGCCACGGTGCTGCTCGTCACGCACTCCATTGCCGAGGCCGTGTTCCTCGGCGACCGGGTCTGGATCTTCTCGGCCGCCCCGGGCACCATCGCCATGGAGATCGGCAAGGACTTGCCGCCGCGCGCGGGCGAGGACCCCCTGGCCGCCCAGGAGAAACCCGACTTCAAAGAAGCCGTGGCAGCCGTCACTGCGGCCTTCACCCGCGTGTGTGTGGCGAAGGGGGCCTGATGCGCGAGCGCCTGCGCCTCTGGGACTACGTCAAGGCGGCCTTCAACGCCCGCGTGCCGGTCAAGGGGCTCGGGCGCGTGCCGGTCAACTGGGTGGCGCTCGTCGGGCTCGGCGTCGCCACGGCCGTCGTCGGCTGGCCGGTGCTGCTCGTCGGCGGCGGGGTCGAACTGGGCCTCCTCATGGGCCTGGCCCACAACCAGCGCTTCCGCAAGGTGGTCGAAGGCGAAGCGCTGCTCGCCGCCGAACGCGACTGGCTGCGCGAGCAGGCGCAACGCATCGAACGGCTCGGCCCCGACGCGCGCCAGCGCTACGGTCGGCTGCGTGGACGTTGCAGCGAACTGACCGCCCAGGCAACGCCCAACGACCCGGGCGCGGCCGTGCGCGCGGCCAGTGTGTCGCGCTTGCAGAGCATCTTCCTCAACCTGCTCGTGTCGGGCGGTGCGCTGGCCGAGCGGCTGCGCCAGTCGTCGTACGACAAGGTGCAGCTCGAACTCGCGGCCCATGAGCGGCGGCTCAACGATCTCGGTCCCGATGCCCCCGAAGCGCTGCGCCGCAGCGTCGAAGGCACCATCGAGATCCTGCGCCGGCGGCGCACCAACCTCGAGGAGGCGCGCGAGAAGCTGCGCTACATCGAGGCCGAGCTCGCCCGCATCGAACAGCAGGTCGAACTCATCCTCGAAGAGACGGCGCTGTCGCGCGACACCACCGACCTCTCCGTGCGCATCGACGCCGTCACCCAGACGCTCAGCGACACCCAGGAATGGATGAAGGCCAACGCCGATCTCTTCGCACCCGGGGGCGGCGACGGCGAGCCGCCCGTGCGCGTCCCGAGCGGGCGGGTAGGGGGCTAGCCGATGCCTGAGCCCAACGTCGTGCTGCCCGCCTGGGCCGAGGAGATGCGGCGCATCTTCCGCGGCGGCACGGTCAGCCAGTTCACCTTGCACGGCAACGTGTCCGACCTCGTGCCCGTGCAGCGCGAGGGGCGGCGGGCCTACGTGTCGCTGCGCACGTTTCTCGACGAGATCCTGTTCGCGCCCTACGAGGTCGTCTTGCACTACGACCGCAGCGCGGGGCTGCGGGCCGTGCGCGGCAACGAGACGTTCCACCGCTTCCTGCAGGGGCTCGACCAGTGGCAGGGCACGTCGTTCGCGGCGCACCCGGCGGCCCTGCCGCGCGACCCGGTGGCCGCCTTCGAGATCGTCGACCGCTTCTTCCGCTTCGCCATCAATCGCGTGCGCGTCGAGGGCGAGCGCAGCGTCACGGCTCCGCTCAACGTGGCCTTCGTCGTCGACCACGCCGAATACGTGGTGCCGCGCGGCGAGGCGCTGCAACTGTCCGGCAACTACGCGGCCTGCCTCGTGCGGCTCATCGACTGGGCGCGCGACCCGGCCATCCTCGGCGCCAACGTCGTCGTGAGCCTGGTCGCCCAGAACCTGGCCGACCTGGCCGTGCCGGTCGTCGACAACCCGGCGAGCGCCAACGTCCGGCTGCCGCTGCCCGATGGGGCGGCCATCGCCGAATACGTCGAGCACCTGTTCGCGACCCTGCCCGAGTTCGCCGCGCGCTGCGCCGTCAGCCGCGAAGCGCTGCCGCAGCGCCTCATGGGCCTGCCGCTCGTGCAGATTCGCCAGCTCGTCACGCAGATCGTGCGCAACGCCGAAACGCTCACCGAAGCGCAACTGCGGGCCCTGAAGCGCGCCCTCATCGAAGAAGATTGCCAGGGGCTGCTCGACTTCATCGAGACCGACAAGCGGCTCGCCGACGTGGCCGGACACGATGCGCTCAAACGCTGGCTCGGCGACGACGCGCGCTTGCTCAAGGGCGGGCACATCCACGCCCTGCCCATGGGCTACCTGTTCTGCGGCCGCATCGGCACGGGCAAGACGTGGCTGGCCACCTGTTGGGCCGGCGAACTCGGCATCCCGTGCGTGGTGTTTCGCAACTTCCGCGACAAGTGGCAGGGCTCCACCGAGGGCAACCTCGAAAAGATCTTCAACATTCTCCATGCGCTCGGTCAGGTCATCGTGTTCGTCGACGAGGCCGACCAGGTCACCGGGCGGCGCGGGGCGGGCAGCAACGACAACGGGGTGAGCGGGCGCGTATACGCCATGCTCGCAAAGGAGATGAGCGACACGCGCAACCGCGGAAAGATCCTGTGGATCTTCGCCACGAGCCGCCCCGACCTGCTCGAAGTCGACCTCAAGCGGCCCGGCCGACTCGACGTGCACATTCCGCTCTTCCCGCCGCATGAGCCGGCCGAACGCCAGGCGCTCTTCGAGTCCATGGCGCGCAAGGTGGGCATCGACCCGGCCGTGCTGCCGACGCTGCCCGACGGTTTCGAGGTGAGCGGCAACGAACTCGAAGCCCTGCTCGTGCGGGCGCGGCGACGGCAGGCGCTCGACGTCGGCACGCCGGGCGAACAGCCGCTCGCGGCCGTGGTGGCGGCCGTGCTCGCCGACTACCGGCCCTCGTGGCACGCCGAGGCGCTCGAATACATGGATCTGCTCGCGGTCAAGGAATGCACCGACGCGGCGTTTCTGCCGCCCAAGTTCGTCGGGCTCACGCGCGAAGACGTCGATGCGCGGCTGGCGCTGCTGGGCCTCCGCTTCCGATCGGAGTAGCGCATGTCGTTTCTCAGACGACTCCTCGAAAAGTCGCGGCTTGTGGTGCTCCAGGCGCCGACCCCGCCGCCGCCCCCCGCGACCCCCGCGCCGACTTCGGCCTTGCCCCTCGAACGCCGCCAGGTACGCCTGGCCGAGTTGCTGCGCGAAGAACGCGAGCGCCGCGTGCGCGAGGCCCAGGCGCGCATCGAGGCCGGCCTCGGCCTCAAGGCCGACCCGGCGCAGGTCTTCAAGGTGGCGGGTGTGAACGATCCGGCGCACGGCTGGTCGGTCGACGCGGTCGTGCGGTTTCTCGACAAGCCCGAGCTGCGCGACAAGGAGCCGGCCGAACGCCAGCGACTGTTGCTGACCGACATCGCCATCAAGCAGGTGCCGCCCGAAGACGTCATCGCCGACGCGCGCCGGCGCGACGAGGCGCTCGACGCCTATGGCCGCTTCGTCGAGAAGAACGTCGCCGGGGCCGCAGGCGAACTCGACAAGCAGATCGAAGAACTGAGCCAGCGCATCGCCGAATTGCAGGCCGAGCGGGCCGCCATCGCAGAGAAGAAGGCCGGTCTCCTCGACGCCCGGCGCACGTGGCGGCGCCAGAAGCGCGCGCTTGAAGAAGCCTGGACGGCGGCGCTGCGCTACCTCACGACCGAAGTCGTCGTCTCGGTCGACGAGCCCCCGAAAGAGTAGGTCAGGCGAGCCGATACGGCTGGCCGGTGGACTCGACGACCGAGAGCCACAGCTGGCCTTCGGGGTCGACGGTCTTGCGTCCGGTGACGAGGGCCGAAAGCGGCAAGTGCGTGAACGCGCCGTGCGCGCGGCCCACGGCCACGGCGGTGCGCCCGGTCAGGCCGGCATGGGCCGCGGCCTGGGCGAGGTGGCCGCAGTAGATGGAGTCGCTGGCACAGGCCGGCGCCGAGCGGATCATGTAACTCGGGTCGATGTACTTCAGCGTGAAGCGGTACTGCGAGCCGAAGCGTTCCTCGATGCGCGCCTTGAGGTGCAGCCCGATGTCGGCGAGGCGCACGTTGCCCGACGCGTCGTGCGTGGCGGCGCCGCGCGCGAGGTCCTGGCCGGCCCCTTCCGCGACCACCATGACGGTCGATTTCTTGTGCGCGAAGCGGTTCTCGATGTAGGCGAAGAGCCCGTTTGGGCCATCGAGGGTGAACGGCACCTCGGGGATGAGCACGAGGTTGACGTTGCGCACGGCGAGCGCCGCGTTGGCCGCGATGAAACCGCTGTGGCGGCCCATCAACTTGACGAGCCCGATGCCGTTCTCGGCCGAGGCGGCCTCGGCGTAGGCGGCACGGATGGCGTCGGCTCCGAGCGCCACGGCCGTCTCGAAGCCGAAGGTGTGGTCGACGAGCACGATGTCGTTGTCGATGGTCTTCGGCACGGCCACGACGGCGATTTTCAGGCCGCGCTTCGCGACTTCCTGCTGCAACGTCATGGCGCCGCGGAAGGTGCCGTCGCCACCGATGGCGAAGAACAGCCCGATGTTGAGCCGTTCGAGCGTGTCGACCATGACGACCGGGTCCTGGGGCCCGCGCGACGTGCCGAGGATGGTGCCGCCCATGCGGTGGATGTCGAGGACGGTCTCGGGGGTGAGGTCGACGATGGGATGGCGGAATTCGGGGTTGAGCCCCGCGTAGCCGTAGCGGAAGCCCATGATGCCCGCGACCCCGTAGCTGTAGTGCAGGCTCATGACGAGGCCGCGGATGACGTCGTTGATGCCGGGGCAGAGACCGCCGCACGTGACGATGCCGACCTTCAACTTGGAGGGGTCGAAGTAGATGAATTCGCGGGGGCCGGCGAGTTCGAACGAGGCAGGTGGCTGGCCGTCCGCCGGAGCGCCGGGCAGCTGCCGCAGCGACACGCTGGCGAGCACGCGTTCGTCGTCGGGCGAGAAGTCGGCAAGCGCATCGCCGCGGGCCTTGCCGAGCCGAAGCGGGGAGCGGATGCGGGCGGCGCCGAGCCGCTCGATGTCGTAGCTGTCGGCCATTGTGGTTCTCCTCCCGGCAGGGACTGCCGGCGCCATGGTGGCGCCTCGGCGCGGGGGCGTCAACCAGCTGAACCTGTCGGTTTGGCTTGACACGCGGGGGCCCTCTCGGCATGTTGCCCCCCGCGTGCGGGCAGCCGGCGGTCGTCGTGGCGATGCTACCGCGCGCTGAAATGCTGGAGGATCTCCGAATGAAACTCACCCGAAAAGTCAAAGAAATCCTGTCCTACTACGAGAGCGACAACCCCGGGACCAAAGCCAACCTGGCGCGCATCCTCATGCAGGGGCGGCTCGGCGGCACGGGCAAGATGATCATCCTGCCGGTCGATCAGGGCTTCGAGCACGGCCCGGCGCGTAGTTTTGCGGCCAATCCGCCCGCCTACGACCCGTTCTATCACGTGCAGATCGCGCTCGAGGCCGGGCTCAACGCCTATGCCACGCCGCTCGGCATGATCGAAGCCGTGGCCGACCGGGTCGCGGGGCAGCTGCCGCTCATCCTCAAGATGAACAGTTCCAACTCGCTCGCGCGTGCCAAAGAGGCCCCCGACCAGGCGGTCACCGCGTCCGTCAAAGACGCGCTGCGCCTCGGCGTCGGCGCCATCGGCTTCACGCTGTATCCCGGCTCCGACGTGGCCAACGACATGATCGAGGAACTGCGCGAGCTCACGGCCGAAGCCAAGGCTCACGGCCTCGCGGTCGTCGTGTGGTCCTATCCGCGCGGTGGCAACGTGACGAAAAACGGTGAGACGGCCTTCGACGTGGCGGCCTACGCGGCCCACCTCGCGGCCCTCATCGGCGCCCACATCATCAAGGTGAAGCTGCCGACCGACTTCCTCGAACAGGAAGAGGCCAAGAAGGTCTACGAGAAACAGCAGATCGACGGCACCACGCAGGCCGCCCGCGTCCGCCACATCATGCAGGCGGCGTTCAACGGCCGGCGCCTCGTGGTCTTCTCGGGTGGGGCGAAGAAGGGCGAAGACGCGGTGTACGACGACGCCCGGGCCATCCGCGACGGCGGCGGCAACGGCTCCATCATCGGCCGCAACACCTTCCAGCGGCCGCGCGAACAGGCCCTCGCCATGCTCGACCGCCTCGTGCGCATCTACCTCGGCAAAGAGTAGCCGTCCCCGTTCGCAACTTGCGTCCCCACCTCCCTGCCGCGCGGGCCCGCCGACTCGCCCGCAGCCGCCAAGGCACCGAACGAGACCGCAGCCGCGCGGCGTGACACGGCCCACGGGCGTCGCCGCGTCGCGGCCGTGCGCCCTGGGCCCGCCCCGCGGG
>CAYRCM010000006.1:59164-78236 GCA_964422715.1 uncultured Myxococcales bacterium | reverse complement strand
GGGGTCGGCGGGGCCGGCGGCGACGGCGGGGCGGGCGGCGACGTGTCCGGCTCCTGGGCCTTCGTGCTCGGGCCCGGCGGTCGCGGCGGCCAGGGCGGTCGCGGCGGGCACGGAGGCGGGGGCGGCGGCGGCTGTGGCGGGGTCGCGTTTGGCCTGTACGTGCACGGCTACTCGCTGCGTCCCACCTACGAGAGCCTCAACGTGTTTGCGGGCGGGGGCGCGGGCGGCCCGGGCGGAAGCGGTGGCCCCTCGCTCGGCCGTCCGGGGGTACCGGGCGCCGCGGGCGTCGCGGCCGACTGGAACTACTAAGCGCCCCGCTACATCTGGCCGAGGGCGTAGCGCAGGATGAAGTCGGCCGCAGCATCGAGCACGCGCTCGCGGCCGATGGCGGCGTCGGGGGGCGGGTAGAGCACGTAGTCGTCGATGAGGCTCGTGAAGAACAGGCGTACGAGGTAGGCGCCCACCTCGATGTCGGGCAGGCGCACACCCTGCACGGAACGCAGGATCTGGCCCACGGTCTGGTCGAGTGCCCGTTCCTGGTCGCGCCGCAGGGCCGCCAGTTCCGGGATGCGGCGCGATTGCTCCGAGAGCACGCGCCGCAGTCCGGGCCGCTCGGCATACACCCCGAAAACGAGTGCCAGCGTCTTGCGCACGATGTCGTGCATGTCGCGACCCACGAGATCGAGGATGGAGAACTCGCGCACCACGCGGTTCTGCAGGTCGGAGATCTCGCTGCGGTAGAGCGCGACGATGAGCGCCTGCTTGTCGGCAAAGTAGCGGTAGAGCGCGCCGACCGAGACGCCCGCTGCGCGCGCGATGTCGTGGGTGGTCGTGGCGTCGTAGCCCTGCTCGGAAAACACCTTGGCGGCCGCTTCCATGAGGGCGTTGCACGTCTCGACGCTGCGCGTCTGCTTGGGGCGGCAGCGCAGCTTCCCGTCGTCGCTGTCGGCCGGAGGGGCGTCCATCGGGTTCGTTTCCTTCCGCGGGCCTCCAGGGCTGCCGGAGCCGGGCAGTGGCCGGCGGGCTTCCGTCGCCAGCGCCCCACGTATACCACAGGCACGGTGCCCAGTTGGGCGGCATTTGGCAAAAAGATGACCGACTTGTCATTTTCTGACTTGAAAACCTGACGGGAACCTCGCATATTTCGGGTCAACGTGACGAGGGCGTCACGTTCTGGCGAGCGCCTCTCCATTCCGCCTGGAAAGACCCGAGAGCCCATGCTGCAGCCCATCCCCACTCCGGCCGGCGCTGCGACCATCGCCCGGCCGCGGCCAGGCCGGTTGCCCCACGAGCCCCGTCCGGCACCCACCCTGCGCCTCGTGCCGTCGTTGCCCGCCGACCCGCCGATCCAACTCGGCGAGCGCAATCCGGCGCTGATCCGGCGGGCCTATCCGCTGCTGACGGCGCTTGTCGACCACTACTACCGCGCCGAAATCGAGGGAGTCGAGCACCTCTCCGACCGGGCCAGCCTGCTCGTCAGCACGCACCACGGCGGCATCTTCAACCCGGAGATGTACACGTTGTTCGTGGCCTACTGGCGGCGCTTCGGGCTCGAGGCGCCCGGCTACGGGCTCGTGCACGCCGCGGCGCTGCGCTTCCCGGGGCTCGGTCGGCTGTTGCGGGCGTTCGGGGCCATTCCGGCGTCCAACGAAAACGGCCAGGCCGCGCTGCGCACGAACGCCCCGCTGCTGGTCTGCCCCGGCGGCGACCTCGACGCGCTCAAACCTTACTGGCTGCGCCACCGGGTCGTGTTCGGCGGGCGGCGCGGTTTTATCCGGCTCGCGCTGCGCGAACAGGTGCCCATCATCCCCGTCGTGAGTGTGGGCGCCCACGAAACGCTGTTCGTGCTGAACGACGGGCGCCGGCTTGCGCGGCTTCTGCGGATCGACAAGATCATGCGCGCCAAGACGGCGCCGTTCACGCTGTCGTTCCCCAACGGTCTGTCCATCGCCGGCATCGGCGGGCTGCCGCTTCCGTCCAAGGTGCGGCTGCGCATCCTGCCGCCCATGCGTTTCGACCTGCCGCCCGACGCTGCCGACGACCCCGACATCGTCGAGCGCTGCGCCCGCGAAGTACGCGACGTCATGCAGCGCGCCGTCGACGAGTTGGCCGCCCGGCGACGCTTCCCCATCCTCGGATAGTCAGCCTTCCGCAGAACCCCAGGCTACGGCGGCGCCGCGAGGAAGCGCTCGATGAGCTCGGCCGTCTCGCGCGGCCGCTCGACCATGGGCATGTGGCCGGTGCGCGGCAGCACGACGGTGAGCAGGCGCCGCAGCCCGTCGAGCCGGCCCAACGCCGACGAGAGCGCGATGAGCGGGTCGTGGTCGCCCCACAGCGCCAAGACGGGGGCGTGCACGTGCGCAAACCGGTCTGAGAAGTCGCCGCGCAGCACGTCGCGGCAGAGCGTCTCACAGACCCGGGCGAAGTCGCGCAGGTGGGGGTAGCCCGGCGCGTCTTCGAGCGCGGCCTGGCGAAACCAGGCCACGTGCGGGTTCCTGTCGGGGCTGTCGACGAACACGTGTTTCAGGATGAAGTCGTGACCGGCGAGCAGCGTCGGGAAGAGCACACTGCGACGCAGGAAAAGCGGCGCAAGCGAGCGCATCCAGGCCGGCACGGGGGCCACACCGGCCGCGCAGAGCAGCACGAGGGCCTCGACCTGGCCCGGCCGGCGCAGCGCCGTCGCGAGGCACACGGCCCCGCCGAGCGAATGCCCGATGAGCGTTGCCCGGCGGATGCCGCGCGCGTCCAGGAAGGCCTCCAGGTGGTCGGCGAGCGCCGCGATGCTGTAGTCGCGGTGCGGCTTGTCGGTCCAGCCGCAACCGACGAGGTCGAGTCCGACCAGTCGGTACGAGCCTTTCAGCGCGCGGATGGTCGGCTCAAAGTGCGTGGCGTTGCCGCCGAGCCCGTGCACGAACACGAGTGTCCGGCCGTGCCCTTCGTCGAAGTACACCGTGTGGTACGGGTCGGCTGCGCGCCATTCGGGGAGCGGAAACGTCGCCGAGCGGCCGATGCCCAGCATGGCCGCCGTGGCATCGAGGCGCGTCGGCGCACGCTCGGGGGTGTGGGCAAGACCGGCCCACGTGCGAAGCCCGCGCGAGGCGGCGACCTGGTTGGCGTCTGCGTGCATCGCGTGTTCCTCCGGGCGCTACGGTAGTTCGATTCGGCCAAAGCGCCAGAAACTTGCCAGCATCCGACCGCAGCTTGGCGCGCCGGGAGCGCCCGTGGACCCGCGCGATGCCCTGCGCAACCGGCTCCCCGGACCCGGCGCGGCCGTGCTATTCCGCGGGCGACGCCTCGATGGCGGTCTCGAAGGGGCCGGCTACGGCCTGGCCGCCACGGCCGTCCCGCACGACAACCCAGAAGCGCGCCCGGTCTTGGCCCGCTTCGAGTTTCTTGGCCTGCCACACGTTTTCGCTCTCGCTGCCGGCCTTGCGATCGCGGTCGAAGCGGCCGGCCGAAGCGAAGAACGAGACGATGGGCTCCTCGGTGCGTTGGCGCTCGGCCTCGTCGACGAAGGTGTCGAGGCTCTCCGGGTCGACGGTGACGCGGAAGGTCAGGCGTTCGTCGCGGCCGACGGTTGGCAGCTCGTTCGCGGGCAGCCAGGGGTCGGATTCGGCCTTGCGCGCCTCGACCGCCCGGATGACGGGCGGGCGGTTCACCTCGGCGGGCCCCTCGAACCAGAGTGGCACGCGCACGATGGCCGTGCGCTCGGCGCCCGACGCCGTCGTGACGGTGTAGCGTACGACGCCCTCGACGCTGTCGGGCGTGTCCTCGGCCGCGTCGCCTCGCGGCAGCACCGAACCGCCGAAGCGCTCGGCGAGCACCTCGGCGCACTGCAGCACGAGCGGGGCCGGCAAGAACGCGACGCTGCCGTCGGGCTGCGCGGTGAGCGCGCTCTCGCAGCGTTCGTCGACGCAGGCAAAGGCCCCGAGGCCGCCCGCGGTGAACGGGCAAAACGTCCACGCGCTCGTCGCCACGGGATCGTCGTCGAGGCTGAACACGACGGACGTCAGCCGCAGCGTGTCGCTTGGCCCCACGTCGAGCGGTTCGTGCACCACCGTCAGGATGCGCAACCCGTTCAGGTACGACGCCGGGTCGAAATCGGCCCCGCAGCCCGCGACGACGAGCGCCGCCAGCCCGAGCCGGAGCGCGCGGCTCACCACTCGCCCTTGATGCCGAGAATCGGCAGGATGGGCAGCCCGGTGAGCTTCGTGCGTTCGGTGTAGTCGTAGTTGTAGGACCATCCTTCGGCGTTTCCCTGGTTGTAGAGGTTCTGGATGTCGAGATAGAGCGACAGCTTCCAGAGGTTGAACGTGAACGTCTTGTCGACGCGCAGGTCAAGCTGGTGGAACAGCCCGAGGCGGCCGCTATTCTTCTTGCCGTACTGCGGGACATAGGTGTCGGAGCGCGTGTCGTAGACGGCACCGACGACGGGCGTCTCGGGGTTGCCCGACACGAGGCGGAAGCGCAGCCCCACCGACCAGCCCCAGCCGATGGTGTAGGAGCCGAGCACGGTCAGGATGTGCGGCTGGTCGTAGTCGAACGGCCGTTCGCTCGTGCCCGGGCCGTCGGTGCGCAGCGAGCGCTGGAAGGTGTAGGCGATCCAGCCGTAGAAGCGCCCTGGGATGTTGGCCTTGAGCAGGAATTCGAGGCCGTAGATCTGGCCGGTGCCGTCGTTGGTGTAGACGTCGGCCGTCGGGTCGAAGGCCGAAGCCGGGTTGCGGATGACGATGCGATCGAGGTGCTTGTAGAAGCCGACGAGGTCGACGTCGAGCCCGTCGATGATGCGCTGCTGAATGCCGAGGCTCGCCTGCACGCTGCGCGACGGCAGCAGCCCCGGCGTGCCCGTGTCGGGGTCGGCCTCGTCGGGGGCCGGCGGCTGCTGGTAGAGGCCGACGCCGGCGTTGAGCGCCGTGCCGGGCACGACTTCGTAGCGCACGGTCAGCCGCGGGTCGACGGTCCAGCGATCGATGACGTTGTACCAGTCGACGCGCACCGACGGCAGAATGGCCAGATTGCTGAGCGGCTTGAAGCGCAATTCGGCAAACAGCGCCGGTTCGACCAGCAGCGCCCACTTGTCGACTCCGAGTGCCGTGGACGTCGAGATGGGCACCGACTGTTCGCCTTCCTTCGGTGGGCGCGGGGTGGTGAGCGCGATGCCGACGTTCTTGATGTCGAAGTCGAGCCCCCCGCGTACGTCGAGCCAGGGCAGGGCTTCCCACGTCCAGGTGTGGCGCAGGCCGAAGCCGATGACGTCGAGGTCGAAGAAGAATTCGGGCCCGATCTCGGTGGAGATCTGGTTCCAGCCGAACTGCATCGACGTCTCTTGGCGCAGCCGCGGCGTGACGCGCGCGTCGTAGCTCGCGAAAAGCTTGTGGAACATGAGCCGCGCGTCGATGGCGCCGCGGATCTTCGGATCGTCCTGCGGGTCGTCGAAGAGCAGCCGGATGCGGTCGAGCGAGCCGTAGAACAGGATGCGCAGGTGGTGGTCGTCGTTCGGGCGGTAGTTCGTGAGGAGCTGGTAGTCGTAGTAGCGCGGCGCCGTGTCGAACGAGATGGGCGCGTCGTCGGGCAGGATGAGCGGCAAGAGCGTGTCGATATAGGAACGATGGAAGGCACCGCCCATGGACCAGCCGTTGGGCAGCGGGCCCTCCATGGCGAAGCCGGCATCGTAGACGTTGATGTCGACGTTGCCACGGAAGGTGTCGCTTGCGGGTTCGCGCACCTGCACGTCGATGACCCCGCCCGTGGCCCGGCCGAAGTCGGCCGAGAAGTTGCCCGGCACGAAGTCGACGGCTTCGAGGAAGTAGCTGTTGAACGTGGAGCGGATGCCGCCGAAGTGGTAGACGCTCGGAATCTCTTGGCCTTCGAGGAACACGCGGCTGTCGCCCGGGCTCGCCCCGCGCAGCACGATGAGGCCCGCGTTGAACTGGGCCCGCGCCACCCCCGGCAGGTTCTGCACGACCTTGATGGTGTCGCCGGCCGTGCCGGGCACCGTGTTGACCACGTCTTTCGGAATGACGCGCTTCGTGACTTCGCGCCGGATGGGTTCGGCGCGCACGACGGTCTCGTTCGCGGCGCCGGTGGACTCGACGAAGAAGCGTTCCTCGATCTGTTCGCCGGGCTGGGCCGTCACGGCGACTTCGACCCGGTCGTGGCCCGCGGGCAGGGCCACGAGCTGAAACGTGGCCGCGGGGACTTCGAGGCTGAACCGGCCGCTCGCGTCGCTTTCGCCGCGCGCGACAACCTCGTCGCCGACGCGTGCCGCCACCGGCACGTTCGCGAGCGGTCGCCGCGTGCCGCGTTCGAGCAGCGTGCCCGCGTAGCGCACCGGCGGGGGTGGGGGCGGCGGCGGCGCCTGGATGCGCATGCGGAACGTGATGGTCACGGGAACGGCCTCGCCCGTCGTGAGCCGGGCGGGCTCAAAGCGAAACTGGCCGGCGGCCGTGACCGCGGCGTCGTCGAAGGGCGCCCCGGCCGCTTCCTGCACGCGCACGGCCTCGACGGCGCCCGTTGCACTGACGTCGATTTCGAGGACGACGACCACTTCGGGGGCCGGAAATGGGGTATCGGGCGGCAGCGTCGCCGGGACGAGCTGCTGCAACACCGGCATGACGGCCAGCGTCGGCTCGGCGGGCGTACTTTCGGTCGGCGGTTCGTCCGGGGCCGCGTCGGCGGGCCGGGCGAAGAGCAGGAATGCCAGGGTGAGCAGGGTTGCGCGGGGCATCAGCCGTCCAGCCGGAATTTGATGGTCCACGGGATCCACATGGCCACGGGCTTGTCGCCGCGCAGCGCCGGCTCGAATTCCAGTTTGCGCGCGAGCCGTTCGGCCGCTTCGTCGAAGCCGTTGCCGACCGCCGCGACGACTTTCACCTTCTCGACGTTGCCGCCGACCCCGACGAGGAGGCGCAGCTGCACATTCGCCTCGAGGCCGTTCTCGCGGGCGGCGCGCGGGTAGAGCGCCCGCATGTCGGCTTCGGACGGCTGCCTCAGCCGCCTGGGCTGGCGCGTGACTTCGGTGGCCTCGACCGGGGCCGCCGGGTCGTCTGCGGGCTCGGCGCGACCGCCCTGCATGCCGGGGCGCCAACCGCCCCGATTGACGCCCGCGCCGCCGGGACTGCTGGGGTCGCCGACGACCCCGGTGCCGCTGCCCGCCGCGGCCGTCGGCACGGCGACGCCCGGCCCGGAAACGGTGGCCTCCATGCTCACGGCGAAGCGCCGCGGGGCGGGCGCCGGCGTGGGCGCCGGTGCGGGAGGGGCCGGCGGGGGCGGTGGCGGCTTCGGCTCGGCCTTCTTCGCGGTCTTGCGTTCCCGCGGCTTCGGCTTGTCGTCGGGAGGAGGCTTCTCGACGACGGGCGGGGGTTCCGGCGCTCGCGGCACCTCGATCAACTTCGGGGTTTCGGGCGTCCGTGGCTTTTCGGGCGGCTTCACCTCGGCCACGAGCGGCAGCTTTTCGAGAGCGCGGCGGTCGATGAGGCGAATGCGCACCGGTTCGCGGCGCGGCTCGGGCTTGCGCTTCGGCGGGTCGACCGCGAAGAGCACCGCCACGATCGCGCCGTGCACCGCGAGCGCCACGAGGAGCCCCACCGGACCTTGGCCGCGCGTGGCGATCACTTTGTCTGTGCCTCCAGGTCGACGGGCTGCGTGTCCATGGCGATGTCGTACACGCCCTCGAGCCGCAGCCGGTCGACGACTTCGGCGAACTGGCCGTACTGCGCGCCGACGTCGGCCGAGACGAAGGCCGTGAGTGCCGGGTCGCCCGGCTTGAGCCGGCCCCGCGCCTCGGCGACGGCCGCGCCGATGCCATCGACGGTGGCCGGCTTCGCGTTGATGAAGATCTCGCCCTTTTTCGTGACCGCGATGGTGAGCAGCCCGGCCGTCGACTGCTCGGCCGTTTGCGACTTCGGCAGCTTCATGGGCACCGTCGTGCGCAGCATCGACGAAGCCGTGACGATGAAGATGATGAGCAGCACGAGCGCCACATCGACGAGCGGCGTGACGTTGATGCCGGTGATGGGCTCGTCGTCGCCGTTGCCCTGCGTCTGGCCTGCCATGGTTTTCAGCCCTTGGCCGCGTCGTGCGCGGAATCGTTGAGCCCCGACAGCAGCACGCGCATGAGCGCCTCGGCCTGGCGCGCCCGGCCGCCCACGTGGGCCTTGGCCCAGTTGAAGGCCGCCACGGCCGGGATGGCCACCATGAGCCCCACGCCCGTGGCCACGAGCGCTTCGCCGATGGCGGCCATGACGAACTGATTGTTGGACGCCTGGGCGGCGCCCTCGCCGAACTTGCCCATCTCGTGGAAGGCCTGCACGATGCCGAGCACGGTGCCAAAGAGCCCCACGAAGGGCGCGTTGTTGCCGACCGTGCCCAGAATGGTGAGCCAGCGGTCGTAGCGGGCGCGCTCGCGCGCGAGGGCTCCGAGCATGGCCTGTTCGACCGCTCCGGCGCCGCGCTTGCCGTGCGTCAGCAGGTCGAGACCGGCGCGCAGCACGTTGCGCACGAGACTGTCGCCGGCCACGGCCTGCCGGGCCGCCGCAAAATCGGCGTCGCCGAGCGCCCGGGCGAGCCCCGGCTGCCAATCGGGGAGCCGTTCCCGTGTGCGCAGGTACAGCACGGCGCGGTCGACCATGACCGCCAGGGTGACGCACGAGAGACCGATGAGCAGCCACAGGATCCACTCGGCGCCGATGAGGCTGAATTCGAGGAGCTTCTCTGTCAGCAATGAGCACCTCCGACGGGTGGCGGGGCGAGAGGTTGTCGGGCAGCACGGCCCCGCACCGGGGCCCGCGGCGGCACCGGACAAATATGTCCGGGGTCGGCCGGGCGTCAAGGGCGGCCGGCACGTTGGGATCGGCCGTCAGCGGGGGCCCCCCGCCGATCACAGGAGCGGCGCGAACACCGCCGTGAAATGCCTCAGGAAAGGCGCCTGTTCGACGATGGCGACGCCGGGGATGCTCGTGCGCCGCTCAAAAGCTTCGAGCACCACCTCGATGACGTAGTCGATGTGGCTCTGCGTGTAGACGCGCCGCGGGATGGCGAGGCGCACGAGTTCCATGGAAGCCGGCACCTCGGCGCCCGTCTGGGCGTCGGGGTGGCCGAACATGACGCTGCCGATCTCGCAGCCCCGGACTCCGCCCGTGAGGTACAGCGCGAGCGCCAGGGCCTGCCCCGGATACTGGCTCACGGGCAGATGCTCGCAGAACCGGGCCGCATCGAGGTAGATGGCATGCCCGCCCGGGGGCAGGAGCAGCGGGACGCCGGCCCGATCGAGCCGCTCGCCGAGGTAGCGCGTGGAGGCGAACCGGTATTCGAGGTAGTCCTCGTGCAGCACCTCGTCGAGGCCGACGGCGATGGCGTCGAGGTCGCGCCCCGCGAGGCCGCCGTAGGTCGGGAAGCCTTCGCCGAGAATGAGCAGGTTGCGCGCCTCGCGGGCCAGTGCCTCGTCGCGCAGCGCCAAGAAGCCGCCGATGTTGGCGAAAGCGTCTTTCTTGGCGCTCATCGTGCAGCCGTCGGCGAGCGAGAACATCTCGCGCGCGATGTCGCGCACACTGCGGTCGCGGTGCTCGGGTTCGCGCAGTTTGATGAAGTAGGCGTTTTCGGCGAATCGGCAGGCGTCGAGGAAGAACGGAATGCCGTGGCGTCGCGCCACCGCGGAGATGGCGCGGATGTTGCCGAGCGAGACCGGCTGCCCGCCGCCCGAGTTGTTGGTGACGGTGCAGAAGATGACCGGAATCCGCGGGGCTCCGACCTCGGCGATGAGGCGTTCGAGCGCACCGACATCCATGTTGCCCTTGAAGGGATGAATCAGAGCCGGCTTGCGGCCTTCGGCAATGGGCAGGTCGACGGCCTGTGCGCCCGACGCCTCGATGTTGGCCCGCGTGGTGTCAAAGTGCGTGTTGGACGGGATGACCTTGCCCGGCCCGCCCATGATCTCGAACAGGATGCGCTCGGCGGCGCGCCCCTGGTGCGCCGGGATGACGACCGGCATGCCCGTGACGTCCCGCACGGCCCGCTCGAACCGGAAAAACGACTGACTTCCCGCGTACGACTCGTCGCCGCGCATGACGCCGGCCCATTGCTCGCTGCTCATGGCGGAGGTCCCGCTGTCGGTGAGCAGATCGATGAGAACATCGTCGGCGTGCAGCCGGAACAGGTTGTAGCCGGCCGCCGCGAGCGCGCGCTCGCGTTCTTCGCGCGTCGTCATGCGGATGGGCTCGACGACCTTGATGCGAAACGGCTCGATGATGGTCTTCACGGGGGCCTCCGTGCCTTCAAATCGGCGGCGGACTGTAGCAACCCCGCTTGGCCGGGTCAACGCGGCGCGGTCGGAGCTTGACCGCTTCGGGCCGAGCGCCAACACTGCGCTCCGCGACCCGGAAGCGGACGCCGCTCCGCCGGGCCCTGCGGAAGGGGACGCCGTGGACGGCTACGACATCCAGATCCACGCCCTGGCCTTCGGCGGCGACGGCGTGGGCCGACTGCCCGACGGGCGCGCCACGTTCGTCCGCGGCGCCGTGCCCGGCGACCGGCTGCGCGTGCGGCTCTGCGAGGAACACCGTTCCTTCGCCCGCGCCGACATCGTGGCCGTTCTCGCCCCCGGCCCCCAGCGCATCGCTCCCCCGTGCCCGCTCGCTGGGACCTGCGGCGGCTGCTCGTGGCAACAGCTCGACCTCGCCGCGCAGCGCGAATGGAAGCGCCGCCTCATCGCCCTGGAACTGGCCCGGCGGGTGCCCGGCTTCGCGCCCGACACGTTGCCGCCGCCCTGGGCCGGCGCGTCGTTTGGCCACCGCACGCGGACGCGGCTGCACCGGCGTGGCACGCAGTTCGGCACCCTGGCCGCCCGCTCACACGCCGTCCTGCCGTTTGGCGCCTGCCCTGTGCTTGCGCCGCCGCTCGCCGATTTCGCCCGCGAACTGGCTCGTGGCCTCGCCGACCTGCCGCCCGGCGACGCCGACCTCGAACTCTACGTCGACGCCACGGGCGCCCGGGGGTTGTTCGTGCGCCCCGGCCAGCGTGCCCCCCTTGCGCGCGTCGACGCCCTCGCCGCCGCCCTGCGGGTGCAGGCGTTGGCCGTGGCCGGCGCCCCGGCCGAGGCGACCCCCGCGGCGCGCCTCGCGGAGATCAGCGCGGGGCAGCCGCTCGCCTTTGGGCCGGGCGTGTTCGTGCAGACCAATCGCGAGGCCAACGCGGCGCTCGTTGCTGCCGTCGTGGCCGCGGCGGGGGCGGGCGAGCGGTTCGCCGAGCTCTACGCCGGGATCGGCAACTTCACCGTGCACCTGGCGCGGCGCTTCGCCGGCGGCCTCGCCGCTGAGGGCGACCCGCGCGCCGCGGCCTGGCTCGCCGAGAACACCGCCGGGTTGCCTGTGGCCGTGCGCGCCGAGAGCGACGTGCAGACCGCCGCCCTGCTCGCTGTGGAGCCTGCGCCCGACGCGGTGGTTCTCGACCCGCCGCGCGCGGGCATCCGGGCGCTACGGCCACTCTGGTCTGCCCGCGCCCCGGCCCGGGTCGTGCTCGTATCCTGCGATCCCGCGGCGGCGCTGCGCGACATCGCCCACCTCGTCGGCGACGTGGGCTACCGGCTCGGCGACGTGCAACTGTTCGACCTGTTTCCGCAAACCCACCACGTGGAGATGGTTGCGACGCTCGATCGGAGGGCGGCCGGTGCGGCGGGAGGCTGACGGTGGCTTCAAGAGGCCGGTGGGCCGGGGGGACTACTCTTTCGGCGCAATCTTGATGCCCACGCGCATGGACATCGTGAGTTCCTGGGCCTGGCCGCCCGCGTCGACCGCCATGACCGTGCGCACGTTGGTGGTGAGGTCGGAGCGCGGCACGATCTTGGTCAGGTCGAACTGGATGGTGCCCGAGGCTTTCGATTCGAGCGCCTTGAGGTCGGCCTTGGCCCCCGCGGGTAGGTTCGGAATGGTCATGGTCTGCGGCGGCGCGTTCTGTTCGAGCACGATCTTGAATTCGCCCGTGTCGCCCTGAATGGACGTGAGTTCGTAGGTGGCCGTCTGCTGCATCTTGATGAGCGGCAGTTCGATGGGCATGACCACCTTCCAACGGGCGCCGACGCCCACGGGCTCTTCAGGCAGCGGGGCCGACATCTGGCGAATCTGCTGCTGCATGTTGTCGAGCATCTGCTGCACTTGCTGGCCCGCGCCCTCGGGCACCTTGATGTCAGCCTGCTTCGTGAAGCCGCGCGGCGTGACCTCGGCGGTACCATTGAGCCCCTGCATCTTGGTGATCTCGCCCTTGAGAGCCTGCACGAGCATCTGATTCGCCGCCGGATCTTCGACGAGTTCGACGGTGGTGAGGTTGAAGCCGTACTTCAGGTTGCCGTCGGGCGTGAGTTCCTTGCTGTCGACTTCCATGGTCATGCGCATGCGCGGCAACTGCATCTCGGGCTGCTCCATGGTGCCGGCTTTGATCGCCATGGCCATGTCCATGTCCATGAGCAGCACGTCTTTGCGGCCCGCCGCGAACTTGTAGCGCAGCGCCTGACGGGGCTCGGCGCCGGCGTCGATCATCTCGACCTTGGTTTCGGTGACCGGGGCCGCGACCGGGGTCGCGGGCGCGCCCCCTTCGGGGGCCTTGGCTTGTCCGGCTTCGGTCGGCGACTCGGGCGCGGCGGGCTTGGCGGCTTCCTTGGGGGTGGCCTCGGAACCCGCCGGTTGCTGGACGGCGACCGCCCCGCCGGCGCCCGGTTCGGCAGGTTTGTCGGCGGCCGGCTGCTCTTTCTTGCAGGCGGCGAGGGACAGAACCAGGCAGCCCGCGACAACGATGACTGGCCAACGCATGTTCGGTGTCTCCTGAAATGCCGGAAAGGTGAGGGGGCCGGCAAACCCGCGCGCAACATACCACCGGGACCGAGCGGCGGCAATGCGTCGCAAGCCCGCCGGGTCGCTCCGGAATGCCAGATTGCCGGGCGCCCGCCACGCGACGAAACCGGGCAATGGCTCGCCGCCGGCGTGGCGCGCCCCGGGCCAAACCCCGGCTCCGCGCAGGCCCCATTCCCGCGCGACGCGCACCCCACGACGGCTGCCCCGGCCAACTTGATTGGCTGCGGCCGGGTCGCGTAGGATGGCGCCATGAATCGAGCGGGAAAAGGGGATGTCATGCGAACAGGCCTGCCTTTGATGAACGGGCGGCGCGCGGTGCAGGCCGCGCTGCTGGGTGTTGCGGCGCTCGTGCTCGCGTGTTCCGGGTCTGAGGAAGTCGGCCCCGCGGGGGACGGCAGCCTGCCCGATGCGGCCGGTCAGGACGCGCCGGCCGATGCGCCGGGCGACCAACGCGACGCCGGCGCCGACGCCGGCGGCCAGCCCTGTCAGGGGCCCGACGATTGCCGCACCGCGTTCGCGGACCTCGGCCCGTGCGAGCAGGCCATCTGCGACCTGGAGGCGGGCCGCTGCCTGCGCGTCACCCTGCCGTCGGGGTCCCCCTGCCAGGGCGACCTTTGCCTCACGGGGCAGACCTGCCTCGCCGGGCAGTGCCAGGGGGGCAGCGCCATCGACTGCGACGACGCCAACGACTGCACACACGACACCTGCGAGCCCACGACGGGGCTTTGCGGCCACGCGGCGTTGAAAGACACGCCGTGCGACGACGGCGACCCCTGCACCGAGACCGACGTCTGCGACGACGGCGTTTGCGTGCCGGGCGCCCCGTTCGCCTGCGACGACGCAAACCCGTGCACCATCGATGCCTGCGACCCCCAAACCGGCGGTTGCCTCTGGACGGTGCACGCCGGTCCCTGCGACGACGGCGAACCGTGCACGGTCGGCGATGCGTGCGTGGCGGGGGTCTGCACGGCCGGTGCCCCGCTCGAATGCGCCGACGACGGCGACCGCTGCAACGGCGTCCCCCGCTGCGTCGATGGCGCGTGCGACCTACCGCCCGACTCGGTGGTCGTCTGCGATCCGGGCGGCGACACGCCCTGTCTGCGCAACACCTGCCAGCCCGCGACGGGCACGTGCCTTTTGCAGCCCGAGCCCAACGGCGCCCGCTGCGACGACGACGACTTCTGCACCGCCGACACGTTCTGTCTGGCGGGCGCCTGCCAGGGCGGCACGCCGCTCGCGTGCGACGACGGCAATCCATGCACCGACGACGTCTGCGACCCGGCGGCCGGTTGCGCGAGCGAGGCCAACGCGGCGCCGTGCTACGACGGCAACCCCTGCACCGTCGACGACACGTGCGCGGCCGGCGCCTGCGTCGGCGGCGAAAACACCTGCCCGTGCGCGAGCGACGCGCAGTGCGCCATCCACGAAGACGGCGACCGCTGCAACGGCTGGCTCGTCTGCGTCGGTGACCGCTGCGTCGTGCCCCCGGAGAGCATCGTTGTGTGCGCCACCGAGGCTGAGGGGCCCTGCGAAGCCATGCAGTGCCAGCCCGCCACCGGCGAATGCGTCACACTGCCGCTCCCCGACGGCACGCCCTGCGCCACCGCCGACGCGTGCGCCGCGGGTGCGGTCTGCGCGGCCGGCGCGTGCGTCGCGGCCGCGCCGCGGCTATGCGACGACCACAATCCGTGCACCGACGACCGTTGCGACCCGGTACTGGGCTGTGTCTTCGCGTCGCGTGACGGTGCGCTCTGCGAAGACGGCAACCCCTGTACGCTCGGAGACGTCTGCGACAACGGCCGCTGCGCGCCCGGCAACAACACCTGCGCCTGCACGAGCGACGACGCGTGTGGCGTGCACGACGATGCCAATCGCTGCAACGGCCGACTCCACTGCGTGGCCGCGCTGTGCGTCGTCGACCCCGAGACCATCGTGCAGTGCGACGCGAGCGGCGACACCGCCTGCGCCGAGAGCCGCTGCAACCCCGAAAACGGCCTGTGCACCATCGTGTTCGCGGCCGACGGGCAAGCCTGCGACGACGACGACCGCTGCACCGACGCCGATGCCTGCCTCGCTGGCCAGTGCCGCGGCGAGGCCGGACTTCCCTGCGACGACGGCAATCCCTGCACCGGCGACACGTGTGAGCCGGCCTTGGGCTGCCGCTTCGCGCCCGAGGCCGGTGCCTGCGACGACGGCGACGCCTGCACGGTCGGCGACGCCTGCGCGGGCGGCACTTGCGTGCCGGGCGTCTTCGCGTGCGCCTGCGACAGCGACGTCGACTGTCCCGACGACGGCGACCTGTGCAACGGCGTCTACCGCTGCGTCGACGGACTGTGCATCACGCCCCCCGACAGCCTCGTGCGCTGCGACGCGACGAACGACACCCCGTGTCTCGTCAATGCCTGCCGCCGCGAGACCGGTGCCTGTGAAATGCAGCCGCAGAGCGACGGTACCCCGTGCGCCGACGGCGACCGCTGTTCGTCCGACGACGCCTGTCTCGCCGGCGTGTGCATCGGCGGTGACACCGTCTCCTGCGACGACGACAACGCGTGCACGACCGACCGCTGCGACGCCGATCTCGGCTGCGTGTTCGAGCCGCACACCGAGCCCTGCGACGACGGCGATCCCTGCACGAGCGGCGATGCCTGCCTCGCCGGCCAGTGCCTCGGCGGCCCGCCGACCGACTGCGACGACGGCAACGCCTGCACGCACGACGCATGCGTGGCGCGCGAGGGCTGCGAATGGGTCCCCATCGCCGGCCCGTGCGACGATGGCGATTTCTGCACGGCCGGCGACTTCTGCGCGGCCGGCACCTGCGAGCCGGGCCCAGACTCGCCGTGCGACGACGACAACGGGTGCACGACCGACGCCTGTTCGGCGGCGTCCGGTTGTTCGAACGAGCCCAACAGCGAACCCTGCGACGACGCCAATCGCTGCACCGAGAACGACCGCTGCGTGGCGGGCGGCTGCCTCGGCGGCGCCGCGCCCGCCTGCGACGATCGGAACGACTGCACGGCCGACGGCTGCCTGGCCGCGGTCGGCTGCACGCACACGCCGCTCGGCGGCGCCGACTGCGACGATGCCAATCCGTGCACGAACGGCGAATTGTGTTCCGAGACCGGCAGTTGCGGCGGCGGCTCCGCCGTGGTCTGCGACGACGGCAACGTCTGCACCGACGACCGCTGCGTCCCGGGCGCGGGCGGCTGCGTGTACGACCCGAACACCAGCGTGTGCAGCGACGGCGACCCGTGCACGAGCGGCGATGCCTGTGCCTTGGGCGTCTGTCAGCCCGGCCCCACGCTGGTGTGCGACCCGTGCCAGAGCACGGCCGACTGCGCCCCATACGAAGATGGCGACCGCTGCAACGGTATCCTCGTTTGCCGCGAGCGGCGCTGCGTGGTCGACGCGACGACCGTCGTCATCTGCGACCCCGCCGCCGACACGGCCTGCTCACGCAACACGTGCGTCCCGGCGAGCGGGCTCTGCGCGCAGGCCCCCGTCACCGGCGGCACGCTGTGCGACGACGCGTCGCTGTGCACCACGGGCGACCATTGCGAGGCCGGCGTCTGCGTGGGCACGACGACGCGCTGCATCGACGACAACCCGTGCACCGACGACCGCTGCGACCCGGCGCTCGGCTGCGTCTTCGCGGCGAACGTAGCCGCCTGCAACGATGGCAACGCCTGCACCGGCGACGACCGCTGCGCCGGCGGCCAGTGTCGCGGCGCCCCCGTCGACTGCAACGATCAGAACCTGTGCACCACCGATTCCTGCGATCCCGAGAGCGGCTGTGTCAACGCGCAGAACACCCTGCTCTGCGACGACGGCGACGTCTGCACGCTCGACGACCGCTGCGCCGATGGCGTCTGTGCGTCCGGCAGCGAACTCCGCTGCGACGACGCGAACGACTGCACCGACGATCGCTGCGACCCGCGGCTTGGCTGCCAGCACGCCCCCAACGCCGACCCCTGCGACGACCGCAACCCGTGCACGGTCGACGACCGCTGCACGGCCGCGACCTGCGCGGGCAGCGCGCGCGACTGCGACGACGGCGTCGCCTGCACCCAGGACTCGTGCAACGGGCTCACCGGCACATGCGTCCACGCGGCCCAGGCCACCTGGTGCGACGACGACAACCTCTGCACGCTCGACACGTGCGCCGCTGCGGGTTGCGCGCACGTCGACCAGTGCTGCGCCGGCATCCCCGAAGTGCAGTGCGGCGACACCGTGGTGGGCGACACGCGCGGCGCGCCCACGCGGCTTTCGGCCTACTCGTGCAGCCCCTGGGCCGAAACGGGGCCCGAGCTCTTCTACCGCTTCGCCCCGCCCGAAAACACGGTGGTCACGGCCACGCTCACGCCGGCCGTTGGCGTCGATCTCGATGTTTTCATTCTGGAAGCGCCCGACGCCGGGGCCTGCGACCCCGCCGGCTGCGTGGCGTTCGGCGACGTCACGGCGGCGGCCCTCGCCAACGTGGCGGCAGGCCACGCCTACTATGTGGCGGTCGAGGGCTACGACGGGGCCGCCGGGCCTTACACGCTGACCCTCTCGTGCGCGCTCATCGAACTCTGCAGCAACGGCAGCGACGACGACGGCGACGGCTTTGCCGACTGCCTCGACCCCGACTGCAGCGACGACCCCGCGTGCCCCGAGGCGTGCGCGAATGGGGTCGACGACGACGCCGACGCGCTCGTCGACTGTGCCGACCCCGAGTGCACCTTTGCGCCCGAATGCGCCGTCGCGTGCGCGGGCGAGCCCACCGACTTGGTGTGCGGCGCCGAACTGCTTGTCGACACCGCCGGGTCGGCGACGTCCGACGTACTCGACGCCTACGACTGCCTGCCCGACCTGGCCATGACGGGTCCCGAGGCCGTGTTCCGCTACACGGCCGGCGCCGACACCACGGTGCTCTTCCGCGAGCGCGGCGCCGGCGTCGCCGGCTTGCACGTGTTCGCCCTTGGCGAGCCCTGCGACAACGCGCACTGCCTCGGCGGGGCCGAGGTGGGCCTGCTCGTGCCGCTTGCGGCCGGCGAAACCGTCTACTTCGCGGTCGACGGCCTCGACGGGCTTTCGGGGGTCACCGAAGTGCTGTTCGCGTGCGCCGAGCCCGAGGTCTGCGACGATGGCGCCGACAACGACCTCGACACGCTGGCCGACTGCCTCGATGTCGACTGCGACGGCAGCGCCGGCTGCGAATTCGGCGGCGAACTGTCGTGCGCCGACGGGTTCGACAACGACGGCGACGGGGCTGCCGACTGCGCCGATGCCGACTGCGCCGCCGACCCGGCGTGCGCGGCACCCTACGAGATCGACTGCACGAACGGGGCCGACGACGACCTCGACACCGACATCGACTGCGCCGACGACGACTGCCGCGTCAGTGCTGCGTGCGGCGTCTGCGCCGAAGACGACCTCGAAGACTACGACGACCTGCCCACCGCCTACCCGCACGGCGACGCATCCGACGTGTACGCCGACCGGGCGGTGCTCGCAGCCGATGAAGATTGGTTCGAGATCGCGCTGTGCGCCGGCGCCACCGTCGAGGCGTACGCGCACTTCTACCAGGTCGACGGCGACATCGACCTCGGGCTCTACGACGCCTCCGGCGTGCTGCTCACCTACAGCACGTCGGTCGACGACGACGAATACCTGAGCTACACCGCGAGTACGGCCCGCAACGTGTATTTGCGCGCAATGCTGTGGGACGGCGACTGCACGCGCTACGACCTCTGGCTGTTCGTCGACAGCAGTGCGTGCGCCGGGCCGGCCGAAATCTGCACGGGCGGCACCGACGAAGACGACGACGGCCTCACCGACTGCGCCGACCCCGATTGCGACGCCGACCCCGCGTGCCCCGAGGCGTGCGTGACGCTCGACAGCATCGGTTGCGGTGCCGTCGTGAGCGGCTCCACCGTGGGCCTCGACAACGCCATCTCGTCCTACGTGTGCACGTCGTGGACCGAGACCGGGCCCGAGGCCTTCTTCGCGTTCACTGTGGCCGCCGATACCGAGGTGCTGGCCGCCGTGACGAGTACGACCGCCGACCTCGACCTGTTCGTATTGGAGGGCGACTGTCTCGACAGCGCGTGCATCGAGGCCGGCGACACCGACCTCGTGTTCAACGCGGTCGTCGGCACCACCTACTACGTCGTCGTCGACGGCTACCTTGGGGCGGCGGGCGACTACGAACTCAGCATCACGTGCGCCGTCGAGCCCGAAGTGTGCGCGGGCGG
>CAYRCM010000006.1:0-59064 GCA_964422715.1 uncultured Myxococcales bacterium | reverse complement strand
GGTCGACGAAGACGGCGACGGGCTGACCGACTGCGCCGACATCGACGACTGCGCGAGCGATCCGGCTTGCGCCGTCGAGCCCGAAGTGTGCGCGGGCGGGGTCGACGAAGACGGCGACGGGCTGACCGACTGCGCCGACATCGACGACTGCGCGGCCAGCCCGGTCTGCCAGGACCGCACGAACTGGGACTTCGAAGACTGGGCCACCAGCGATCCGCCGCCACACTTCACGAAGAGCGCCGCCTCGTCGTTCTCGATTGCGCAAGCGATCGACATCGTCCAGTCGGGCGCGAGTGCGGCACGGGTCTCTTGGCAGACCACCGACAACCGCGACCTGCTGGCGGCCGACCGGCCGGCGGTCGTGGCGGGCACCACCTACACCTTCCACGCCTGGATGTACGACAGCGACCCGGCGGGCCGCAGCCGGCTCGCGCTGCGCTACTACGATGCGAGCGACGCGCCGACCATCGCCGCTCAGTACGCGACCAACTACACGACCGACGCGGCCGCCTGGCGCGAGTACACCTTTGCCTATGCGGCCCCTGCCAACTCCGCAAAGATTCAAGTCTTCTTGCGCTTCTACGACGAGGGTTCACCGTTCGTATCGGCCACCGAGTACACCGACGACTGGGCCGTCACGGCGCCTCTCGGCTGGTCGGTTGGCGATGGGCTCCTCGATACCGCGGCGCTGCTCGTGGCCGGCACGCCCGGCAGCACCATGACGTTGCGCGCGGCCATCAACAACGCCGGGGTGCTCTACGCCGCCACCGACTGGGCCGCGTCCGGCACGTCCGACCACGTGCTCTACGTGTGGGTCGGCGGGGCCTCCGACACGAGCCCCGTGCCCGCACCGTGGGCCAAGGCCGGCACCGTGGCCGGACCGGCGGCCGGCGCCGATCTCTTCGCGCTCGTGCAGGAGGAATCGAGCGGCTTCTGCCACTGGTTGCAGTGGTCGCCGAGCGCCACCACCTGGGCCGAGGTGGCCACGAGCTGCGACGCTTACGCGGGCGGTCCGCAGCTCGAGGGCAGCCTCGACCTCGTCGCCATCCTGGCGGCGGTCGCCAACCCGACCGATGTGGCGCGCGCGTTGGCCTTCGCCGTGGCGCCCTACGCGAGCGGCGACGGCGGCGCACTGCTGAGCGCCCACCAGATCCCCGCTGCGGTCGAACCCGATGGCAACGTGTCGGCTGCCGAAACCCAGGCCTATCCGCGCGCCTGGTTGCTCGCCGGGCGGGTCTGGCCCTGACGCCCGGGTACACCGCTCAGCGGCCGGCCCAGAGACCAAGTCCGCGGCGGCTTGCCACCCACAGCGGGCCGTCCGCGTCGGCCCATTCGAGCGCCGTCACGTCACGTCCCGGAGCCGCCTCGGGGTGTGCCTGCCAGCAACCGGCCAGGTCGAGCGCGCGGCTCAGCAAGCCGTCCATGGTGGCCGCGAAGAGCCGGTCGCCGCGCGCGCGCAGCCCCGCCGGGTTCACGAAGCCGCCGCCCAGCGCCACCGCCGCGAAGCCACGGCAAGCCTGCGGGGTCAGGGCGGCCACGCCGCGCGAGTAGGTGCCCACCCAAACGCGCCCGGCGGCCAGGGTCACGGCCGTCACCCAGTCGTCCGGCAGATGACCGCTCGACATGCTGAAACGCTGAGCGCGCCGTCCAGCCACGTAGCGGTAGAGGCCGACGGTGCTGCCGAGCCAGAGCTCCCCCTGCGGGCCTTCGGCGATGGCCCAGACCGCCCGCCGCGGCAGGCCCTGCTTGGCCCCGAGCGGCACAAGCCGGCCGCCGCTCAGCAGCGCCGCGCCGCGCGCCGTGCCGATCGCGAGGCCGCCACCGCGCAGCACGGTCAGCGCGTGCACTTCGTCGTGCTGGAGGCCGTCGGCCCGACGCAGCCACGAGACGGCCGCGGGCGTCACGAGCGCAAGCCCGCGGGCCGTGGCCACCCAGAGCGGGTCGGCCTCGCCTGCGCCCGTCGCCACGAGGGCGTTCACGCGCGCGTCTTGCCCGAGCGCCGCGAGCCCGGCGAAGCGCCCCGCCTCGACGTAGCCGAGCCCGCTGTCGAACGTGCCCACCCACAGCCGCGCGCCCTGCACGGCCAGCGCGGACACGTCGGGCGACCGCGGCCCGGCCAGCGCCACCCGGCGCGCCTCTGCGGGCGGCGCGCCCCGATCGAGCAGCCACAGTCCGTCGGCCGTTGCGAAGCATGTGCGCCCGGCGGCCTGCCCGAGGCCCTGCACGAAGCGAATTTCCTCCGGGAGTTCGAGCGGTTGCATCCGGCCGTCCGGATGCCGCTCCAGCACCCCGGCGCCGAACGTCGCGAGCCACAGCCGCTCGCCGACGCGCAGGGCCGCGCGCACGTCGGCCGGGTTCTCGAGGCGCGTGCCCGCCTTGCCGACGGCCACGAGCCCGCCGAGCGTGCCGACCAGCAACGTGTCCGCGCTCTCGCCGAGCGCCAACGCGTAGGGGTTCGGCAGGGACACGTGCCAGGGTTCGAGGCCCGCGGGGCCGAGGCGCCAGAGCCCGCTGCCACCGGTCGCCACGATCGCGTCGGCACCCGAGCGCGCAACGGCCACAGCCCGCCGCGCACCGGCGGGGATGCGCGCGCCCACGAAGGGGACGGGGGTCAGCGTATGGCGCACCGCGTCGTAGCGCAGCAAGCCGTCGCCCCACGTCGCCACGAGCGCCCCGGCCGGGTCGCCGAACAGCGCGCGCACGGGAGCGGCGGGGTAGCGCTCCGCCACGTCCAGGCCCTCCGGCTGGACACGCAGCACGGCCAGGCCGCCTTCGGTGCCGACGAGGATGCGCCGTCCGGCGCTCGAACCGGCGTCCGGGGCCGCCTCCGAGGGTTCCGGCGCAAGCGCCCACACGGTCGTACCCGGCAGTCCCTCAGGCTCCCGCAGCCAGCCGAGCGGGTTGCCGGCGCGGTCGAGGCGTACGAGCCCGCCCGGCCCGCCGGCCAGCACGCCACCGTCGGTGAGCGGCAGACAGGCCCGAACGTCCTGGGCGAGCAGGTCCGCCCCGGGCGGCGCCGCGGCGCCGAGCGCGGCGGGAGCCGGCTCGATCACGCAGAGCCACAGGGCCAGGCCGGCGGCAATGCGCACGCGACTCATCGCGCGCCTCCTTCCGGTTCCACCCGCAGCGTCGCCGTGGCGGGGTTGAGCGCCCGATCGAACGCGAACAGCTGGAGTTCGACGGGCCCCACCGGCGCCTCACGCGGCGTCCAGCGGCCGGCGAAGCGGCCGCCAGAAAGCGGCCGCAGAACGAGGGCTTGCCCGTCCGGCATGCGCAGTTCGACGCGGCGCGCGTCCGGCACGAGTTCGACGGGCCGCGCGGCGCCCGGCTCGGCCGTTGTCCGCATCTCCGGTGTGCCGGCCACGGCGACGCGCGGCAGGGTCCGTGCGCGTTGCTGTGCGACCACGTCGTAGCGCAGGCGTCGTCCGGGGCGCGCACGCAGCCGCACATCGAACTGCGGCGCCTCGGTATCGACGTCGTACGCCAGCGTCAACACCTCAGCGGTGCCGTCGGCGTGCGTGATGCGCACGACCACGGTGTAATGGCCGTCGGGCGTGTCCTTGCTGACGAGGAAGCGCGCCGTCCAGAGGCCCAACTCGGGCTCCCACACCGCGCGTTTCGTCTCGCCGAAGGGCAGCAGCACGATCACGGCGCGCGCGTCGGCCGGGGCGGGGATGCGAATCTCGGGGTCGCCCGGCTGGATCTCGTCCGGGCTCAGGCTCGCCCGCGGCTCGGCCACCGACTCGAGGTCGCCGCCCGACACGCGCGGGTCGGCCGCGTCGCCCGCTGCCCGTCGTTCGATGCCGTGGCGCCGGTAGGCCTCATCGTTTTCGAGCACCAGAAACGCCGTGTGGCGGCTCAGCACGCCGTATTCGCGACTCAGGGCCACGACGTCGCTGCGGCTTTCCTCGGCGTCCGGCAACGCCTCGATCTGCGCCGCCGCCCAGCGCTGCGCGACGAGCGGGGCCTCGACCGCGGAGTCGAGTGCCAGGCGTTCGCGGACGACCCGTGTGCCGACGCGGCCTTCGAGTATCAGCGTCGTCGGCCGCGTCGCGTCGCCCGCCGTGCGCAGGTAGGCCACGAACTCGTCGCCCTCGAACAGCGTCGTTGCCACGGCCGGCAACACGGCGGCCCCGTTGTCGGCCGTCACCCGAGCGTCGGTGAGCCGCGGCGCGGTGGCGAGCAACGCCCATTCCGCGGCGAAGCGGCGCACGTCGGCCTGCGTGCGCGGCCGAGCGAAGCGGCCCCCCGTCTCTGCGCTGAGCCGCTGCAGGCGCGCCGTCTCGACCCGCCGGCCGAGTGCCAGCACCGACAGCGGTGTGCCCGCGAATTCCTCGGCCACGGCGCGGGCGAGCGTTGCCGTGTCGAGCTCGCCCCAGGTCGCCGTGCCGTCGCCGACGTAGACGACGTGGGCCTGCTCCCGCGCTTCCGGCGGCAGCGTCCGGAGCGTTTCGCCGACGTGCGCGATCAGCGCCCGGAGGTCGCTTGCCCCGTCTGGCTCCTGGGCCCGCGCGAAGGCGCGCACGCGTTCGAGCCCCGCCGCGTCGGCCCGCAGGAAGTCCGCCGCGACGTCGCGGCACGCGATGTCGCACGCCGTCACCAGCACGCGGTCGCGTGGTCGCATCACCGCCCCGAGCGCTGCCAGCGCTTCCACGCCGAGTTCGTAAGACTCGAGCGCGCTGCGCGACGTGTCGAGGACCACGACGACGTGGCGCGGCTGGTCGCGTCGCGCCGGCTGTGCCCCGATGGCATCCCAGTCCGGGCGGATGCGCGCGCTGATGTACTGGCCGTCGGCCCGATCCTCACGGATGACGCGCGGCTGCCGCGAGCGCGCAAGGGGCACCACCACATCGCGGCCGGGCGTGAAGTCGCGTTCGTCGACCACCGGGCGGCCATCGAAGGTCAGGCGAAAGCGCTCGACCCGCGTCTGCATGTCGGCCGCCACCGTCGGGTACACGAACTCGGAACCGCGCGGGCTTCGCCGCAGTGGCGCGAGAAAACGCAGCACGACGCGCTTCGTGCTCTCCGGCTCGATGGGGAACACGCGGAGGCTGAACTGCTGGCCGGCCTCCCATTCGAGCAGCGCGGGGTCGCGCATGTCGGCAACGATCGACTCGTAGGTCTCGCGCGCCTTGTCGCGTTCGACGATCTCGCCCTCGACGAGCCGCCCGTCGATTTCGAGGGCGAGCCCCGTCGGCAGCGCTCCGTCGGGCAGCGGGAAGCGAAAGGTGCCTTCGAGCCGTTCCTTCGAGGGGTTGGCGAAGACGTGCTCGACGCTCGTTGCGACCATGTCGCCGACCGGCTGCGCGCTCACGTGCACTTCGGCGAGGCTCAGGAACACCGGGCTGCCAGCGTTGCCGCGGGCTTCCATGCTGCCGAGCCCGCCCGCCTCCGGTCCGCTGTCGAGTGCAAAGGTCCATTCCGCCTCGGCGAGGCGCTGGGCGGTTTCCGCGATGCGCGGCGCGGATTCGGACTCGGTGCGCCAGATCAGCACGTCGCGCCCCGTCAACGCGGGCTCAACGGCCCCGCCGGCCGTCTGCAAGGCGACGTCAAAATTATCTGAAAACAAGCTGATGCGCGCCGTCCCGCGGCGCACCGCGAGCCGCGTGCGCAGGTCGGCGCCGCTGCCAAACTGCAGCTCGGTCCCGTCCTGCAGCCAGAGTCTCCCGAGCGTCTCACCGGCCTCGCGCAGCGTGAGGCCGGCCGCCCCGCCCGACGCGCGCAGTGCGCTCACTCCCGCGGCCGTCTCGCCGACGGCCAGCGGCAGGAAGCCTGCCTGTCCGGCGCGGGCCGCCAGCACCCTGCCGCGCGCCGCGTCGACCCGCAATTCGGCCGCGAGCGGCTGGAGCGCTGCGGCATTGGTCCCCTCGAGCGCGTTCGGCGCCGCGGGTCCGAGGCCGGCCCCGGTCGCGCAGCCGGCCGCCCCGAGCAACAGGCCCCAGAACCAGCCACCCCAGAAGCGACTCCCCATCGTTGCGCGCTGCGCTCTCATCGTCTCGCCTCGTGCCCGGCGTTCGTTGCGGCGGGCTGTCTGTGTGCCTTCGTTCGCACGGTCTCCGGTCGGCTGCGCCGCTGCGGTCGACTGCGCTGCGGTCATGGCGCCACCTCCTCCACGTCGACCCGGCCGACGGTGACGGTCTGCTTCGGCTCGAAGAGCCGGTAGGGCACGACGAAGCGCCGCTCGCCCGGTCGGCCTTCGGCCACGACCACGACGACCTCGCCGCGCGCCTCCGGAAACGCGCTGCGGTCGGTCCCGTAGTAGTGGACCTGGATGAGGTAGGCCCCCGGCACCGTGCGCGTCGCGGTGTAGCTCTCCGGGCCGTAGCCGGTCGTCACGTCGTGGAAGAGTTCGGCGCCGAAACGGTCGCGCTTGTGGTCGTAGTACACCTTCTCGCCGCGCGGGTTCGTGACCCAGAGGTCGACGTCGCTGCCGTCCGTGTCCCAACTCAGGTAGACCTTCAGGTCGTTGTCGGCGCCCCCCTTCACCGCCAACCCCGCGATGGCGGCCGCGAACTGCGCGCCTTCGTCCGCTCGGCCGGACGCCAGGGCGGCCTGGCGGCGCGCGCCGAGCAGCTGCGCCAGGCGTTGCTTGGCCGGGTAGCGCACGGCCTCGGGCGCCTCTGGGCTCGCGACGATCCCCTCGAAGCGCTCGCGCGCCTCCTCGTCCCGGCCGAGCCGCTGCGTCACGTCGGCGAGTTCGAAGGCAAGCCGAGTGTCGTTCTCCCGCAGGCGGGTCGCGACGAGCAGTCGCGCGTGCGCCCCCTCGATGTCGCCCCCCTGCTTCAGGACCGTGGCCAGCGCGCGCTGCGCCCCGGGGTCCTCCGGCAGCAGTTCTACGACCGCCGAGTAGGCCCTGCGGGCCTCCGCCGGCCGGCCGAGTTCGCTCAAGATGTCGCCGATGAGTCGCACGACGACGAGGTTGTAGGCGTCGACCGCGCGCCACTCGCGGGCGGCGCCGAGCGCGCCTTCCAAGTCGCCGGCCGCCATGCGCGCCCGCACGAGTTCGAAGCGGCGCGCGCGGTCCCGTGGCTCGGCCGCCACCGCCTCGGCGAGCGCGGCGAGTTCGGCCACCGTGGGGCGCTGTCGACCCTCGGTCGGCTCCGATTCGAGCGGGGTGAAGCGGAACAGGCGCCCATCCGCGTGGGCCTCGCCGCCGGCGGCAGCCACCGGAGCCGAGCGACTGAGCGCGAGCACCATTGCGGTCACCACGAGCATCGTCCATCGGGTATTCATGCGCGTTTCCTCCATGGTCGGTCCGACCGCAAGGCAGCGGAGCAAGCCCCGTGCCAGCGCTGGAGTTGCGTCAATTCAAAGCGTTGCAGCATGTCATGCGCCGGCCGTGTGGGTGGCCACCCACGTCTCGTGGACGGCCTGCCACGGCCGCCCCGCCGGGGTCGGAATGAACCGCGCGCCGCTCTTGTTGGGCCCGATGGGACGCAATGCCGCCGTAGCCGGGGTGCATCCCCCCGTGGAATGGGGTTGACCCGCACCGTGGCGCTTGTTAGCTTGGCGTGTCTGCCGTCAGCAGCCCTCGGGGGCCGGCGACGGAACCCGCGGCCCCGTGCGCGGGAGGTTGGCACGCCGGAGGAGAGCACGCATGTGGCGTTCGGTTGCAGGGGTCCTGTTCGTGGTCGCCCTACTGCCGCAGCAGGGGCTTGCCGACGACTGGAAACGCCACGGCGGCACGTGCTCTGCCACGTTCGCCAAGGCCGACCAGTCCGACCCCAATGAGCTCAAGAAGTGCTTCCAGTTGTGGATGAGCTATCGCGATCTCAACGCCATGAGTCGCGAAGAGAAATCCACGGTCGGCACGGCCGCCGCGCACATGCTGAAGACCGGCGACCGCGAAGGTCAACACCTCGCCCGCACGGCCCTCATGCGGCTCGGTTTCGCGCCGCCGGCCCCGACCGCAGCCGAAGCCGCGAAACCCGGCGCCAAGAAACCCACGCCGGCGCCGGCGGTCCGCGAGAAGTACGCGCCCGAATACGTCAGCGCCGCCCGCCAGAAGAAAGCCCAGCAGCTCAACACCAAGGGCTTCAAAGCCTACAAGAAGGGCAAGCAGGCCGAAGCTCTCAAACTCTACGAACAGGCCATCCAGAGCGACCCGCGCTGCGCGGCCTGCATCTACAACGCCGCGTGCGTGCTCGCGTTGCGCAAGAATAGCGAACGCGCGTTCGAGTACCTGCAGCGTCTGACCGATCTCGGCACCAAAGACGCCGCGCGTTTCCTGCAGGCCGCACGGGTCGACGACGACTGGCGCGACTACCGCGACAACCCCAAATACCGCGAGCTCACGGGCTACGTGCGCGTCAAGGTCGTCAACAGCCTCGGCGAATACGGCGAAGAAGAAACGCAGCGCATCGTCGAGACCATTCGCAAACTGCGCCACCACATCGCCACCGTCGGTGCCGACAAAGCCGAAAACCGGGTGCGGCCCATCATCTGGTACAAGAACACCCGCGAAGCCCGCAACGCTGCGTACATCTTCGAGAAAGTCATTCGGCATCCCAAGGTCAAGTTCAACATGATCGACTGGGAAACCGAGTCCGACGTCATCATCTCGTGGGGCGACGTCATCAAAGAGACCAAGCGCGGCGACCCCATCATCCAGTCGTACGGGCCCAAGGACCCCTCCGAAGCCGAAAAGGAACTCGACGACCTCATGTTCGAGGGCGACAAGGCGCTCATCGAGAAAGAAAACACGGGCCGCAAGGTCGACCGGGCCATCGACACGCCCGACCGCATGCGGCAACGCGGCGAGAACGCGGTCAACCGGGTCGAGAGAACCCGCGATCAGATCGAAAACACCATCGAGAAGATTCAGAAACCGTTCAAGTAGCGGGCGTGTGCGCTGCCCGGCCGCCCTGTCGAAGCACGGCGGGCCGCGCATGGGGGAGCATGGCTATGTTCTCAGGCGCGACAGGGGCCATTCCGGGCGCATTCCTCGGGGGGCTCGGCATCGGCGAACTCATCCTCATCCTGGTCATCGTGCTCATCATCTTTGGGGCCGGCAAACTGCCTCAGATCGGCGATGCGCTCGGCAAGGGCATCCGCAATTTCCGGCGCGCGTCTCGGACGGCAAGCGAGGGCGACGAAGAGGAAGTCCGGGCCGAAGCGCCGCGCCAACTTCCCGAGAAGACCGAGTCCGACGCGGCGCCGCTGCCCACCGTCGAGCACACCGAGGTCACACCGGCCAAGCGTTCGTAGCCTGCCTCCGGAAGACTGCCTGTGCCCACAACGGCACGTCGGGGACTGCCCCCGCGCGGCGTAGGCCTCCTGCGCCGCGAATCAGAGCACACGCCGGGTGGGGATGTCCGTCCGACCGAGACGCTCGACGGCTGGGCTAGCGCTCGACCCGAACGACGAAGATGGCTTCGGGGATCATGTCGCCGCGGCTCGGGTTGTACGTCTGCCCGGCCTTCTTGCACTCGATGACGTGACCGAGGACCGTGACGCTCGAACCCTCGCGGATCTTGAGGGCCTGCTTCTCGTCGGCCACACTGAGCTGCACGTGCGCGTAGGCCTGTCGCTCGCGCTCGCCGTCGAGCACGAGTTCCTTCCAACTCGTCTGGACGAGTTCGAGCACGAGGTGCGTGTCGACCACTTCGAGGCCCTCGAAGCCGGTGATGGTGGCTTCTTCGCCAAGCCGGATCTTGGGCCAGCGCGACTCGCGCGCACTGGCCACGGCGGCAGCACCACCGGGTGGCGTGGGGGCCGCGAGCGGATCGGGACCCGCGGAAACCTGCGTCGCCTGGGGGCCGCCACAAGCGCCGAGCGTCGCCAACAGGAGCCCGGCGAACGGTAGCAGTCGAAGGGTCGTCATGTTCTGCCTCCATCGGGCATCGGGTGCGCAAGACGTGCCGGCAGGATACCATCGCGCGCCGCGGGCCGCCACCGGCAACGTGCGACGCGACCGACGGATTCGGCGGAGGGGCGGTTCGGCTTGACGCTCCGCGTACGGGCTGCTAGGAGACTGGGGCGGTCGGGTCGGTCCCCCGCGGCCGCGCCGGTGGGGCGGATAGGCTGGGCGACATGGCGCGCGTGCAAGAGCGAAAGGGCTTTGCGGCCCTCATCTACGAGCGGCGGCGCGAACTGCGGCTGACCCAAGCCGAAGTGGCGCAGCGCCTCGGCGTGCACACCAACTACGTGGGCTACCTCGAAAAGGGCGCGCGCCAACCGAGTGCGCGCACGCTGGCGGCGATGTGCCAGGTGCTCGACCTCGACCGGCGGCGCGTGCTGGCGCAGCTGCGACCCGAATTCCGAGACGTGACCATCGGTTCCGAAGAAGGCCTCGACGGGCGGCCCTACCCCCGCGCGCTGCGCACCCTGCGCCGTGACCGGCGGACGAGGTCGCGGCTCGGCATCACCGAAGAAGACATCCGCCGCCTCTCCGTGTTGGGCCTGTTTGGCACGGTCACCTGCAAAGATGACTACGTGCGTTTCCTGCAGCTGATGCGCGACGTCACGCGCTAACAGCGGAGTATCATGACCCAGCCCGATCTGCTGCCCGGACGTGCCACCCCCGCGGGGACCCTCGCCCAACTCACCCTCCGAGGCATTCCCGAGGCCGCGCGCCGTACGGTGCCCGGCCTGCAATGGTCCCTGTCGGCCCTCGGCTTCGGTGGCTATCGCATCCACCCGCAGGTTGCGGCGCATGCCGACGCGTTGCGGCGGGCCCTCCGCGCGGGCATCAACGTCATCGATACGGCCAGCAACTACGCCGACGGCGGCAGCGAACGGCTCGCGGGCCACGTCCTGCGGGAGGCGATCGCCAACGGCGAGTCTGCGCGCGAGGGCGTGGTCGTTGTCACGAAGGGCGGCTACGTGCAGGGCCAGACCCTCGACGAGGCGCGCCGCCGCCAAGCGCAGGGCAAGCCCTGGCGCGACGCAATCACCGTCAGCGACGACTGCTGGTATTGCATCCATCCCGACTTCATCACCCATCAGATCGAAGCCAGCCGCCAGCGCCTCGGGCTTGCCCACATCGACGTCTATCTGTTGCACAACCCCGAGTACTTCCTCGAAGCCGGCGGAGGCCCGGCGGCCGCGCAGCGCGAGGCCCTCTGGGATCGGCTGGCCGCTGCCTTCATGGCCCTCGAAGAGGCCGCGGCGCGGGGTGTGATCGGCTGCTACGGTGTTTCGTCCAACGGGTTTCCGATGGCTGCCGACCGGCCGGGCCACCTGAGTCTCGCCGACGTCCGCGAGGCTGCTGTCGAAGCGGCGGTCGAGGTGCATGGGTCGGGCACCAAGCCGTCGCTGCGCTTCATCGAACTGCCGTTCAACCTCGTCGAGTCTGGGGCGGCGCTCACCGAGAACACGCCGTGCGACGGCAAGGTCGTGCCCGTGCTCGAGGCCGCACGCCGCTGGGGCCTGGCCGTGCTCGCCAACCGTCCGCTCAACGCGCTGCGTGCCGGCGAACTGTTGCGGCTGGCCGAGCCGGCGGTTGCGTCCGACATCGATCCGGAAGAGGCCGTGCGGCGCAGCCTCGGGCGCCTGGCCGAAACGGAGGTTGCCCTCTGGCGCACTGTCCAGGCGTGGCCGCGTCGCCCGCGCCGGCCGCCCACAGTCGCGTCCACGGTGCTGCGCCTATGGCCCGATCTCGCCGGCCGCGAACAGTGGCAGCAGGTGTTTCTGGGCCACGTGGCACCGCTTGTGCGCGCCGCCATTGGCGAAATCGACGAAGCCTGCCCCGAAACCGAGCGCAGCAGCTGGCTGCCCGTGCGGGCCAACTACCTCGACACCGTGCGCGACGTCGACCGCGACATGACCCTCGTCGGGGCGCTTCGCGACGCCCGCCGGGTGCGCCCCGTCTCCGAACGCGTTGTTGCGGCACTCGGCGCGCAAGCCGACGGGCTGCTGTTCCAGGAACAGGCTCTGCGCGTGGCGCTGCACACGCCCGGCATCGGCTGCGTGCTCAACGGCATGCGCTACGAGGCCTACGTCGACGCGGCGTTGCGGGTCTTGCGGGCCGCCCCCCTCGATCCGGCGTGCGTCATGAAACTGCTGGTCGGGCTCGCGGCGTAGCCAGCAGGGACGCATCGGTTCCCATCCTCAAACGACGAACGCCGCCCACGCGACTCGCGGGGCGGCGTTCGGAGCAGGCGGCAGCGCGGCTGTCACGCCGGGGCAATCGCCTCGACCGGGCACTCGTCGACGCAGGTCCCGCAGTCGTCGCATTTCTCGGGGTCGATCACGTAGAAGCCATCGCCCGGGGAAATCGCTTCGTTGGGGCAGACGTCGGCGCAGGCGCCGCACTCGGTACATTCCTGCTCGTTGATTTTGTGAGCCATGCGATCCTCCTCGCAGTCATCGCGGCGAAGCGGCCTTGCTTCGCCGCGTTTTTGCTACCACAGGGCGGGCGCTGCTGACAACTCCCCTGAGCGTTGCTCCTGTCGCTTCGCGGGCGGACCGACGCCGTCCGCCGGGGCGCGCCGTCCGGTGCGGCGCCGCTTCGAACGCAAAACGGCCTGCACGCGGGGCCCGCTTCGGGCGCAGGCGCCGCCGGACGGAAACCCGCTGCGGGGCAGCCGCCGCAACGACCCGAAGGCGGCCGGGTCAGAGCAAGACCGCGATAGCGGTGAGGTGTGCGGGGTCCAGCCGCTCGCAACCGTTGCCGAGCGCCCCGACGTGGTCGATGAGGAGCACCCTCACCGAGCCTTGGGACGTGGGGATTTCGCAGGCCTGACCGGGCGCCAAGGTGTGCGCGCCACGTTCGCCCCGGACGTCGAGGGAGCCGTGCCAGAGGCGCGCCTGACACAGGGACTCGTACGTAAGGGCCTCGACGTAGACCGGGTCGGGGCGCGGATGCAGCGTCAGTCCCCCGGGGACCGCGGCGGGGAAGGGCAGGTCGCCGCTCGGGCCGAGCCGCACCGCCAGGTAATAGAGTGCCTGCCCGTCGCTTGCCCGGGTCACGAAGAGGCCACCCCCCGGCCCGCGCTCCGCATCGGCTCCGGGCACCGTGTATTCGATGTGGAGCTCGCTACCGCGCTGCGGCGAGAACGTAACGGCCTCGGGCACGACGAGGCGCAGTTCGTAGGTTTCTCCAGCCCCGTCTTGGAAAACGACGAGCGTGTCGAATGCGCCGGCGCCGAGTCGGTCGACATCGGTGATGCGAACCGTCCCGCTGAACTGGTCGACTTCGCCTTTGAGGGTGTGATCGAGCCGCAGCCGCGGCGAGGCGAGCGCCCGCGTAAACCGATACCCCGGGGGCGGGATGACCGCTTGGGCACAGGCCAGAACGAAGAGCAGGGGACCCAGCCAGAGGAAGCGAGCGGGCACGACCGGGGCTCGGCCAATCAATCGCGGCCCAGCAGGCTCCCGAGGTCGACGCCCATCTTGGCGGCATAGGCCTTGAGGCCGATTCGCGTGACGCTGCGAATGGCCCGGGTGCTGAGGGTCAGCGTGACCCAGCGGTTCTCGTCTTCGAGAAACACCCGCTTGCGCTGGACGTTCGGGAACTGCCGCTTGCGCGTGCGGTTGTTGGCGTGCGAAACGTTGTTGGCCACATTCGGCTTCTTGCCGGTCAACATGCAGCGGGCCATGGTGGGCTCCTCATCGCGCGCTTGGGGCGCGACCAATCCGAGCCGCCCTCTCTAGCAATGCGGGCCGGGCTTGTCAAGTCGCTCGGAACGGCAAACCGGTCGGTCGCGCTGCGGGTCCTGCCTTGACCCCACCCGGCGGGGCTCCGGTCCGGACCCCCAAGGGGCTTGACAGAACCTCCCAATCTCACTAACATCGCGCCCGTTTTCGTTGCCGATTTCGCAACGAACGAAGGAGGGATACGATGAAGAAGTTCAGTGTGCTGCTCACCATGGTCGTGGCGGCTGCCATTCTGTTCACCGGCTGCAAGAAGAAGGACGAAGGCCAGCCCGCGGGCGAAGGCCAGGGCACCACCGAGCCCGCGAAGACCGACGAAGCCGCGAAAGATCCGGCTGCCCAGCCTGGCGGCGAAGCGAAACCGGCCGACCCGGCTGCTGGCGAAGCGAAACCGGCCGACCCGGCCGCCGGCGAAGCGAAGCCGGCCGACCCGGCCGCTGGCGAAGCGAAACCGGCCGACCCGGCCGCCGGCGACCCCGCGGCTGCGGCTCCTGCCGCTGTCGACAAGGAAACCCTCGGCAAGGCCTACGAAGAGATCTACTGCGCCCAGAAGAAGGGCGAGACCGACAAGATCATGGACATCTACAAGAAGTACGGCTTCACCGACCCCAAAGCCTGGACCGAGGCCTGGTCGAAGGCGTCCGAAGACACCACGTGGTTCCAGGACATCACGAAGAAGGTTCAGGAAGCCTGCCCCTGAGGCCATGGCCTGACCCGGCGCGCCCGCCCCGCCCCGCACGACTGTCTCTCGCTCCTCTGCCAGCCCGTTGAGCCGTTTGCCAGACGTGGCTTCGTGCAACTCGGCCCACCGGTCGTGAAGTGCTGGGCCGCCGGCCCACGCTGAACCTTTGACGTGGTTTCGCCGCAAGGGAGAGTCAAGTGCCCGGAAAGCGAACGCGAACGCCCCTGGCAACCCCTCCACCCGTTCGGCGCCGGACGGGGGGCCCCGTCCGGTTGGCGCTCACCGTTGGCGACCCGGCGGGGGTCGGTCCCGAACTGCTGCTGCGCGCGCTTGCCGACCCACGGCTCGTGCCGCCGGGGGGGAGTGTCCGCCCCATCGTCTACGGCCGGCGGAGCGACCTGCTGGCGGCCTACGGGCGTCTGCGGCAGATCGGCGCCGCGCCGCTCCTCGATCCCGCGGCGCTGGCGTCCGAAGGCGAGCCGGCGGCACGGTTCGGGCTCATCGAGCCGGGGGACACCGCTCCGCCAGCCGTTGCCGGAGTCTACTCGGACGCGCTCGCCCCGGTCGTCGTGTCGAGCCTCGAAGCGGCCGTGGCCGACGTGCAGCGCGGCAGGGCCGATGCGCTCGTCACGGGTCCCATCAACAAACGCAGCCTCGCCGCCATGGGTTTGCCCTTCGCCGGGCACTCCGAACTCCTGGCCGAGCGCGCAGGCTCCGCCGATTGGACCATGGTGCTGGCCGGCGGGCGGCTCCGCGTGGGGCTCGCCACGACCCATGTGGCGATCCGCGCCGTTGCGCAGTTGCTCACGCCGGAGCTCATCGTGCGCAAGGCGCGGGTGCTGCTCGAGCTGCTCGTCCGCAGCTACGGGGTGCCCGAGCCGCGCCTTGCGGTGTGCGCCCTCAATCCGCACGCGGGCGACGGCGGGCGCTTTGGCGACGAGGAAGCCCGCATCATCGCGCCGGCGGTCGAGGCGCTCCATGCGACCGGGGCCGCCGTGTCGGGCCCGTGGCCGGCCGACAGCCTGTTCGCCCGCGCCGCGGCCCGCGAATTCGATGCCGTCCTGGCGATGTATCACGACCAGGGCCTCGGACCGCTCAAACTCCACGCGCCGCGCGCCGCCGTCAACATCACGGCGGGGCTGCCTTTCGTGCGAACCTCGCCTGACCACGGCGTGGCCTACGACCTGGCCGGGCGCGGCCTTGCCGATCCCCATAGCCTGGGGCTGGCGATCCGCTTGGCCATCCGTTTCGTGCAAGGGCGGCGGCGGGCCGCGGATGGGGCGGCGCCTGTCCGGCCTGACCGGCTGGGGCCTGGCAGGGTCGGTTGACAGCCCCGCCGAGTCGTGCTACCACCGCGCAAGAACTGAGGGAAACCTCCCCAACCGTGACATCCGAGGATCATGCGCAGACGAAACGACATTTTCTTCGGAAAACCGTTCTATGTTCGTGATCATCGCGTCGGGCGCCGTGCCCCCATGCCCATCAGCCGCATCGGCACGGTCGTCTTCATCACCGCCATTCTTGTCGTGAACTACTTCGTTTTCTTCCGTTCCGACGGTGAAGACGCTCCGCCGCCCCTCGAACGCAAGATCCACCGGGTCGACCCGACGCCCGCTCAGCCCGCCAAACCGCAGGCCCCGGCCGAGACGCCCGAGGCGGGCACGCCGGGCGCCGAACAGCGGTTGGCTGCGCGCCTGGGCCGCGGGCAACGCGTCGTCGACGCGCTGAAAGACCTGGGCCTGGACGACAAGGAAGCGCTCCGCGTCGTCGGCGCCATGGAACAGGTTTTCGACTTCCGCAAGGCCAAGGTCGGCGACCGGCTACAGGTCGCGGTCGACGACAAGGGACGCGTCACCGAGTTCGAGCTCAAAGCGTCCCCGACCGACGTCTACGTCGTCCGGCGCGATGGCGAGAACTACGCTGCCGTGAAACAGGCGGTCGACCTCGAGACCCAACAGGTCCAGGTTGGCTGTGCCATTCGCGGCTCGTTCACCGCGAGCCTCGTGCGCTGTGGCTATCCGGCGCAGCTCGCCGCGTCCCTCGTCGATGCCCTGAGCTGGGACGTCGACTTCTTCACCGACGTTCGCGACGGCGACGAAGTCCGCGCCATTGTCGAGCGGGTGCTCGTCGATGGGCGTTTCCTCAAGTATGGGCACGTGCGGGCTGTCGAATACGCTGGCAAGTTCGCTCATTCCACCGTCATCCACTACACCGACCCCGACGGCCTCGCGGGGAGTTTCGACGTCGAGGGGCGCGCCGTGGCCGGGCAGTTCCTCCGCTCTCCGCTCGTCTACGCGCGCGTCTCCTCCGGTTTCACCGACCGGCGCCTGCATCCAGTGCTCCACCGCTACCAGAAACACTTGGCCGTCGACTACGCCGCCCCGGTGGGCACGCCGGTCTGGGCGGTGGCTGGCGGCACGGTCACGTCTGTGGGGCGCAAGGGCGCCGCGGGCAACCTCGTGCGCATCCAGCACGACAACGGCTACGAGACGGTCTATGCGCACCTCGACCGCTTTGCGGCCGATCTTGCGGTCGGCCAGCCGGTCAGCCAAAAAGACGTCATCGGCTACGTCGGCCAGACGGGCCGCGCCACGGGGCCGCACCTGCACTTCGCCGTGAAGCAGAACGGGCGCTCCGTCAATCCCATGCAACTGCGCGGGCGCAGCACGCAGGTGGTGGCCCCGCAGCACGAACGTCACTTCCGGGCGCTAGCCGACGAAGCGCTGCGATCTCTTCGCGCCATCGAGGTCCTGCCCATCCAGGACAACAACACGTAGGGAGCCCGGGGCGCATTGAGCCATGCGGGCCCGCCGCCGCGCCACGCTCCGCGCGTGCTGCGCGTGATGGGGCGTTCGGCTCGGGTGTGGCCAGGGTCCGGGCGGCCTCAGATTGGGGCACCGCTTCCCGGCTGTTTGTCGCGGCCGGGCGGCCTCTCCGCTCCGCGAGGGCCCCATGAGCAGAACGGATAGGGTGTCCTTCTCGCGTCCGGCTCTCCCAGCCCGCTGGCGCCTCTTTATCGTGGTCGGCTGTGCGCTTGCGGGTGTGTTGGCCGCGTTCTATCTCTCCATCGAGCGGCAACGGGTACTCGTGTCGTACCAACTCGTCGGGCAGCCGCTTGTGGCCTGCGGCCGGACGGCGGCCTTTCGGGTCATCGCGTACGAGCGTGACAAGCGCGCCTACCCCATCGTGCAATTGCTCGGCGCACGGTTTGTGGGGGGCCGCGCGGCCAACGGACTCGGCGTCTCGGCAGACGGCGTCGGGGGACCGCTCCTCGTTCACGGCCGGCCGGCCGTCGCCACATTGCCCGTGCCGTCCGGTTGCGGCCCGCTCCTGTTCGAACTCGACCTGAAGGATGCCGACGGCGAAGTGCGCACGCTCCGGGCCGACGTCCGGGCGCTCGAACCGACCGCGGCAGGCACGGGTGACACCTCCGTAGCCGACCCCGGCGGCTTCGTGGCTGAAGGTGAACTCGCGCCCATGCTCGTGCCCGAAGAAGGTGCGATCGTCCGTGGCATGCCGAACCGGGTCTTCGTGCGCGTGCTATCGAGCACGGGCGAGCCGGTTGCCGCCACGGTCGACGTCCGGTTCGGGCGGCCCAGCCTCGACCCGCAGCACGTCGTGCAGACATCGGCATGCGGGCTCGGCGTTTTCGAACTCGAGTCGAACCAGCCCGACTACGCGTTTCGTCTCGAAGCGCGCAGCAGCGACGGGCGCCGCGGCGCCGCCCGTCAGCGTTTCCGCCCGCTGCCGCGCGACACGACCCTTCGCATCGAGCCGCCGGTGGCCGCCCCGAACGCCCCCATCGACATCCGCGTCCGGTCGTTGCGTGACGGCGAGGCGGTCTACTGCGACGTCCGGCGAGGGCCGCTCGTGCTTGCCGCTTGCGATGGGCGGGTCGTCGCCGGCGAATTCGGCTTTGCGCTGCGTGCGCCCCGCGACGTGGGCCTCTACACGGTCCAGTGCATGCAGGACATGCGCGAGCCCGGGCAGGCCTTCGCGGTTCGGGGCCTGCTCGTGGCCGAAGGCGCCGCACTGCCTGCGCTGCTTGCGGGCTCCGCGGCGTCGAGCGCCAGCGCGTTGCCCGATCCGCAGACGGCCTGGTCTCGGGCGCTGCCTTCGCATGACGCGGCGCTCATCCGCGACTACCTGCTTGCGCGCTTGCCCGTCACGGTGCTCCGGCCGGAGACACTGGCGGCGACTCGCCCCGGCGACGAGAGTGCTCTCGCCGCGCGACGTGCGGGGCAGCGTCTCGCGCTGCTCGCCGGCGTCACGGCGCTGCTCGGCTTGCTGTGCGGTTGGGCAGTGCTGCGGGTGTTTCGTCATTGGTTTTCCGCCCACCGGCAGGTCGACGAGGCGCTTCGCGAAAGCGACCGGGAGGCGGAAGCCGGCGCAGCGGAGCCCGGCGCCGCGACAGCCGCCCCGTCGTCCGCGCCCCCTGCCGTGCGCCGCACGGGGCCGTGGCGCTTCGAGGCGCTCTTGGCCGTGGTCGCCACGCTGGCCGCGTTCATCGCCGCCCTGGTCTGGCTCTTGGCCACGATCGTGCAGTAGCCGCTTGGCTCGCAGCGCGGCTCGGCTCGGCAAGAGGGGACTTCTGGCCATGGCAGGCGGCCACACGGCCGCGTTTCCGGGGATCGGGCGGCGGGACTACTTGCGCACGTGCTTGCAGGCGATGGCTTCGCCCGCCTGGCACGCCTTGGCGAAGGCGGCCTGAGCCTCGGAGAGCTGCCGCGCTTCCTTCAATTCGAGCCCCAGGTTGTAGCAGCCAACCGCCGAGTTGCCTTCGCACGCCTTTTTCAGCGGTTCGAGCGCGCCCTTGCGGTCGCCCTTCTGCACGAGCATGTAGCCGAGCTGGCCACAGCCCGGTGCGTCGTCGCCCTGGCAGGCCTTGCCGTAGGCATCGATGGCGCCCGCGTCGTCTTTGGCCTGCTGCAGCATGGCTCCCAGGACCGAGCAGGCAGACGCGATCTGGCCATCGCAGGCCTTGCGCATGGCCGCCGTGGCCGGCGCGATCTCGTTGCGTTCGCGCAGGATCTGGCCGAGCACGCCGCAGGCGCTGGCCTTGTCGGCTTCGCAGGCCTTGCCGGCCGGCCCTTCGGCTTCCTTCTTGTCGCCCTGGCGATAGAGGAGCTCGGCCACGGTCTGACAGTCGTCGAGGTTGCCACCCTCGCAGCTGCGGCCGAGCGGTTCGCGCGCCTTCTTGATGTCGCCGTGCTCGGCGAACATCGTGCCGAGTTTGTGACAGCACTCGATGTGTTTGGCATCGCAGCCCTTGCGCAGCGGCCCGAGCGCGCCCATTTCGTCATCCCGTTCGAGCAGCAGGTCGGCGAGGCTCAGACAGTCGGCGCCGTTGCCCACCTGCTCGCACATGTGGCGCCAGAACTTCTCGCCACTGAGCGCGGCCCCATGCACCACGATGAGCGCGCGCATGGATTCGCACGACTGCGCATTGCCCTTGACGCAGGTCTGCATGAGTTCGCTCACGGCGCGCCCGCAGGCGCGGTCAGCGACTTCGGGGTTTTTCTTCGGATTGACGAGTTTGCAGGCGCGCATGCAGCCTTCGATGTTTTCCATGTCGCACGCCTTGGCGTAGTCGGCCACGGCCGCGGTGGGCTTCTGCTCGCGCTCACGCAAGGCGCCGCGGGCGAGGCAGGCGTCGACGAGCCCGCCCCAGCAGGCCGTGCGATAGCCCTTGGCAGCAGCCTCCGCGTTTCCCCCGGATTCGGCCTGTTTGGCCTGTTCGAGGACCGTTGTGCAGGCGGCCTTGTCGTTTTCGCGCGCACACTGCTCTTCCTCGGACCGACAGCCGGCCGCGAGGGTGACGATGACGAGGAGCGACAGCCAAATCGCGGTGTTTTTCATGGGTGGACCCTCCCTGGACTACGCCACTAAGTGACGAAATGCTAACACGCGCGGCGGCGCAAGCGCCAGCCCGCATTTTTGCACGTCGGCGCGTCGCCTGAGGCGGGCGCGGGGTCAGGGCGCCGGCAACTCGCGGAGCGCCGGTACGCCGTGGAGGCCGTGGGCCGCGGCGACGGCTCGCAGCACGGCGCGTTCGGCCAGGCCACCCGCCATGAGCCCGACTTGCACCGGGTCGGCGCGCACGTCGCCGCACGAAGCCGCGACGACGAGGTCGCCGTCGAAGGGCGTGTTGTGCGGCACGATCGTGCGGCCGAGGGCGAGCGTCGTCTGCGCCGCAACCCGCGCAAGCGCCAGGCGCGAGAGCCGCGCGTCGGTGACGACGAGGGTCAGCGTCGTGTTCTCGATGGTGGCGCCGAGGCCCGCCAGCGCGCCGTTGCGGATGGCCGCGGCCGTGTCGAGAAAGGTGCCGGCCGGCGTGCGGGCCCCGGCAACGATGCGCCCCGACGCCGGGTCGCAGACGTCGCCGAATGCATTGAGCGCAACCAGCACGCCCACGGTGGGTCCGCCCGCGATGCGCTCGGCGTCGCAGCCCACGCCGCCCTTCATCGCGTGGCCGATGCCTGCCAACTTGCCCACCGTGGCCCCCGTGCCGGCGCCGACCGAGCCCTCGGCGACGGGCCCATCGTGCGCTGCGGCAACGGCCCGTTCGGCCATGGCGGCGTCGGGCCAGGCGAAGGCGCCGCAGGCGAGGTCGTAGAGAATGGCCGTGGGGACGATGGGAACGCGCCCGGCACTGGTCTGGAAGCCCCGGCCCTGGCCGCGCAAGAAGGCCATGACCCCATCGGCCGCGCCGAGGCCGAACGCGCTGCCGCCGGCGAACACGATGGCGTCGACGGCCGCCGCCACGTGGTCGGGCGCAAGCGCGCCAAACTGGCGTGTGCCGCTCGCGGCGCCGCCCACGTAGGCGGCGGCCGCCACCGGCCGGTCGAACAGTGCAACGGTGACGCCCGTGCCGAGGGCTTCGTCGCCGGCATGCCCGATTCGCACACCGGGAACGGCCGTGGGGCCGCGCGGGAAGGGGGCGGCGGCCTCGCGGCCGCCCGCGACGTTGGCTGCGCTCATGGCGCGGCCTTGCGGGCCCGACGCCGCCGCAACACCCCGAAGAGCTCGCGCAGTTCGGGTCCGCGCAACGCGAACAGGGCGCCCGCATAGACGACGACGCCGAGCCCGATGAGCACGAGCACCTGCAAGGCGAGCAGCCACCGACCCGTGGCGACGCCGGACAGCCAGACGCTCGCCGCCCCCCACACGACGCCGCCCATGACCAACGACGCCCCGGCCACCCGCACGAGCGAGCGCAACGAGGCGCGCAGGTCGAGGCGACCGATGCGCCGTCGCAGGACCACGGCGAGCAGCACGACATTGGCGGCCGACGACAGGGCCCCGGCTGCGGCCACGCCCGCGTGTGCGAAGCGCTCAGAGAAGAGCAGCGGCAGCAGCAGGCAGCCGGCCACGTTGATGACCATGGTGACGGCCGCGAGAATCATGGGCGTGCGCTGATCCTGATGCGCGAAGAAGACCTGCGTCAGCACCCGCGCCACGGCGACGACGTACACCGCGGAGGCGTGGAAGATGAGCGCCATGCGCGTCATCTCGGTGGACTGGACGTCGAACTGCCCGTGCTGAAACAGCAAACCGATGATGGGCCGACCCAGCACGAGCAGGCCGACCGTGGCCGGCAGGCACACGAGCGCCAGCAGCCGGAGCGAGAAACCGATGGTGCCCCGCAGCGCCTCGCGGTCGCCGTCGACGACCTGCTCGGACATGGCGGGCAGCACGACCGTGGTGATGGAGATGACGAAGAGGCCCAACACGAGTTCTTGTAGTCGCAGCGAGAATTGTAGAGCCGACACCGAACCCGCGTGCAGCCGCGAAGCGATGAGCTGGGCGACGACCACGTTGATTTGGTACACGCCGGCCGACACGATGCCCGGGAGCATGATGCGCAGCGTCTTGCGCACCCCAGGGTGGTTGAAACGGAAGCAGGGGCGCAGCGTGGCTCCGGCCTGGCGGTAGACGAAGGGGATTTGGAAACCGAGCTGCAGGATGCCGCCGAGCACGAAGCCCACCGCCTGGGCGCGGGCGCGCGCATTCTCGTCGGCCGTCGTTTCGCCAACCGCGATGGCCACGAGGGAACTGACGAGGTTGAGGAGCACCGGCGTGAACGCCGAAGGCCCGAACACCCGGAAGGAATTGAGCACGCCCTGCAGGACGGCGGCGCTGGAAATGAGCGCCAGGTAGGGAAACATGATCTGGGTGAGCACGACCGTGAGGGCGACTTTGCCGGGCACGCGGCCGAACCCTGCGCCGAAGAACGTCTCGATGATGAAGGGCGCCGTCACGATGCCGATGAGGCAAACGGCCGTGACGATGATCGTGAGCAACGTCACGAAACGACGGGTGAATTCCCAGAGATCGGCCTGCTGGCCGCGCTTGAGGTATTCGGTAAACACGGGCACGAAGGCGGCCGTCATGGCCCCTTCGCCGAACAGCCGACGGAGCAGGTTGGGGAAGGTGGCCGCGAGACCGAACGCGTCGGAACCCGACCCCGTGCCGAGGTAGTGGCCGCGTACCTGCTCGCGGACGAGGCCGGTGATGCGGCTGATGAGCGTCATGAGGGTCATGGCGCCGACGGCCTTGAGGATCTGGCGACGGCGGCCGGCAGACGGGTCGGGCGGCATGATGGTGCGTCCCGGGTGAACGGCTACTGGGCCGCCGAGCCGCTGGCCGATGGGGCCGGGGCAGCTTCGGAAGGGCCGGTCGCGCCCGATGGCGGCACGGCGGGCGAGCCGGCGGCGGTGCGTTCGTGCACCTTGGCGGCTTCCCAGTAGGCGTCGAGCTCGGCCAGCGTGCAGTCGCGGACAGCCCGGCCGCTTGCCAGGGCCGCGGCCTCGACCTGCTTGAAGCGGCGGATGAAGCGGTCGACGGTGGCCTTGAGGGCCTGCTCGGCGTCGACGTGCAGGTGCCGGGCGAGGTTGACGACCGAGAAGAGCACGTCGCCGAGCTCGTGGGCCACGGCGTTCGGATCGTTTTGCGCCGCCGCGTCTTCGAGCTCGCGGATTTCGGAGCGCAGCTTGTCGAGTACGGGCTGCAACTGGTTCCAGTCGAAGCCGACGCGCGCCGCCTTTTCGCTCACCCGCTGGGCACGCAGGAGCGCGGGCAGCGCCTGGGGTACGCCGGAGAGGACGGAGCGCCCCTCGTCTTCGGACTTGATGCGCTCCCAGCGCCGCAGCACATCGGCGGCCGTGTCGGCGCGGGCGTTGCCAAATACGTGCGGATGGCGGCGCACGATTTTGTCGTGGATGGCCGCACACACGTCGTAGACGTTGAATTGCCCAGCTTCACTCGCAATTTGCGCCTGGAGCACGATCTGCAGCAACAGGTCGCCGAGTTCCTCGAGGATGTGCGCCGGCTCGCCCACATCGATGGCTTCGAGCAGTTCGTACGCCTCTTCGAGGACGTACGGTTTGAGACTGGCGGGCGTCTGCTCGCGGTCCCACGGGCACCCATCGGGGGCCCGCAGGCGGGCAATGACGTCGACGAAGCGCGCGAAGGCGTCGGGGGAAGGCATGCCGCGAGACCCCCCGTCAGGGCGTTGCCGTTGGCGGGGTGGCCGGGGCCGCAGCCGGGGGCGCTGGGGACGCCGCCGGGGCCGCCGCCGGAGAGGCAGGCGGAGCCGCAGGCGGAGCCGTTCCGCCGGGGGGGGCGCTGGGAGCCGCGGGGGCCGCCACCGGGGCGGCACCGCCGGGCGGGGCCATGGCGCCAGCGGGCGGCACGTCGCGCCGCGTCGGGACCTGGCCAGCGGCGGGCTCGTCGACGAAGGTGAGCGTGCCCGCGTCGACCAGGTTGTGGAAATCGCCACCGACCGGCGCCCAGGCGCCCTGGAACTGCACCTGCTTCGGGCCCTTGGCGTCGATGCGGAAGAAGTTCGCGGTCCAGCTCGATCCGGCGGCGGGCGGGCCGACGATGCCGGGCAGCGCCGACCACGGGATGGCCATTTCGACCACGTAGCCGTTGTCGGTGACCCCGTCGTCGCCCTTGTTGACCGATCCGTCGACGGCCACGGCCGTGCGGATGTCGGCGGTCATACGAGCCGCCGCTTCCTGCCAGCCGGGCGAGCGGTGGGCCGAGAAATGCGCGTCGAAGAGCACGTTGGTGGGCGCCACCTGCAGCTCGACATAGTCCTTCTGGTCGGAGCCCGGGTCGAGGTAGACCTCGACGGCGTCTTCTTCCCAGAGCGTGCCGTCGCGGGCCGTCTGGCCGGCCCACAGACTGTTGTCGCGCACGTCGAAGGCGACATAGAGGAATTGGCCGTCCCAGGCGGCCTTGAAGGCCGTGCGAAACTGCGGGTGCAGCGGCGCGCGGTCGGGCGCGGCGAACGAGTGCGACGGGCCAACCTGCTTCCAGGTGTCTTCGTCGAGTTTGCCGTCGATCTGGATGGGGCCGAGCGCCTTGTAGATGCGGTACAGACGCGGCACCTTGGGCAACTGCGCCGGGGTGGCGGGAGCCGCGCTCGTTGCGGCGGGACCGCCCGTTTTCGGCCGGACCGTGATGCGCAGCGCCCGCACGCGGTGGTCGCCGTCGTTCGGGACGTCCTTGGCGTTGACGAGCGGGAAGCGGTCGTTGGCTTGCTGCTGCTGCCAGGTTTCCCAGTTGAACACGCCCACGTACATCAGGGCTTCACCGGGCGGGAAATCGTTGTCGAGCGTGACCTGCTGGACGTCGCGCACGAACTCCCCCGGGTTCCAGCGGTTGATGGGGTAGAGTTCGCCGACCGGGTGATGGTCCAGGGTCTGACGTTTCTTGCCCGGCGATTCGAGGTGGACGAACACCATCCAGTCGCCCTTGGCTGGCTTGAGGCTTTCCCACCAGTACGTGATGGTGAACTTCTCGCCCGGACGGACCTCGTTCTTGTCGACTTCGACCCCGACGAGCCGTACGCGGTTGCCGAGGTTGGCGTTGAGCGGACTCGCCACGGTGGGCGCCTTGGTGAACACGTGTTCTTTGATCTGTTCGCGCTGTTCCTTCGTGAGGATGACGCCCTGCTGCGGCTGGCGGCACTGGCTGAGCGCGAAGACCGCGAGGGCCCCAAGCGTCAGAAACACGACGCCCGAGTGACGGCCGGTCGGGTGTGGTCGCATGATGTAACCCTCCGTAGCCAGAAGATTTCTGTCAACGAGTGCAGGCCTTGCCGCGGCGGCCGCGGCGACGCGTACGACCGACCTTGAATAGCGGACATGGGCCGGAAACGCAAGCTGGCTGCAGCGCCGGCGGTCCCGCGCCGGACGGGGCACGAGGCCGGCCCGAGGTCGCGGGAAGCGTCGGCTCAGCGCGGCAACGTATCCTGCAAGACGGCCACCGCTGAGGCCGGCCAGTCCTGGGCCTGGACGTCGCCGAGGAAGCGGTGGCGCGCCGGACTCGCAGACCCCTCCGGCGGGGTGCCGGGGCCGGGCTCGGCGTGGCGGTCGGCTTCGGCCGGTTCGGCCGAGCGCAGGGCGGTGAACGCGAACGGAACCAACACGTGGCACGCGGCCTCGCGCAACCCGGGTGGCAGGTGGCTCAGGCTGAGGCCATCGCAGAGCGTGGGGGTTTCGAGGCCGAATTCGCTGAGCCGGGCCAGGCTGGTCGCGGCCTCGAGCGGGGTCTGCGGCCGCCTCAGACTGTCCGGCGCCGCGGCCCGGTGCAACAGCCGGCCCGGCACCAGGACCGCGGCGGCGCCAAACTCGCGGCGCAGCCGTTCGGCGAGTCCGAGATCGTTGATGGCCACGAGCCGTCGCGAACCGCAGAGCCGCAACACGCTTTCCAGCGTGGCCACGACCCGTTCTTCGTCCTGGCGGGTGTGTGCGAGCGGCGTCTGCAGGCCGACCTCGGTGCCTTCGCCGCTCAGCCGCGCCACAAGGGCCGGTAGCGCCTCGAATGCGAAGCCCTGCCACTGGAACTCGCGTCCGACCCAGACCCCCGCGAAGCCTTCGTGGCCCGCGGGAACCGCCGCGTCGTAGAGGGCCAGCCACGGCGCTGCAGACGGCCATTCCTGCAGGAAGACGACACGGCGCAACTCGGCGGCGAGTTCGGCGGCGACGTCGCCTTCGGCCGCCGTGCCGTCCGCAATGGCGGTGGCCAAAGACGCCGGCCGGGCGTGTTCGAACCCGAGCACCTGCGCGGGCGTGCGACACGTGCGGTGGGCAAGCCGGCGCACGGCCCGTTCGGCCGCGGGGGTCAGCACGTCTGCCGGCAGCGGTGCGGAAGCGGCATCGTCGTCGACCGCCGCCCCCTCGGCCCCGGGCAGCGCGGCCCCGGCGGCACTTGGGGGCACGAACCTCTCGACGTGGGCCGCCGCCCCCTCGCGCCAGGCGAAGGCCACCGCCTCGAGCGCAGCGCGGCGGCGTTGCCCCGGATAGCCAAGCAAGACCGTCAGGGCCGGCTGGAGCCCGACCCGCTTCAGGGCACGCACGGCCCGCGCTATGGCCTTCTCGTCGGCGGGACGGCCGAAGCGCTGCGCGGCGCCCTGGTCGTCGCGGGCATCGAAGTGCAGCAGCACGCCGCCGCCGCGCCCGGCGAGCGCGAGTTTGCGGGCCAGCGGTTCGGTGATGCGCTCGGCCGGCAGGGGCGCAATGGTCTCGACCGGCAGTTCAACGGGCCCCGTTGCCAGCCGGTCGAGCACGCCCGCGAGGTAGCCGGGCTTCGCGAGCAACGCCCGCCCGCGCAGCAGGAAACGGCGCACACCGAAGGTCGTGCGCAAGCGCGTGAGTTCGCGGGCGACGGCGCCGCGTTCGCGGTAGCTCGGCAGGGCGGGCGCTAGCGGCTCGGAGCGCTGTCCCGGGCCGAAGGCGGGCGGCAACGTGAGGTCGAAGGGCAGCGTCTCGGGCGGTCGCCTGCAAGGGCCGAGGTCGCCAGGGGCCCAGGCATCGGACGGTTCGGGTCCGGGGAGGACGCGGACGTCGCCGAGCGGCTCGACCTCGGCTGGCGAGAGCGCGCCGCCAAACCATAGGGTGACGGTCGCGCGCGGATGCAGCCGGCGGCAGAGCGCCGCAACCCGGAGCGCCGGCTCGGGGGAGCCGACGCGGGGGCCCGCCACGACGACTTCGCTGACGCCGTGGACCCCGTCGATGGCGCGTTCGAGGCTCTCGAAGCTGCGGCCGAGATGCAGCCGCGCAAGCCCCGCCGCTCCGCCGGCCGGCCCGGCCCCCCGCGGAGACGCGTCGCCACCTGGCAGCAGCGCTTCGGCCGCATCGACGGTGAGGGCGGTCTCGCGCAGCGCCGCGGGCAGGCCGTCGAGCGCGTCGATGAGCGTCACCACGTGGCCGGCCTGCTTTCGCGCCCCGGCGAGGGCGAGCAATTCGACCGGAAAGGTGGCAAACGCGTCGCTCGCGGCGTCAACCGCGAGCGGCGGGCACACGAGGAGCGTCTTCGGGAGGCGCGCATCGCAGCGCACCCCGCGGATGTGCCGCACGCGCAAGGCGGCGTCGCGGTCGTCGAGCGTTTCGCCGGCTGCGCCGGCATCGGCGCCTTCGCGTGCGCCGGCCTTTTCGGGACGGCCCCGGCGGCGCAGTGCGTGCCACGGCGGCGCGCCCGGGCACAGGTAGTCGTCGGTGCTGACCGCGAGGTCGGTGAAGTGGCCGCGCACCGCGTCGAGGGCTGGGTCGCCTTCGGGGCCCGCGTCACTCAGGGTTAGGAAGAGCAGGGCCGCGTCGGGCAGGAGCACGCCGTGCAGCGCGTCGAGGAGCGCCTCGCGCCGTGGGCGCGGCAGGTCGAGGTCGGGCAGCAGGATGACGGCCGCGCGAAACGGTCCATGGCGCAGCACGGCCGGCCGCATTCCGGCCGAGGCCCCGGCCAACTCTTCGGGCTCGAGCCGGCACTCGGGGCGGGGTTCGAGTTCGAGCCCGTGAGGCGCAACGACCAGCACGGGCGCCGGCAATCCCGCGGCGGCTTGGGCCCAGGCCAATTCGACGGCGATCTCGCGCTCGGGGTCGAGGTTCATGTCGGGCGTTCCGCGCCGCAGGGGGCGCTGGCCGCGAGCGCGTCCGCGCGCCGGGGCGGGTCAGGAGCCGACGACCAGTCGCGCAGCACGCCCGGCAACTCGGCGAAGGCCGAGACCCACGCGTCGGCATGCGCGCCCACGTTCCAGGGCCAACGCACGCCGACCGTGCGGCCCGGGAAATCGGCGAGCTGCTCGGGCGAATCCTCGACGAGCACGTCGCCGCGTACGAGCCGCTTGGCATCGGTGACCACGAAGTCGTGGCGCAAGCCGGCAGCACGCAGGTGGGCTTCGCACCAGTGCCACTTGTCGCGCGCGGCATCGGGCGCGAAGGCGAAGGGGGCCGCGGTGACGATGGCCAGTTCATGCCCGTCGGCCACGAGTTCGGCCAGGGCATCGACCGCCCCCAGGATGGGCGGCAGGTCGCGGAAGAGGCCCGGTCGGCCGAGCAGCGCGAAGAAGTCGGAGCGCGCGCAGCGCAGCGGCACCCCGCGAAACCGGTAGTCGCGGATGTCGGCGTGCGTGAGCGCCGCCGCGTAGAGCCGGTTGTATTCGGCGAGCCACGGAGTGACGAGGTCGACCAAGACGCCATCCATATCGATCAGCACGCGCATCGGGCAACCCCTGTCCACGTTTCGCGGCCCCCGATTGTCCCCGCAGTAGGGATGCGCGGCAAGTCGAACCGCATGCGGCTCTTGCCGTTCGCCGTGCGGCTCTGGTAGGGTGGGGCCCGCCGAGCGGCTTGCGGAGGCGCAACGATGGGGTTTCTGAACTGGCTGACGGGTTCCTCGAACAAGGCCGGTGGGCCGCGCGCCCAGCGCAGCATCGCCAAGCACGTGCGGCGGTTGCTCAACGAAGCCGCGCAGACTGCCGACCGCCTGCGCAGCATCGGTGCCCTCACGAACGACGGCTCCGAAGACGCCGTCTACGGTCTGTGCATGCGCTTCACGTACCGCGCCCCCGTCCAGATCGTCGACGAGGACGAAAAAGAACGCGTGTTCGAAGCGCTGCTCTCCCTCGGCTCGCGCGCAGTGCCCGCGCTCAAGCGCATGGTGCACGACGAAGCCACGGGCCAGCGCGTGCGCGACATCGCGGGCGAGCGCTTCACGGCCGGGTTGCCGTCGATCTACTGGCCACTGCGCGCGCTCACCGAGATCGCCGGCGAAGACGAAGCGCTCGATGTCCTGCTCGCCGAACTCGACCGCACGACCGAAGGCTACGAGCGCGACGTGCAGCAGCGGGTCGAACTGGCCTCCAATCTGCGCGAGTTTCGCAGCGAGCGGGCCTTCCAGAAACTCGTCGAGCTGCTCTCCGACGAGCACGAAGACGTGTTGGTCATCGCCATCGACGGGCTCACGGCCCACGACCGACCCGAAGTCGCCGACCACCTGGTGCAACTGCTGCTCCGGCCCGACCAGAGCCTGCGCGTGCGCACGATGGTCATCGAGTTCCTGTTCGAGCGTCAACTGCCTGTAAAATCTTGGAAAAAAGAACTCTCCGCCCTCATGCCTCCGGCCTTCTGGGTCGACGACACCGGCGTGATTCGACGCCGCTAGCCCGCGGTGTGTCCCGGGGCGTTGCATCGCTCCCGGGGAGTCCGCCGTGCAGGGGGAACCGATGGTTGAGAAAATCCCGATGACCGACGTCGGGTTTCGCAAGTTGAAAGAACAACTGCGCCAACTCAAGGAAGACCAGATCCACAACGCGCACGACATCGAGGTCGCCGCGGCCCAGGGCGACCGCTCCGAAAACGCCGAGTACATTGCGGCGAAGGAGCGGCAGTCGCACATCGCGGCCGGCATCGCCATGGTCGAGGACCGCCTGTCGCGTGCGCAAGTTATCGATCCAAGTAAGATTTCCGGAGACCGCGTGGTGTTTGGCGCCACCGTCACGCTGCTCGACCTCGACAACGACGTCAACGTGACCTACACGGTCGTCGGCGAAGACGAGGCCGACATCCGCTCCGGCCGCATCTCGGTCACGGCTCCGCTCGCCCGGGCGCTCATCGGCAAGCGTGCCGGCGACGAAGTCGAAGCCCGCACCCCGGGCGGCGTGCGTTCCTACGAAATCGTCGCCATCCGATTCGACCAGTGAACGCGGCCGCCGACTGGTCCTGCCGGAGCGACAGTCCGGCCGCCACGGCACGGCTCGGCCACGCGCTCGGGCGGGCCCTCGTGCCCGGCGACTTCGTGGCGCTGCACGGTGACCTCGGCACCGGCAAGACGGTGCTCGTGCGCGGCATGGCGCGCGGTCTGCGCGTTTCGGCGCGCGTGCCCGTGCGCAGTCCTTCCTTCACGCTGGTCAATCTGTACCCCGGGCGGCTCATGCTCCATCACTGCGACTTCTATCGCTTGGCCGATGCCGAGGAACTCGAAGCGCTCGGGTTTCGCGATGTGATGGACGGGGAGGGCGCAGTCGTCGCGGAATGGGCCGAGCGCGGCGGGGCGTACGTGCCGGCCGACCATCTAGCGGTGCGACTGGTCGACGCCGGGCCGCGCGAGCGGCTCCTGTCGTTCCACGCCGGCGGCGCTCGGGCTGCTCGTCTGTTGGCCGCCTTCCGCGAGCAGCTCGCCCACGATGCTGTAGGCCGTGCAGGCCAGAAATAGCAGCAAGAAACTCAGAAACACCACGTACACGGCCAGGCGGTACGGGCGATAGCGGGCATCGTAGCGTTTGCGAAGCGCCATGGTCGTCTGCCTACGGTTCCCGCGCGGGCGGCGGCGCGTCGGCCGGCCTGCGCGTGAGGGTCAGGTCGCGCCGTTCGAGCGACGTCACGCGCGCCGCGAAGGAGCGCAACTCGGCGTAGCGCGCCGCCGGCACGCGGCGCGTCGCCAACACGATGCGGGTCTGCACGAGCACGTCGGCTCCGACGCGGGTCACGCGTTGCTCATACCGGCCAAACGGATGCTCGACGACGACGTCGTCGGGCAGGGTGCTGGGTTCGAATCCGGCCGGCAGCACGTAGCGCACCTGGGTGTCTTCCTGCCAGGCATGCTCGAAGAGGTAGTCGAAACGCCGCGCCGATCCGCCGAGACCCTCGGCCAGGTCGTTCGGCACCGGGGCCACGCGGACGGCGAGGGTGCCGTCGGTTTCGAGTCGGCCGAGCCGCGGCACTTCGGCCTGCAACTGCACGGTCACCGGCTGGTCGATGTCCGTGAGGTCGGACACCCGCTCGTTCAGGATGCGCAGCCCCGGCAAGGCATCGGACAGCATGCGTTCGAGCGTCTGCGCCCGCCGCGTGGGGTCGGCGAGCGTGCGGCGCAGCGAACTGGCCGGGACCCCCACCGCCTGTTCGGCGATTTCGAGCGTGGCGTCGCCCTGCGCACTGAGCTGCACGACGACCTGCGTTTTCCAGTGGTTGTCGGCCGGCCCGGTCTCGGGCAGGGTGAGGCGTTGCACCGTGCCGTCGCGGCGCACGACGAGGCCCATGGCCCCTTGGTCGTGCGGATGCAGTTCGGTCATGCCGGCGAACTCATTCGTGGCATCGAGCCACAGGTCGAGCGCCGGCACGTGCACGATGGCGTGGTTGAACGCCCAGAGAGTTGCTGGCGTATCGGGCAGGCGCCCGAGGTTGCGCGTGCGTACGAGCACCGGGTGCGCTTCGACCCCGGCTTCACCGAGCATGGCCGCAAGCAGGAAGGCCTTGTCCTTGCAGTCGCCGTAGCCGCGCTCAAACGTTTGCGTGACCTTGTACGGCTTGAAGCCGTGAATGCCGAATTCGATGCCCACGTAGCGCGTGTGGCGCACGACGAAGTTGTAGATGCGGCGCACGCGTTCGCGCACGTCGGCGGCCCCGGCTACGAGCGCGGCGGTGCGCTCGCGAATCTGGCCGCTCGTGGCCCATTGGTCGCGTACCAGGTCGGCCCACCAGCGCCCGAGCTCGTCCCACGATGAGAACGTCGAGACGTTCACGAAGGCGCCCACTTCGGGGTACCCCGGCATGTTGGGTTCGCCCGCAAGAGCCGCGAGGTCGCGCGCGAGCCATGCGTAGTGCGTGATGTCGCCGTCGCGCGTGACGGTTGGGGCCGCCACCCCCTGCTCGAACGTGACGAGCGTGCGGCCCCCGCGCAGCCGGATGTCGAGGCGCGCCTCGAGAATGGGCACCAACGTCTGGAACGGCTCGATATGACCGAAGAAATCGCCAAACAGGTTGCGCTCGCCGATGTCGTCGGTGCGCAGCCGCACGTGGAGCACGTCGCCCTCGGCCAAGTCGTCGAAGGCCAGCGTGCGGTACGCCTCGTCGCCATAGACCCCAGAACGCTTGTCGCGTGGGCGTTCGTCACGCACGGCGGTGGGGCGGTGCCGGCGGCCGTCGGGCGACAGGCGCTCGGCGACGAGCACTTCGAGCCGGTTTTCTTCGGGCACGTAGCTTTGCACAACCTGCCGGAAGGCGTCGCGCATGCGCCGGTCGAGCACCTGCACGTACGTTTCGCGCACGACGCTACGCAGCCCGTTCGGCTGCACGTCGACGGCCGTTGCGACCCGCAGGTAGCAGGCTCCCGCTTCCTTGCAGGCGGCGTTCGGGACGGGCAGCCGCGGGGGCGCGTCGGCCTGCGTTGGGGCATCGGTGTCGCCGGGAGTCGCGCTGGCCGCGGCCGTGAGGCGCGCGAGTCGCAGGCGCAGGTCGGGCTGCTGCGGCTTGAGCGTGAGGCTGCCCTCGAAGGCGGAGCGAGCCCCATCCAGATCGCCGAGGCGCAGGCCTACGTCCCCGCGCAAGGCGAGGAGCGTGGGTCCCGGGCCGAACAGCGCGAGGCCGCGGTCGAGCGCTTGGAGTGCCGCATCGGGACGATCGGCGGCAGCGAGGAGCCGCGCGAGGCGTGCGTATAGGCGCCAATCGGCCGGTCGGGTCGCGATGACGTCTTCGACGTGTTTGGCCGCGCCGAGGGGGCCGTCGCGCCGGGCGAGGGCTTCGGCGTAGCGCAAGTGCAGGCCAACGTCGTCGCCCGCCCGCTCGATCTCAGCGCGCAGGATGTCGCGGAGGGTGGCCTGGTCGCCCGCGCCGCCGGCGAACGTGGCGGCGAGCCGCAACGGCAGATCGAAGCGCGGGTAGCGCTCGGCGAGCGCACGCAAGTCGCGCACGGCCACCCGCGGGAAGCCACGCGTGCCAACGCGGAACGCCTGAACCACCGCCGGTAGCGGGTGGCCAGGCGCGACGCGGGCCAGCCGCGCCGCCTGGTCGAAGGCCCGTTCGAGGTCGCGCCCACGCAGACGCTGGGCAACGAGTGCTGCCAGCACATCGGGATCGGCCTGGCCGGCCCGGCTGGCCAGGCGCGCGGCCCGTTCGTTGACCTGGCGGCGCCGGTCGGCATCGTCGCCGAGCGCGCGGGCGAGCAGCGCCAAGACCTCCGCCCGCTCGGGGGCCCGCGCCGCCAGGGCTTCGAGCGACTGGACGAGAGCGCCGCCCGGTTCGTCGTCGCGGTGGAAAAGCACCGCCAACTGCGCGAGCGCGACGTCGTCGGTGAGCGCAGCGCGCGCCACGCCCTTGGCCGCGAGCGCACGCCGCAAGCCGGCGAGAGGCTCGGGCTCTTCGGGTTCGGTGAGGGGCGCTGCCGAGCGCAGCAGCGGGACGTCCCAGGCCTGGCGTTCGGCCGGGAACGACAGCCCCCGGAGCGGGCCGCCGGCGGGAGCCGTCAGCCGCAAGGAGAGCTGCCAGTCGCTTCGTTGGCGACACAGCTTGACCACGAGCAGCGAAGCGCCGGCGGGCAAGAGCACCGTGACGCGGTCCTGGTCGGGAAAGGCGCGTCGCCTCACATCGTGCGAGAGCACCTGGCGCCCGCTGAGCCACACCTGGACGCTGTCGGCGCTGCCCACGCGCAGGGCGGCCGCCTGCGGGTTCGGTGAGACGACCACGGTGGCGAGATAGGCCGCCATGGGCGCGTCGCCGATGCCTTCGAAGAGCGGTGTCAGGTCGATCGGCCCGAACCGGCCGAGCCCAGGCAGGAAACGCCAGCGCACCGGTCGGCCAGCGGCATCGTAGCCCTGCTCGGCGCGAATGCCGGCGAAGTTGTCGACCTCGGGGCCAAGTTCCTCGGCGAAGGCCCGGTTGCCGAGGTTGTCGAAGGGCCCGACGAGCGCCCAGTGCGGCGGGTAGCCGAGGGCCGCGAACTCGCCCGTGGCGCGCGTGCGCTCGTCGGGCGTGCCCCGCACGAGCGCGTCGTGGGCCAGCAGCATGCGCGCGTGGTCCCGGAGCAGCGCCGGTGTCTGGCGCGCGTCGGCGAGCCGCCCGAGGGTGACCGGCCAGTGTGCCGCGACGGCGGCCGGCAGAAACTCGGCCGTGCGCTGGAGGGCGTAGAGCTCGGCCAGGGCCGTGGGCGCGCTGGGCCCACGCAGCAGGCGCACGGCCAACGCGGCAAAGCGCTCGGGCGGATCGGCGGGCAGTGGCCGAGGGGCGGTCGGGGCCGCGTCGCCCGGTGCAGACCAGAGCGCCAGGCACAGGGCCGGCAAGACGAGCCGAATGGGGGATGCGAAGCCTCGGGGCACGGTGGTCTCCATGGCGCAGGCGCGCAAGGTCGCATCTTTCCACGGGCGCCGGGGGCGTGCAAGCCGGCACGGCGCGGCACCCCGCCGCGGAATTGCCGGGCCCGCGCCGTTGACCGTGCCGCGTCGGGCGGCTATCGTGCGCCGCGGCCCTGGGGGCCCCGGCACCGGAGGGTCGACGCGGGCTCGGGCGCCCCGCTGGTGGCTGCCACGCGCGCAATTCTGGTCGGCCAGGGCGGGCTGTGGCAGGATGGGCCCGCGGTGCCGGCCCGCCGCCGTGAGCGTGACGCTGCCGGGGAGGAGACTCTCGCGGGTCCGGCCAACCGAGCATCCTCCTCGCCTTCGCTGGTCAGGAAGCGCGTATGGCCGTTCAACTGGTCCTCGCATCCGCCTCGCCGCGCCGCAAGGAACTGCTGGAAAGGCTTGGCTTCTCGGTCAAGGTCATTCCCTCCAACGTGGTCGAGGCGCGCGAGCCCGACGAAGCCCCCGAGTCCTTCGTGAAGCGCATGGCGCGCGCCAAGGTGCTCAGTGTCGTCGACCGGCTGCAGACCACGTTGTACCCCGACGCCGAAGTGCTGCGGCGCGGCGGTCTGCACAAGTCGGCCGACACCCCGCTGCGCTGGGTGGTGGGCGCCGACACCGTCGTCGTGCTCGGCGGCGAGATTCTCGGCAAGCCCAAAGACAACAAAGAAGCCGTCGAGATGCTCACGCGGCTGTCCGACCAGGTCCACGACGTCATCACCGGCTTCTGCGTCTTCGACCTGCGCAAGAACAAGGAAGGCCTGCAAGCCCTCGTATCCAAGGTCAAGTTCAAGCGCGTGAGCACCGAAGAGGTCGAACGCTACGTGGCGGCCGGCGAGTCGCTCGACAAGGCGGGCGCCTACGCGGTGCAGGGCGTCGGTTCCTATCTCGTCGAGTGGATCCATGGCTCGTACACCAACGTGGTCGGCCTGCCTCTCTGTCAAGTCGTCGAAATGATGCAAGAAATGGGCGCGCACGACGTTCTTCCGTTCTGACGCCGCGGAGCTGCCAGCGATGCCTCCAACGGCCGACACGGACCTCGCCTCGCGGTTGGCCGATGTGCGCGTGCGCATCGCGGCGGCCTGCGCGCGGGCTGGGCGCGCGCCGGCCGACGTCACCCTCGTCGCCGTGTCCAAGACCCACCCGGCCGAGGCGGTGCGCGCCGCGTTCGGCTGCGGCGTGCAGGCGTTTGGCGAGAACTACGTCCAGGAATTCCGTCAGAAGCACAGCGCCTTGGCCGACCTGCGCCCCGCCTGGCACTTCATCGGGCACCTGCAGCGCAACAAGGTACGGCAGGTGGTCGGGGCGGTCGCCCTCATCCACGGGGTGGGAGAACGTGAGTTGCTGGCCGAAATCGCGCGCCGCTCGCTGCTGGCAGGCCTCGTCAGCAGCGTCCTGCTGCAGGTCAACCTGAGCCGCGAGCCGACGAAGAGCGGGTGTGCCCCCGAAGCGCTCGACGACCTGGCCGCTGAGGCCGCCGGCATGCAGGGCATCCGTCTCTGCGGACTCATGACGATGCCTGCGCCCGCACCCGACCCCGAGGCGGCCCGCCCCGTCTTCGCTGCCCTGCGCGAGCTCCGGGAAGGCCTCGTTCGCCGCGGCCTCTGCGACGGCCGGAGCTTCCGTGAACTGTCGATGGGCATGTCCGACGACTTCGAAGTCGCCATCGCCGAGGGCGCCACCCTCGTGCGCATCGGTACGCTCATCTTCGGCGCCCGCCCCCCCGCCTGACCCGCTTGTCGTGGCTGCGCAAGCGCGCGCCGGCCCGGGGCGTGCCTTTTCTGCCGGCCAGATGCCAGACCAAGAAACACGAAGGCGCTCCCGGGGGAGCGCCCTGCGTCATCCGCGCGTGGCGGATGCTACGAAACGGGCGGGATGGCTAGAGGCGCGGGGCCCCGAAGCGCAGCGCCGACACGTTGCGCGTGGCGTCGAGGCTTGCGGGCATGACGCTCTGGCAGCTCGTGAGGCCGACATCGAACGCGGAGGCGGCGGCGAAAGAGGCCGCCGAGCCGAACGCCCCAAGCGGCAGGCGCTGACCCGTGAGGGAGGCCGGGGCGTCGCCCATGCAGGTCGTGTACTCGTCGTTGCAGGGTCCGCCGGGCCCGAGGGCCGTGGCCGCGCATTCTTCGGTCGGCGCTTCGCCGCATTCGCCCACGATGCACTGAGCGAGTGCAGCCATCTGCTGCTGGGCGTCGGCGGTGCCGCCGGCCATGCACGCCTGCGCGCAGGATTGGTCGGAGCAGGCGTTCATGCAGGTGTACACGTCGGCGCAGGTATCCTCGCCCGTCTCGACGGGCATGCAGGTTTCCCAGGCCGTCTGGCACTGCTGCGGGTCGGCGATGGACGCGTTGGCGCATTCGAGCCACGCATCTTCGTCTTCGATGGTGCCGCAGTACTCGTCGAAGCAGTCGTAGATGGCCTCGTACTGGGCGCGGGCTTCGGACGTGCCGTCGGCGTAGCACTCCTGGGCGCACGCCTGGTCTTCGCAGGCGCTGATGCAGCCGAACATCTCTTCGCAGGTCAGCGTGCCCTCGGGCATGGAGCCCTGGCAGGCTTCCCAGACGCCCTTGCACTGCGCTTCGTCGGCGATCGAGGCGTTGGCGCATTCGAGCCACGCATCTTCGTCTTCGATGGTGCCGCAGAACTGGTCGAAGCACTCGTAGATGGCCTCGTACTGCGCCTGAGCCTCGGCCGTGCCGTCCTGGAAGCACGCCCGCGCACAGGCCTGGTCTTCACACGTGCTGATGCACTGGAACATCTGCGCGCAGGTGAGGTCGCCCGGAGGGGCGGGCGGGAAGCAGGTGTCCCACTGCGCTTTGCACTGCGCCTCATCGGCGAGCGAGGCGTTGGCGCATTGGACCCACGCGTCGCCTTCGAGTTCGGCGCAGAACTCGTCGATGCACTCGTAGATGGCCTGGTACTGGCCCTGGGCTTCGCGGGAACCTTCGTTGTAGCAGTTCTGAGCGCAGTCCTGGTCGCCCTCGGGGCAGGCATCCATGCAGCCGAACATCTCCTCGCAGCTGAGGTTGCCAGGCGGATAGCAGGCGTCCCAGGCCGGGCCGCACTGGGCCGGGTCGTTGATGGCCGCGTTGGCGCACGCGAGCCAGGCGTCGCCTTCGAGCTCGGCGCAGAACTGGTCGAAGCAGGCGTAGATGCCCTGGTAGGCCATCTTGGCTTCGTACGACGCCTGATCGATGCACGCGCTGCCGCACGCCTGGTCGGCTTCGGGGCAGGCTTCGAGGCAATTGAAGAGCTCTTCGCAGGTCAGAGTGCCGCTCACCGTGCAGGCCGCGTTCTGCTCGCTGCACTCGTCGAACAGCACGTCGTTGACGCAGGTTTGCCACTCTTCTTCGGTGAGCGTTTCACTGTCGCAGTACTGGCCGAGGCAGTCGAACAACCCAAAGTAGTCGGCCATGCCGTCGGCGCTGGTGTCATCCTGGCAGCCGCCGATGCATTCGCGGTCGTCGTTTGGACACCCGCCGAGGCACTCGAAGAGGCCGGCGCAGTCCATGACACCGTAGCGATGGAAGCACTGGAGGTAGGCGTCGAGGCAGTTGGTGGTCATGCACTCGTTGATGCAGTCGTTGTCCTGGCCGCACTGGCCACACTGGAGTTGCAGGCACTGCTGCAGGGCCTGCTGGCGCTGGAGCCCCTCGGGGGAGAGCGCGTTGGCGCACTCGCCCACGCAGCCGGGATCGGAGCAGGCCTGGGCGCACTCGTAGTACTCGGGGCAGGCGCCTTCCGGCGCCTCGCCCTGGCAGAGGCCAACGGCTTCGTTGCAGACCTGGGGCGCGGTGCAGCTGCCGCAGGAGCCGCCGCAGCCGTCGTCGCCGCACTGCTTGCCGGCGCAGTTGGGCGTGCAGGCTACGCACTGGCCCGCGATGCAGGTTTCGCCGGCCACGGTGCAGGCGCCGCACTCGGTGGCGCCGATGGGGGCGCAGCCGTCATCGCCGCATTCCTTGCCGTCGCAGCTCGGCGTGCAGGTGGACGAGCACTGCCCGTCGGCGCCGCAGAACTGGCCGTCGGTGCAGGCGCCGCACTGAACGCCGGGGCAGGTGTCCTGGTTCGGGGCGTCGCCGCACACGCGCGTGCCGCAGCCGGTGTCGGTGCAGCCGGGCGGAACGCACTGGCCCTCGGCGGAGCAGGTGTCGGGCGAGGTGCAGCTGCCGCAGGAGCCGCCACAACCGTCGTCGCCGCAGAATTTGCCCAGGCACTGCGGGATGCACTCGCAAGCGCCCGCCGCGGTGCACTCGAAGCCATCTTCGCAGGTGCCGCAGGAGCCGCCGCAGCCGTCGCTGCCGCATTCCTTGCCGGTACACTGCGCGGTGCAATCGACGCACTGGCCGTTCTCGCTGTCACAGGTCTTGGGCAGCTCGCAACGGCCGCAGATGTTTCCGCAGCCGTCGTCGCCGCATTCCTTGCCATCGCACTGCGGCTGGCAAGTGCCGTTGTCGGTGCCGCCGTTGTCGGGGCCCGGTCCGGGCTGGTCGCTCGGAGAAGTGGTGTCGCCCCCGCCGGCGGCACTCTCGCAGCCGAGCGTTGCCAGCGAAAGCAGCCCGGCCATCGAGCACAGGGTCAACCAGGTGCGAAGCGGTTTCCAGGACATCGGGTCTTGCTCCTCTCTACGGTTGTGAAAAAGCCCCACGATTCTGCGCTGTTAAGAACAGACGAGCAGACTCGCACAGTATACGAACGGCCCAAGGCATGTCAAGCGGTGCAAAAGCAAGTGGCGCGGCGCCTTGCGCGGCGCGTCAACGTGGCGTGGCGCGGCCTCCCGCGGCCGGCCGGTCACTTCTCCGGAAACGCCGTCCAGCTCTCGGTCCAGGGGTCGACTTCAGGCTGGAACGCGCCACGATAGACGGCCAGGATGTCGAACGGTTCGGGGGGAGGCGGCACGTCGCCGCCCGTCGTGTGGGTCCGCGCCGGGCGCAGGTCGGGGGCGAGCAGATCGTAGGGGGCCGCGACCTCGGGATCGCGGTCGAAGACGTTGCCGGTGGCCGGGTCGCGAAAGAAGCCATCTTCGTCGAAGCCCCCGTCGTCGTCGCCCGTGCCATCTTCGCCGACTTCGCCGTCTTCGCCGGCCCGCGGGAAGTAGTGCGGCGGGTCGCCGCCGATGTCGAAGAACAGGGAGTCGCGCACGACGATGTTGCCTTGGCGCGCCTGATCGCCGGACTCGACGCCGAAGACGTCGACGGCTTCGACCGACTGGCCCATGACGAGCGCGTGGGAGACGAAGCCCGCCCCGCCGGCCTTGAACGTCAGCCCCCGCTGCAAACCCTCGCCGTGCGCCCCGATGAGCGTGACGTTGTACATGTGGAAATTGGTGAGCGGCTCGGCGAGCGGGTCTTCGCCGAGATTGTCGACCTCGATGCCGTTGTCGGCCGCGGCATCCTGCTGCACGGCCAGAAACTGCGCGGTGCCACGCCAGCCGAGGTCGATATCGACGGCGTCGTCTTGGGACCGGGTGATGAGCACGTGCCGGACATCGACGGTGCCGCCGAAGATCTCGAGCCCATCGTCGTCGCCGAAATGCAGATGCACGTAGTCGACGCTCGTGGCGGAGCCGCATCCGGCGAACGTGAGGCCGTTCAGCGCCTCGTCGCCGAGGATGCGGCCGCCGCCGAACTCGATGCGTACGTACTTCAACACGCCGCAGTTGTCGGCGTCGTCGGTACCGCCGAACGTGGCCTCAGCCTCGTCGGTCACGATGTTGAGGTAGGCGCCTTTTCGATTGACCCGCGCCTTGCCGAGCAGCGCGACGCCGCCCCAGTCGCCGGCCAGGCGCTGCCCGGCGCGCTTGGCGCTCGTGAACACGATGGGCGCTTCGCGCGTGCCGCTGGCGATGAGGCGGCCGCCCGGGCGCACGACCAGGGCCGAGCGCCGGTCGCCGAGCACGGTGGTGCCGGGCTCGATCGTGAGGGTCACCGACGACACGACGGTGATGAGGGATTTCAATAGGTAGACGTGGTCGGCCGTCCAGGTGGTGTCTCGTCCAATGTTTTCATGGATTTCGACGATGGGCCGGCCCTCGCAGAGACCCGAGACGCAGCGTCCGTCGGCCAGGCAGTCGTCGTCGCTCTTGCATTCGTCGAGGTCGATGACCAGGGAGCAGCCCGAGAACAGGACCGCGGCGAGCAACAACAGGGGCCGTCGGAGCCTCGCAGCGGCCTTCGCGATGGTCATCGGCGCCTCCCTTTCATGCCGGTCCCCGCAGGCCACGGGGCGGAGCTCCGCGCCGAGCGCCGCGCTCGGAAACGATTCGCGCAAGCGGAGCCGGCGGCATTCTGGCACAGAGGGGGCGGATAGGGCAATTCGCCAAACGGCAACGGGCGGCTCGGGCGCGTCCGGCGGCGGCGGGGCGTCATGCTTCGGCGACCGGCTCCTCGATGGTCGCCGCGAGTCGCAGCAGGGCCTCGTCGGCGCCGCGCCGGCCCACGACCTGCAATCCGCTCGGCAGCCCGTCGATGGGGCGCATCGGCAGGGAGAGCGCCGGCTGGCCCGTCAGATTGAAGGGACTCGTGAACTGCAAGTAGCGGTGCGCCTCAGGGGCCCCGAAGGGCGTCGCGGGACGCGGCGTCGTCGGACTGACGAGGGCGTCGAGGCCGGCCATGGCCTCGGTGAGCGCCGCTGCGAGCGCCTCGGCCTCGGCGAGCGCCTGCGTGCGGCGGGCCGGGTCGAAGCGCAGGCCGCGTTCGAGGTCGGCGCGCACGTCGGGGCCGAAGTCGTCGGGCCGCTCGGCGAGCCGGGCGGCGTGGTATGCGGCCGCTTCCGGCGGGTAGATGCTGGACAGCAGGCGCACCCCACGGCCGAGCGCCGGCAGCCGAACGGACCGCAGGGTCGCGCCCTCGCGTTCGAGCGCGCGCAGTACGCCGCCGAAGCGCTCGGCGACGGCCGGTTCGGCCTCGGCGACCCACGCTTCGAGCACACCGAGGCGCGGCGGGCGGTCGAGGGCCACAGGCGGGGCCGGCGGCCCCGCGGAGGCGCTCAGCACGTGGAAGAGCAGGGCCGCGTCGGCAACCGTGGCCGCGAGCGGACCGACGTGGTCGAGGCTCGTCGACAGAGGCACGACGCCCTCGACGGGGATCGCGCCGCGACTCGCCTTGAAGCCGACCACGCCGCACAGGCTGGCCGGGATGCGGATGGAACCGCCCGTGTCGGTGCCCAGCGCGGCGGCCACGAGCCCGACGGCCACGACGACGGCCGAACCGCCGCTCGAACCACCCGGGTGGTAGCCTGGCCGCGCAGGGTGGTGCACGGGACCGTACGCGGACTGCTCGCAGGTCACGCCGTCGGCGAGTTCGTGCATGTTGGTGCGGCCGAGGATGACGGCGCCCGCCGCCCGCAGCCGCGCCACCACCGGCGCATCGGCGGCGGCCACGGCGGTGCGATACGCGCGGCACGCCGCGGCGCACGGCACGCCGGCTTCGGCGATGTTGTCCTTGACCGCCAGCGGCAGCCCCGCCAGGGGGCCGAGCGGTTGGCCCGCCGCGCGCGCCGCATCGACGGCGCCCGCCGCCTGGAGCGCCGCCTCGGCGTGCAGGCTCGCCCAGGCGTTGAGCGGCGCAAACGTGCCGCGTGCCGCCCGCAGCTGCGCGGCAACGTGTTCCTGGGCCGAGCAATGTCCGCGTTGAATGTCCCTTGCGAGCGTGGCCAGGCGTCCGGTCTTCATGGCGCGATCCTGGCGGATGTCCGGCGCTCCGGTCAACCCCCATCACGCCCCCATTCGCGCGCGCCGCACCGCGCGTTGGGGCCTTGGCCGCGGCTGCTTCCTACCGCAGAGCCGCTGCGCTCTGCTAAACTAGTCCCCTTTCTGGGAGGAGAGGACCCATGCTTCCTTCTTTCGAATACCGTCCGGCGCACACCGTGGCCGAGGCCCTGCGGCTTTGGGCCGAGGCCCCCGGCGCGCGCTATCTGGCCGGCGGCACCGACCTGCTGCCGCAACTGCGGCTCGGGCGCCTGCGCGTCCCGCGCGTCGTCGACGTCAAGCCCATCCCGCACCTTTCGGAGATCCGCCGCGATCCCGACGGTTCCGTCCACATCGGGTCCGCCGTGACCCTGGCCACCGTGGCCGCCCATCCCGAATTGCGGGCGCGCTACGGCATCCTCGTCGACTGCTGTCTCGAAGTCGGCGCCTATGCCCTTCGCCATCGCGCAACGCTCGCGGGCAACCTCTGCAATGCCTCGCCGGCCGCCGACACCGCGGTGGCGTTGCTGGCCCTCGACGCCGAGGTCGTGGCGGCCACCCCGGGGGGCGACAGGCGCCTGCCGCTCGCCAACTTCTTCGAGGGGCCGGGCCGATGCCGGCTGGAGCCGGGCGCGCTCGTGACCGGCGTCGTGCTTCCGCCGGCGGCGCAGCCGTGGGCGGGCTCCTACGCGCGCATCTCGCGCCGGCAGGGCATGGACCTCGCAACCGTCGGGGTCCTCGTCGCGCGCGCGCCGGACGGGCAGAGCCCGCGCTACCGCGTCGCGCTTTGTGCGGTGGCCCCGACACCGGTGCGCGCCGCCGAAGCCGAGGCGCTGCTCCAGCGCGCCGGCTGCACGCCGCAGACCGCGCTGCAGGCGGCGGCTCTGGCCGAGCAGGCGGCGCGACCCATCACCGACGTGCGCGGCACGGCCGAATACCGGCGCGAGATGGTGCGCGTGCTCGTTCGGCGGGGTCTCGAAGCCCTTGCTGCGGGAGGAGGTTGCTAGTCATGGCCGCGGAACTCCACACGATTACGTTGCACGTCAACGGCCATCCCGAAACGCTCGCGGTGGCCCCCAATCGCACGCTGCTGTCCGTGCTGCGCGACGACCTCGACCTGACCGGCGCCAAAGAGGGCTGCAACGAAGGCGAATGCGGCTCCTGCATGGTGTTGGTGGGGGGCAAGGCCGTCAACAGCTGCCTCATGCTCGCGGTCGAGGCCGACGGCGCCGACATCCTCACGATCGAGGGGCTCGGTCATGCGGATGCGCTGCATCCGCTCCAGCGGGCGTTTCTGGCGCACCACGCGAGCCAGTGCGGCTTCTGCACGCCCGGTATGATTCTCACGGCGCTTTCGCTGCTGCGCGACAACCCCGACCCGAGCGAAACCGAAATCCGCCAGGCCTTGGCCGGCAATCTTTGCCGCTGCACCGGATACCTGCAGATCGTGGACGCCATTCGGGCCGCAGCCGCCGCCGTCCGGGAAGGGGACACGCCATGAGCTCGACAACGTGGGTCGGGGCCGACGTCGCCCGGGTCGACGGGCTCGAAAAGGTCACGGGAGCCGCCCGCTACGCGGCCGACCTGAAGTTTCCGCGGCTGCTCCATGCGCAGGTCATCCGGTCGCCGCACGCCCACGCGCGCCTCTGCGACGTGCGGCTCGAGCGCGCCAAGCGCGTGCCGGGGGTGCGGGCCGTCGTGTGCGGCCGCGAAGCGCCCTTCCACGTGGGCATCTATTTAAAGGATCAACGCGTCTTCGTCGTCGACCGGGCGCGTTTCGTGGGCGACCCCGTGGCGGCCGTCGCCGCCGAGACGCCCGAGGCCGCCGCGGAGGCCGCGGCCCTCGTCGAAGTCGACTACGAGCCCCTGCCGCCGATCTTCGACGAGCAGGCCGGCATGGCTCCCGACGCACCGCTCGTGCACCCCGAGCTCGGCCAGTACGAGCGGGTTCCCTGGATTACCCCGCGTCCGGGCACGAACGTCTGCAATCACTTGAAGGTGCGCAAGGGCGACTACGAGGGGGCGCTGCGGCGCTGCACGACGGTCGTCGAAAACCGCTTCCGCGTGCCGCAAGTGCAGCACGTGCCCATCGAACCGCACGTGTCCATCGCGCGCGTCGACCAGGCCGGTCGGGTCGAAGTGCACACCTCGGCGCAGAGCCCGTTCACCGTGCGCCATCTGCTTTGCGCCTGTTTCTCGTTGCCCCACGGCGACGTGCGCGTGCACGTGCCCCTCGTCGGCGGCGGTTTCGGCGGCAAGGCGGGCATCAACCTCGAACCCATCGCCGTGGCCCTGGCCATGGCGGCGCGCGGCCGCTACGTGCGTGTCATGGTCGACCGCAGCGAAGAATTCTACGCCACGGTCGTGCGCCAGGGCCTCACGGCGTCGCTCGTGACCGGGGTCGACCGGCACGGCAAAGTCCAGGCCCAGAAGATGGAATACCTCTGGAACTGCGGCGCCTACGGCGGATACGGCGTCAACGTCGTGCGCGCGGCGGGCTACACCTGCGGCGGGGCCTACGAGTTCCCGAATGTCTGGGGCGACAGCATCGGGATCTACACGAACCGGCCGGTCGGCAGCGCGTACCGCGGCTTCGGCATGCAGGAAATCCACTGGGCACTCGAACAGCAGATGGACTTGGTCGCCCACGAAATTGGCATGGACCCCGCCGAGTTCCGCCTCAAGAACTGCCTGGGTCCAGGCAAGTCCACGGTCACGGGCCAGGTGCTCGACGAATTCTCCGGGCGGGTCGACCTCTGCATCGCCGACGTCGAAGCCGCGCTCGGGCCACGCCCAGCTGTGCGCACGCCGTTGCGCGGCCGCGGCATCGCCTGTGCCGTCAAGGCGCCTGCCATGCCCAACAATGCCGCGTCGGCCGTCGTCCTCAAGTTCGCCGAAGACACCATGCTCGACGTGCTCATCAGCGGAACCGACATCGGTCAGGGGCTCGCTACGGTCGCCGCGCAGTTCGCCGCCGAGGCGCTCGACATCCCCTTCGACTCCATCCGCGTGCGCGGCCAGCCCGACACCGACCTCTCGCCGTACGATTGGCAGACGGTGGCCTCCCGCCAGACCTGGGCCACCGGCAACGCCATCCTGCGCGCCGCCGCCAACATCAAGGCGCAACTCTTCGACATGACTTCGCAAGTGCTCAGCGTGGCGCCCGACTCGCTGGCGCTCCGGGGCGGCTGCGTCGTGCATCCGCCGAGCGGGCGCAGTGTGCCGCTCGCCGCCCTCGTCATGGGCTACCAGTTCCCCGACGGGCACACCATCGGCGGGCCGGTGGCCGCCACGGGGGCGTTCGTGCCCGATGGCCTGCTGTTCCTCGACCCCGAGACAAGCCAGAGCGGCAAGCCCGTCGCCAAGTGGACGTTTGGTGCGCAGGGCGTCGAACTCGTCGTCGACCCCGAAACCGGCCAGTACACCGTCGAGCGCGTGGTGGCCTGCTACGACGTCGGGCGGGTGGTGCACCCCGGACTCATCCGCGGCCAGACCTACGGCGGCATCGTGCAGGGGCTTGGCACGGGCATGATGGAGGAGCTCCTCCTCGACACGTCAACCGGCCGCGTGCGCAATGCGAGCCTCATGGACTACAAGATTCCGACTGCCAGCGACGTGCCGGCCTCGCTCGAAGCGCACTTCGTCGAGACGCCGCAGCGCGACGGTCCGTACGGGGCGCGCGGCATCGGCGAGCACACCATGATTCCCACGCCGGCGGCCATCGCCAACGCGCTCTACGACGCGTGCGGCATTCGCATCCACGAACTGCCCATCACGGCCGAGAAGGTCCAGCGGGCGATCCAGGAGAAACGGGCCCGGGACGAGCGCGCGTGAGCGCGCCCCAGCCGACCCTGCGGCGCTTCGACGCCGCCTTGCTCCGGCTCGAACGGCCCTGGCTCGGTGAAGTGAGCGCCCGCTTCGCCCACGCGGCCCGCGTGCGCCCGTTGCCCCCCGCGCGACGCGCGCTCACGCTGCTCCGCGGCCCGCGCGGCCTCGTGCCCTGGGGCATCGAATGGCCGGCGGCCTGGCCGCTGCCGGCGCCGCGGGTGCGGGTGCAACTGCGCGGCGTCGAACTCCTGCTGCTGCCCCCGGGCACGCCCCCCGCGGCGCTCAGCCTCGATGGCCGCGGCCAGCGTCTCCGACTCAGCGCAACCCCTTGTCTTGCGAGCGTTTCGGCCTTGCGGGAGCAGCTGGCTTCGGCCGCCCTGCCCACGCGCACGGCGGCCTGGCTGGCGGCCCTGGCCGGCACGGTGCCCGCGCCAGCGGCGTCGTTCGACGCGGCGGTCATGCGCCGCGGTGTGTCCGCCCTGCACGAACTCCTGGCGGCGCTGCTTGCGGCCGAGCCCGCCGCCACCCTGACGGAGCGGCGGGCCGCAGCGACCCGAGCGCTCGTGGGGCTCGGTCCGGGTCTGACACCGACCGGCGACGACTTGCTCACCGGCGTCGCGGCGGCCTTGCGGCGTTTCGTGGCGGCGGGTTGGCTGCCGGCCGAGACTTTTGCTGCGCTGGCCCGCCTGCTGCGCCGGATCCGGCCGCACGACACGACGCCTACGGCTTGCCAAATGCTCGCGCACGCGGCACATGGAGACTTTCCGCTGCCCCTGCTGGCGGCGGTGCGGGTGCTGGGGGCGCCGCCGGCCCCGGCCCTGCGCTTCGGGCGCGCGGCGCGCCGTCTGCAGGGCGTCGGCGCCCAGAGCGGCTGCGACTGGCTCACCGGCTTGCTCGCCACGGGGCGCGCCCTGCTGGCGACGAAAGGCACGACATGGAACGGGTAACGGTTGTTCGCGGCGCCTACCACGATTCCGCTTTTCTCATGCGGCTCAGCCGCGACCTCGCAGCGGCCCCGGGGGTCGCCGAGGCGGTCGTCGTCATGGCCACCCCCATGAACCGACAGCTGCTCGTCGATGCCGGCTTTGCGGCCGACGCGTTCGCTTCGGCCGGGCCGCTCGACCTCGTCATCGCGCTGCGCGGCGCCGCCCCGGGGGTCATCGACGAAGCCCTCGCCGAAGCCCAGCGGCAACTGTCCGGCGCCGCGGCGCCGGGGACCGTGAGCGCGGCGCCCGGGGTCGAGCGCCTCGATTGGCGCACCGCGCTCGCGGCGCACCCCGAGGCCCATCTCGTGTCCATCGCGGTGCCCGGGCCCTACGCGGCCTTCGTGGCCGGGCGGGCGCTCGACGCCGGGCGGCACGTCTTCCTGTTCAGTGACAACGTGCCGCTCGCCGACGAAGTGCGCCTCAAACGCCGGGCGGTCGCCGCCGGCCTGCTGCTCATGGGGCCCGACTGCGGCACGGCCGTCTGGCACGGCGTCGGGCTTGGCTTTGCGAATCGCGTGCGGTCGGGGCCCGTGGGCCTGGTCGGCGCGTCGGGCACGGGCATGCAGGAAGTCATGGCGCTCCTCGATGCCCAGGACGTCGGGGTTTCGCACGCCATCGGCACGGGCAGCCGCGACCTCTCCGCGGCGGTGGGCGGCTGCATGAGCGAGTTCGCGTTGCGCTTGCTCGCCGCCGACGCCGACACGCGCGTCATCGTGCTCGTTGCCAAACACCCCGACCCGGCCGTGGCCGAGGCGTTGCACGCCGTCGCGCGCGACCTCGGCAAGCCCGTGGTCGTGCGCTACCTCGGAAGCGCCGCCGCGCCCGCCCGCGACGGGGTGCGCTACGCCGCGAGCCTCGACGAGGCGGCGCGGTGGGCCGCGGCCCTTGCGCACGGCGCCGACATCGGGCCCGCGGTTGCCGCCCCGGCTGCTGCCGCTGCCGCCGCGACCGGCCGGCTCGTCGGGCTGTTCGGTGGCGGCTCGCTCGCCGCCGAGGCCCAGTGCGTCCTCGAACGCGCCGGACTGGCCGTGGCCGCGCCCACGGCCCCGTTGCGCCCCGGCCAGCCGCTTGGCGGCACGGCCCACCTGCTCGTCGACACGGGCGACGACGTCTACACGGTCGGCCGGCCCCACCCCATGATCGACCAGGCGTTGCGGGCGGCGCTCGTCGTGAGCGTCGGGGCCGACCCCGCGGTATCCGTGCTGCTCCTCGACCTCGTGCTCGGCGACGGCGCGCATGCCGATCCGGCCCCCGAACTCGTTGCGGCCGTGGTGAAGGCGCGCGAATCTCGGTCCGGGCCCCTGACGGTCGTCTGTTCGCTGTGCGGCACCCGCCACGACCCGCAGGACCGCGAGCGGCAGGCCCAGGTGCTGCGCGCGGCGGGCATCGTCGTCACGCCGTCGGCTGCCGAGGCGGCCCACGTGGCCGTGCAGAGCCTCACCCAGCCCCACAGGAGCGCCCCATGAACCTCGAACGCGCCCTCCACGACCTCCGGGCCCGCCCGCACGTCGTGCACGTGGGCATCGACGCTGTTGCAGACGCCCCGCGCGCGCAGGGCGCGACGGTGCACGTCGCCGACTTCCGTCCGCCGGCCGGGGGCGACCTCGATCGGCTCAGGCTCGTCGAAACGCTGGCCGAGCCGGGGCTCGCCGAGCGCATCGACCGCGCCAACGCCGAGGCGCTGGGCCGCTTCCTCAGCGCGCAGCCGCACCTCGTCGGTGTCGCCACGGCCCGCGATGTGGTGCCCGGCATGGCCGACGACCTGTTTCTCCACGCGGGGCCACCCATCGAATGGGCGCGCATGTCCGGGCCCTTGAAGGGGGCCATCATCGGCGGCTTGCTCCTCGAAGGCCGCGCCGACCATCCCCGCGAGGCCGAACGGCTCGCCCAAGCCGGAGCGGTGCGCTTCGAGCCTTGCCATCATCACCAGGCCGTCGGGCCCATGGCCGGTCTCATGACACCGTCCATGCCGGTCTGGATCCTGGAAGACCGCTCCCCCGGCGGGGCCGGCCGGCGCACCTTCTGTACGCTCAACGAGGGCCTCGGCAAGGTGCTGCGCTACGGCGCCTACGGTCCAGAGGTGCTCGAACGGCTGCGCTTCATGGCCTCGGTTCTGGCGCCGGTACTGGCCGAAACGCTTGCCGTGCGCGGGCCCATCGACCTGCGCGCCCTCATCGCCCAGGCGCTTCAGATGGGCGACGAGGGGCACAACCGCAACCGGGCCGGCACGTCGCTGCTCTTCCGCGAACTTGCGCCTACGCTCGTCAGCCTTGGTGGCGACCGGCGCGACCTTGCACGCGTGCTCCAGTTCATCCACGCGAACGATCACTTCTTCCTGAACCTCACCATGCCTGCGGCGAAGTGCATGCTGCTCGCGGCCGAGGGGGTTCCGTATGCCTCCATGCTGACCATCATGGCGCGCAACGGCACCGATTTCGGCATCCAGGTCGCGAGTCTGCCGGGCCAGTGGTTCACGGGGCCGGCGGGCGTGGTCGAGGGGCTCTACTTCCCCGGCTTCTCGGCCGCCGACGCCAACCCCGACATCGGCGACAGCGCCATCACCGAAACGGCCGGCATCGGCGCCTTCGCCATGGCGGCGGCCCCCGCCATCGTGCAGTTCGTCGGCGGCACGAGCGAACTCGCGCTCGCCACGTCGCGCGACATGGCCCGCATCACGGTCGGACGCAATCCGACCTGGACGTTGCCGGCGCTCGGCTTCGTCGGCACGCCGAGCGGCATCGACGTGCGCCGGGTCGCCGAATTGGGCCTGTTGCCTCGCATCAACACCGGCATCGCCCACCGGCTCGCGGGAGTCGGTCAGGTGGGCGCCGGGCTCGTCAATCCACCCTGGCCGTGCTTCGATGCGGCGCTCGAAGCCTTCGTCCGACACTGCACGGCCTCGTGACCGGCAAGGAGACTGCGTATGCTTCCGATCGATCTGTCCATTCCGCTCGGCATCGCCACGCCCGCCTGGCCCACGTACGAACCGCTCCAGATGAAGTACTTCAAGCGGCTGGCGCCGAACGGCGCGAACGGGCAGCTGCTCACGCACTCGAACCATGTGGGCACGCATCTCGACGGCGAAATCCACTTCTTCACGCCGGGGCGCGACATCGCCTCGCTGCCACTCGACTACCTCATGCACGAGGGCGTCGTGGTCGACCTGTCCGACGCCGTGGGGCCCTACGACGTGTACACCTCGGCGATGGTCGAGGAACGCGTCGAGGTCAAACAGGGCGACATCCTCATCATCCACACGGGGTTCCATCACTACGGCTGGGACCAACCGACGGCCCACGAAATCGCCTACATGGTCAAGCATCCGGGGCCCGACCGCGAGTTCGCCGAATGGTGCCGGCGCAAGCAGTTGCGCTGGATTGGCGTCGACTGCGGCAGCGCCGACCATCCCATGAACACCATCATTCGCCAGTGGATGCCGCGCGAAGCCAAACAGGCCGACGCGCACTTCCGCGCCCGCTACAACAAGCCGCTCGACGAGTTCTTCGATGACGGCAAGTACCAGCTCATGCACATCGAGATGTTCAACCACGGCATCGTGCACGCCGAGTGCCTGGGCGGCGACATCGACCTCATGCTCAATCGGCGCGCCGTCATCGGGGCCTTCCCGTGGCGTCTCGTCGACGGCGAATCGTGCATCTGCCGCATCGTGGCCTTCGTTCCCGACGAAGAACATGCTGAATTGATGGCGAAAAAAGCCAAGGCCCAGTGCACGAAGTTCGGCGACGTCGCCGGCAGTCAGAACGAGTGGCTGCACGAGGAAGGTCGCGCGCGCGCCCTCCACCGCCAGTAGCCGTCGTCCTGCCGCGCGGCGCCGCGGGGCGCCTTGCGCCGATTGCGCATTCGGGGCGTGGCGCCTGGGTCTCCGGTCGAGGGGCAGAGGCGATGATGCTTGCCCAGCTCGCACTTGTCCTCGCGGCGCTCACCGCGCCCGCGACGCCCCATACCGCTGTTGCCGTCTGCCCGCAGGAAGCGGACGTCGACGGCGACGCCCGCCCCGAGCGCCTCGAAGCAAGCCCCGGAGGCGTGGTGCTGGTCGCAGGGCAGGACCGGGTGGCGTTGCCCGTTCCGGCGGTCCTCGTGCACCAGGCATGTCTTGGCGACCTCGACGGCGACGGGCGCGCCGAGATCCTCGTCTCCCTCACCGTGGGGGGCGACCACGACCCCACGTTGCGGCGGCGTCTCTTCGTGTTCGGGGGGCTGCCGCCCACCCCGCGGTTTCTCGGCACCGCGGGGGCGGGCGCGCTCGAAGCGTTCGGCCTCTGCGACGCCGACGGCAACGGCCTCTGCGACGTCGTCGTACGCGAATGGGCCACGAGCGGGCCCCTCACGCGCGCCTATCGGTGGCAGGGATTCGGCCTGCGGGCGCTCGACCTGCCGCCCGAGGCCGTCCCGGCCATCGCGGCCGCCGCGCGCGAGCCACCCGCGCTCCGGCTCGACGGGTTTGGCGCCCCCGCGCCCGCCCTGTCCCCGGCGCCGCCGTTCGGCGAGCGCATGGCGGCCGCGGTGCGTCCCGCCGTTGTGCAGCGGGACTTGCGCAATATTTCGAATCTAAAGAGTTTCTCTCGGATTCCAGCGGCCGCCAAGGGTCTGCTCGCAAGCCAGGGCTTCGTCGTCCTGCGGCCGTCCGCGCCGCCCGAGGCCTACCACAGCCTGTACCTCGAAAACCAATACCGCGGCATCCCGTCCTTCGTGACCGCCGACGCCGCGCTGCACGCGGCCCACTTGCTCTTCGAACGCGCGCTCCAAGAGGCCGAGGAAGCCCTGCTTGCGCCCGCCCTCGCGGTGCTCGTCGAACAGCTCGCCGAGGCCGCAACCGACGGCGCGCCCGGCTTGCCGCAGTCCCTGCGTCCGAGCCTCGCTCGTGTTCGGTGGCACCTGGCCATCGCACAGGCACTCCTCGCCGGCGAGGGCGCGGCGCCGCTGGCCGAAGACCCCGAGGTCACGCGGACCGTGGCGGCCATCGAGACCGCGGCCCCGCGCTACGCCGACTATGCGCCACGCGGCCACTACACGCGCAACCCCCTGCTCGGCCGCTACTTCCGCGCGCTGCGTTGGCTGAGCGCGCCGGCGCTCGCCGATGGGGGCGACCAGGCGGTTCTCGTCGCGCTTGCGGCGGCCACGCCTCGCGGGCGCGACATCCTCTCCAAGTTCGATGCGTTGCTCGGCGCGCTCATCGGCCAGAGCGACGGTTGCGACGCGGTGGCGCTCGCCCGTCGCCTCCAGGGCATGCTCGGGGCGGCGCCCGCCTGGGACCGACTCTCCGGGCTGCCACCCGCGTGGAGCGGCTGCGAGGCCGCGAGCCTGCTGGGCCGGCGGCGCGCACCGGACGGCGACGTGCTCAGAGCCGGCGTCGACCCCGGCCTGCGGCCGTTTCCGAGCGTCCTCGATGTGCTGTCGGCGCTCGGCTCCGAACGAGCCCGCCACTGGCTTGCGCCCGACGCTGCCCGCTTCGCCGGGCTGCCGCTCGAGCTCGACCGGGTGGCCGAGGCCTTTCGCTCCGGCCGTTGGGCGACGTCCCCGACGCTCGCCACGCGCTGGCTCTACGCGCTGCGCTGGGTCGTACGGCCGTTCCCGCAGGGCTACGCGCGTTACCAGACGAGCGCCGCCTGGGCCGATCACGCGCTGGTCACGGCGGCAGCGGCATGGGCGACACTGCGGCACGACACGCTGCTCTACGTCGAGCCGCCCATCGTGTGGATGGAGGGTGGCGACGAAGACGCCCTGCCGCCGGCCCGGGCCGGCTTCGTCGAACCGCTGCCCGAACTCTACGCTGAACTTGCGGGGGTGCTCGCCGACCTGAACCGGCTCTTCCGCAACCTGGCCGGCGCGCACGCCGCCGGCCCGCGCCGCGTTCCCTCGGCCGCCACGTTGCTCGCGTCGGGCGCCGCGCTGCTCGGCCGCCTCGGCGACTGCGCCAGGGCAACGCTCGCGGGCGCGCCACTCTCGCGCGCCGATCACGCGTTTCTGAGCGAAATCGGCGCCGCGTTCGAGACACTCATCGCCGGCTCTGGTCGTCTGCGCGCCGACCCCGTGCCCATGGTCGCCGACGTCTACGTCCTCGGCGACCCGGAGACCGGCCGCAAGCAACCCTTGCTCGCCGCCACGGGGCCCATCGATCTGCTGCTCGTTGCGGTCCCGCTCGGTCGGCGGACGTTGCTCGCGCGCGGCGCCGTCGCGAGCTACAACGAGTTCGTGGCTGCCGGACCCATGACCGATGAAGACTGGCGCGCGCGCCTTGCGGACGGCACGGCGCCGTCCGCGCCGCCGTTCACGCGCCACACGGTCGCCTGGCCGGTGCGGCCTGGCCGTCGTCCCGAAGCGCCGCGCCTCGACCGGCGTGGACCGCGTGGTCACCCCCGGTTCCGTCGTCAGCCCCCGACGTGTCCCGCCGCAGCGCGGCGTCGGACGAGGAGTAGCCCCCATGACATCGCCGCATGACCCGCAGGACCGTCCCGCGTCGGCCGAGCCTTCTCTGAGCCCCGACCGGCTGATCAAGCAGGGCAACATCCCGGCCGCTGTCGCGTGTCTCGAAGCGCAGCTCGCCACCGACCCGCGCAATCTGCACGCGCTCGATCTCCTGGGCTTCGCGCGGTTCCAGCAGGCCCGCTACGCCGATGCCGAGGCGTGCTGCCGTCGGGCCCTCGACGTGGCTCCGGACCACGCCTACGCCTGGAAAGGGCTTGGCCTCTGCCTCGCGCGCCAGGGCCAGACCGATGCCGGCGCCGAGGCCCTGCGCCGGGCCATCGCCCTCAAGCCGCTGTGGCCCGACCCGTACTGGGACCTTGCCGTCGTGCTGGCCGAGGCGGGTCGCGACGAGGCTGCGCTGCGCGTCATCGAGCGCGGCAAACTGGCCGCACCGCAGTGGGAGCCCCGATTTCGCGACTTCGCGGAGCGCCTGCGTGGCCGCCGTGCTCCCGCGGCGGCCACCAAAGACGCCGTCAAAGCCCCGCCGCGCCCCTAGATAACCTTTTGAAATGCATCAATAAATTTCCGATCGCCACAAAATCGTGCGCGGAAAGTGGCGCAGACCTCACAAGAACCGTTGACGACGGCCTCAGACACTGGCATATATGGCCCGACCGAAGGGGGTCAACCCAGACGGCTGGCGTCTGAGCGAAGGAGGCGTGGCGCTTGCCACGGACGCGCCAGCCCGAAGAGGCCAGACACGGCATGAAAGGATGGCAAGCATGACACTGAGAAGAATCGCGTCCCTGGTTTTGGCTGTGGCGTTCTCCGGCGGGCTGCTCATGGGCTGCGGCGGCAAGGCCTGCAAAGACCTCGAGAAGAAGGCCATGGAAGCCTGCTCGAAGCTCGAGGGCGACACCAAGAAGCAGTGCGAAGACGGCATCAAGAACGCCGGCTACGAGAAGATGGACAACAAGGCCTGCGAAGCCGCTCTCGAGCAGATGAAGAAGCTCGAGGGTGCGGCCGGCGGTGAAGGCGGCGGCGAAGCGAAGTAAGCTGAGCCAAAGCTGCAACGCGTCACGACGCCGTTGCGGTGCTTCTTCCGCGGTCCCGAGCGCCTCGGCGCGACGGACGGCGCGAAGGTTATGCATCGCAACGGTTTCGTGTTTCTTGGACCCCGCGCCGACCTTGGCCGGGCCCTCGCTCGCCACGCTGTGCGGTAGCGCAAGCCGGCTCCGGCTCGTTCGCCGCCCCTCCAACGATTGACAGGACTCCGGCTACCCTGTAAATGGCCCCCCTTCGCCGGTGGGCTCATCCGCGCACCCGCGGGAGGCACGCGTCGGCTGGAACGGGTGGATATCATGGCAGGCGACATCGCAGCGCTCCGAAACTTCGGGATCAGCGCGCACATCGACGCCGGCAAGACCACGCTGACGGAACGCATCCTTTTCTACACGCACCGCATCCACGCGATCCACGAGGTCAAGGGCAAAGACGGCGTCGGCGCCAAGATGGACTCGATGGAGCTCGAACGCGAGCGCGGCATCACCATCCAGTCGGCCGCCACGCATTGCGAGTGGGACGGCGCCCGCATCAACATCATCGACACGCCGGGGCATGTCGATTTCACGATCGAGGTCGAGCGGGCGCTCCGCGTGCTCGACTCGGCGGTGCTCGTGCTGTGCGCCGTTGCGGGCGTGCAGAGCCAGACCCTGACCGTCAACCGGCAGATGGAGCGCTACCGCATTCCGCGGCTCGTGTTCATCAACAAGAGCGACCGCTCCGGCGCCGACCCGCTGCGCGTGGCGCGCCAACTCACCGAAAAGCTTGGCATCCAACCGGTGCTGCTGCAGCTGCCCATCGGGGCCGAGGCCGACTTCCGCGGGGTGGTCGACCTGGTCGAGCAGAAGGCCGTGTACTTCGAGGGAACCGGCGGGGCCGACGTGCGCGAAGGTCCCATTCCCGCTGAGCTTCAGGCCGCCGCGAACACGCATCGTGACGCCCTGCTCGATGCGCTGTCGCTCACGTCCGACGAACTCACCGAAGCGCTGCTCGACGGCTGCGTCACGCCGGACATCGTGCATCGCGCCCTGCGCGCAGCCACGTGCGCTCTGCACGTCACCCCCGTGCTCATGGGTTCGGCCTACAAGAACAAGGGGGTCCAGCCGCTGCTCAACGCCGTCAAGCGCTACATGCCCGCGCCGAACGAAGTGCAGACGCGCTACATCGACACCGAGTCCGGCGAAGAGCGGCTCGTGGAGCCGACCGCCGAGGCGGCGTTTTTGGGGCTGGCCTTCAAGATCGAGGAAGGCCGCTACGGCCAGTTGACGTACGTGCGCGTCTACCAGGGTTGCGTGCACAAGGGTGACACGGTCATCAACCAGCGCAGCAGCCAGAAGATCAAGGTGGGGCGCCTGGTTCGCATGCACGCCGACGAGATGGAAGACGTCGCCGCGGCGAGCGCCGGCGACATCGTCGTGTTCTTTGGGGCCGAGTGCGCGAGCGGCGATACGCTGACCGACGGCCGGCTGCGGGCCACGATGACCAGCATGCACGTACCCGAGCCGGTCATGAAACTGACGGTCAAGCCCAAGGACAACCGCGCACAGATGGCCATGTCCAAGGCGCTGCAGCGGTTCTCCCGCGAGGATCCGACGTTCCGGGTCGAGATCGATGCCGAAAGCGGCGAAACGGTCATCGCGGGCATGGGCGAACTGCACCTCGATGTGTACGTCGAACGCATGCGCCGCGAGTACAAGGCCGAAGTCGAGACCGGCGCGCCGCAGGTGGCCTACCGCGAAACCGTCAGCCGACGCGCGCCGTTCAACTACCTGCACAAGAAGCAGACCGGCGGCTCGGGCCAGTTCGGCCGCGTGGTCGGCTACCTGGAGCCCCTCGATGACGGCGGCGACTTCGAATTCGTGAACGACGTGTTCGGCGGCAACATCCCGACGGCATTCATTCCGGCAGTCGAGAAGGGGTTCCGCGCCATGATCGACCGCGGCCTGCTCATCGGTTTTCCGGTGACCGGGCTGCGCGTGGTCGTCGAGGACGGTCAGGCGCACGCCGTCGACTCCTCGGAGATGGCCTTCCAGGCGGCGGCGCGCGGGGCCTTCCGTCAGGCGTACATGGATGCCCAGCCGAGCATCCTCGAACCCGTCATGCGGGTGGCTGTCGAAGGACCGAACGAGTTCCAGGGCGCCGTGCTGCGCACGCTCATGCACCGGCGCGGCATGATCGTCGGCAGCACCGAGAACCGGGGGTTCTGCGTCGTCGAGGCCGAGGTGCCGCTCGCCGAGATGTTCGGCTACGCGACCGACCTGCGCTCCGCGACGCAGGGCAAGGCCGAATTCACAATGGAATTCGCGCGTCACGCCCCGGTCCCGGCATCCGTGCACCTCGAACTCACCAAGAAATACGCGGAGCGCGCCCGGCGTCGCGCGGCCGAATAGGTTGCCCGGGCAATCGGCGCCGCGCCTCGCGCGCGGCCGGTTGCAGCGAGGGAAGGAGCCCCCCATGGAGAGTCAGCCGAACGAGTCGCCCACGATCCTCGCGCGCATCCGCTATGCGCTGCCGGGCGCTTTCGACCCGGGGCGCCTCGGGGTCGTCACCGGACGAGCGGGCGGCGGCAAGAGCGCGTGCCTCGTGCAGCTTGCCCTGGCGCATCTCGTCGAGGGTCACGGGGTCCTGCACATCGCCCTCGACCTGCCGATCGCGCGGGTGCGCCAGGCGTACGAAGAACGGCTCGAACCCCTGCGCCCGAGTTCGGCCGCCGGGGCGAGCGAGCGGCTGCGCCTCGAAACCGAGCGGCGGCGCCTCATCTACAGCTACCTCGACGGCAGCTTCACGCCGCAGCGACTCGGCAACGCCCTCACCTTCGTGGCCGAACACATGGATTTTCGGCCCGAACTCGTTGTCATCGACGGCCACGCGCTCGACGAGGGGCGGCCGGGCGAACTGGCTGCGCTGCGGGCCGCCGTGGCCGACGCGCATGCCGCGCTGTGGCTCTCGGTGCTGACCCACCGCCACGAGCCGTTCGACCCGCCGACCGGCCTGCCCCAACCGGTGGCCCGCGTGCAATCCCAGATCGACACCATCCTGCATCTCGAAGCCACGCCGAGTCGCATCGAAGTGCGGCGGCTGCGCACGCCCGAAGGCGGCCCCGAGGGCGACGCCGCGGCGCTTTGGCTGCATCCTGCAACCCGCCAATTGAACGTCGGATACTGAGGTTCGGCGCGTTCCGGCCCGCCGCTCGGCATGTCCGCGGCGCGGGGCCCCGGGGGCCAGCCCCGCCTGCGCGGTTGGCGGCTCCCGAGGGCCGTGCTACGCTCGCGCACCATTGAGCGGCCGCGCCACGGCGCAGCGGGCCGTCGGCCCGCCGCCGCGCGCCCCGCGCAGTCCGAGGGCGATGCGTTTTTGGAGGCGTCGGTGATCCAGTTCACCTGGGATTTCGATCCCGAGATTTTTCGTATTGGCTCTCTCGCCTTGCGCTACTACGGCGTCATCTTCGTCGCAATGCTGCTCGGCGGTTTCTACCTGTTCCGCTGGCAAGTACGCCGGGCCGGTGGCACCGACGCTCAGGCCCAGCCCCTGCTCATCATCGGCGTCATCAGCGTGCTCGTCGGCGCGCGGCTTGGCCACGTCATCTTCTACGACCCGATGCGCGCGCTTCACGATCCACTCTGGGTGTTGCAGTTCTGGAAGGGTGGCCTCGCGAGCCACGGGGCCACGATCGGGCTGCTCATCGGCCTCGCCATCTTCGCGCGGCGCCAAAAACAGTCGTATCTCGAAACCCTCGACCGCTTCTCGTTTTCGGCTGCCCTCGGGGCCACCGCGGTGCGCATTGGCAACTTCCTGAACGGCGAGGTCGTGGGCCGGCTCACCGACCAGACGTGGGGCGTGCGCTTCGTCCGGTTCGAACTCGGCCAACTCAAGAACGCGAGCAACGTCGACATCGAGACGCTGCCGCTGCGCCATCCGAGTCAGCTCTACGAGGTCGCGCTGGGCGTGTTGGTGTTTCTGACACTGCTCGCGGTCGACCGTCTCTGCGGGCGCGAAAAGCGCCCCCGCGGGCTGCTGATCGGCGTCTTCTTCGTCGTCTACTTCGCGGGGCGCTTCTTCGTTGAGTTCTTCAAGGAATACGAGGGTATCCCGAGCAGTTTCCCGCTGACGATGGGCCAGATTCTCTCGCTCCCGGCGGCGCTTGCGGGCATCGTTGGGGTCGTCTGGGCGCTGCGCAAACGCATCCCGTCGAGTTGGCAGCCTGCCACCGTGACGGCCGTGCCGGGCAAGGCCGCGGCCCAGAACGCCTCGGCACGCAGCGGGCGTGGCGGGCGCAGCGCCCGGCGCAATGCCGGCCGCTAGCCGTGCGTCCGCCGGTGGCGCTGAGCCCGGCCTGGGGTCGGCCCGCGGTGGCCGGGGTCCTGGGTCTTGTGGCGGGCGTGGTGGTCGCGTGCCTGCTGCTGCGCCC